>NZ_JBQJIM010000022.1:0-190886 GCF_052078295.1 Crossiella sp. CA198
ACTGGCACGCCAGCGTCGATCATCCTCAGCAGCGTGTCACGGTGCTGGTGAAGGTCCTCCGAAAACGACATGGTCGTTGCAACCCCTCAGATCGAGGTGTTGCAACGACCACGTGAACCCGCCAACGGGGAGGGCCGTTCCGCGTACCCGGGCCGCCGAGGGGACTACGGTGGTCCCCGTGCCGCCCGAGCAGAACGCCGCGCCCGAGGACCCCGCCGCCAGCGACGCCGCCCAGGCCCAGCCGGAACAGCCCGGCACCCCGGCCGACACCGAGCAGCCGAGCGCCGGGCCGGGCGAGCCCGCCGCCGAGGCCCCCGCCGTCCCGGCCGAACCCGCCGCAACCCCGGCTGAGCCCGTGGCCGCCGCGATCCCGGGCGACACCCCCGCCGAGCCACCGACTGCCGTGGCCGAGCCCGAGGCCCCGGCAGCGAAGGCCGAGCCGGGCGAGCCCGCGACCGAGGCCCTCGCCGAACCCGCTGCCCTCCCGGCCGAGTCTGCGTCCGCCGAGGCCGTCCCGGCCGAGCCCGAGCCGCTGCTGGCCGCTCCCCTGCTCCCCGGCGCCCTGCTCGCCGAGCCCGCGACCACCCCCGGCGAGGCCGAACCCCCGCCCCCGGTCTCGCCCCGCTCCTTCGTCACCCGCTGGGACCTGATCGCCACCGCCGTCATCACCGTCACCCTGCTCGTCGCCGGCCTGCTCGTCTGGACCTTCAGCGACGCCCGCGCCACCGTCTCCCAGACCAGCAACCCGCCGCTGCCCATGCTGGACGGCCCCACCGCGCTGCCGCCCACGCTGGCCGAGGTCTGGCGCTCGCCCAGCACCGCGACCCAGAACGCCGTCACCACCAGCCAGGTCGTGGTCACCGCGGACAACGGGGCCGTGGTCGGCCGCGATCCGCTCAGTGGCCAGGAGCGCTGGCGGTATCAGCGCGATCTGCCGCTGTGCACGGTGGCCCCGGCCTTCGGCCAGATCCTGGCCGTCTTCCAGCGCGGGGACACCTGCAGTGAGGTCACCGCGCTGGATCCGGCCACCGGCAAGCGCGGGGCGCAGCGCAACGGGGATGCCGAGGCAGGCACCCGGCTGCTCGTGGACGGGGTGCACCTGACCGCCACCGGCAAGAAGTACCTGGAGGGCTGGCGCTCGGATCTGGTCAAGACCCAGGAGTACGGCCAGGTCAGGGCCATGGTGCAGCCGGGAAAGCAGCTGCGGACCGGGTGCGCGTACGGCTCGGTGGCGGTGACGCCCAACCGGGTCGGCGTGATCGAGCGCTGCCCGGACGACCCGGGTGACCGGCTCACCGTGTTCAAGCCCAACCCCAAGGACTTCGACAAGCCCGAGGCCTCGATGAGTGTGGTGCTCAGCGGCGCGGGCGCCCGGGTGATCGCGCTCGGGCCGGACCGGGTGGCCGCGGCGCTGCCCGACCCGGCGCGGCTGGCCATCTACGACGGCAACGGCGCGCCAGTCTCCGAGGTGCCGCTGAACCTGCCCGCGAGCGACCTCCAGGGTGATCCGGACGGTGGCGTGGCGCCGACGACGACCGCGTTGAGCGCGCGCTGCTCGGACGGCACGGCCACCCCGCTGACCTTCGCCGCGAACACCACCTGCCCGAGCGGGGAACCGGCCGCCACGGTGCCGACCGTCGTCTACTGGTGGACCGGCTCGCGGACGATCGCGCTGGCTTCGTCGACCATGACTCCACTGTGGACGATGGAGAACACGCTCGGCCCCGGCACGCTGTACGCGGGCAGGCTGATGGTGCCCACCCCGGCCGGACTGTCCGTGGCGGACCCGAACACCGGCGCGCTGCTGGGCCGGTTGCCGCTGAACCGGGAGGGCTACCGCGGGCTGGTCACGCTGGCCAGTGCCGGGCCGGTGCTGGTGGAACAGCGCGGCGGCACGCTGGTGGCGCTGCGCTGAGCAGGTTTCGCGATTTCCGGGCTTCGGTGAGGCAGACTCAGCACGTGAGCGTGCCGCCCTACTCCCAGCTCAGCCCGCACCGGGCCCGTCGCGTCGACCTGGCGGGCGACTACGGGCCGATCGCCGCCCTGCACGCGATCCCGGCGGCCGAGGCCGACCGGGGTGCGATCGCGGTGCTGCTGCCCGGCTACACCGGGTCCAAAGAGGACTTCGCGCCGTTGCTGGACCCGTTGGCGGCGGCGGGTTTCACCGCCTACGCCATCGACCTGCCCGGCCAGTACGAATCGCCGGGCCCGGACGACCCGCACGCGTACCTGCCGGCCGCGCTGGGCGGGGTGATCGCCAAACTGCTCACCCAGCTCGCCGCCGGTGGCCGCAAGGTGCTGCTGCTCGGCCATTCCTTCGGCGGCCTGGTGGCCAGGGGCGCGGTGCTCTCCGGCGTGCGGGTGGACGGGCTGACGCTGCTGTCCTCCGGCCCGAACGAGCTGCCCGAGGGCGAACGCCGCCGCTCGCTGGAGGCCGGCGAGCCACTGCTGCGGACAGGCGGGGTGCCCGCCGCCCAGCAACTCCGCGAGGCCCGCGACGCCGCCTCGGCGAACTGGGAGAACACCCCCGAGTCGCTCAAGGAGCTGTTCCGGGTCCGGTTCCTGGAGTCCAGCGCGGCCGGTCTGCTCGGCATGGCCGAGGGCCTGCGCCGCGAACCGGACCTGGTGGGCAGGCTGGCCGCGGCATTGCGCACCGGCGGCACCCCGGCGCTGGTGGTCTGCGGCGAGCACGACGACGCCTGGTCGGTGGCCACCCAGCGGGACATGGCCGACCGGCTGGACGCCGATTTCGCCGTGGTCGCCGACGCCGCGCATTCAGCCAACACGGAGAACCCCGAGGTCCTGCTGGCCACCCTGCTCCCGACCTGGCGGGCCTGGCTGTGTTGAATTGGCGTGCTCCGCACGCTGGATTTTTCGCTCCTAAGTCGCCTCGTCGTGTACCCGCCGCACGCGAAGCAAGCTTCGGATGCGTCGGGCACACGACAAGGCAACGCGAAAAATCGGTACCCCGCCGCTAGTTAAGGGCTCGCCGTGTCGCTGCGCGCCACGCCTTTTCGCGAGCCGTGAAGTGAGCCGTAGGCTGCGACCGTGCTCCGCCACGTCACCGCGACTCGTTACGTCATCCCACTGCGCGAGGGTGGTTCGCTGCCCGGCCTGATGGAGGCCGATGACCTGGGCACCTACGTGGTGAAGTTCCGGGGCGCGGGCCAGGGCCGCAAGACGCTGGTCGCCGAGGTGATCGTCGGCGAGCTGGCGCGGGCGCTGGGGTTGCCGGTGCCGGAGCTGGTGACCGCGCAGGTGGACCGGGCGATGGCGCCGAGTGAGCCGGATGAGGAGGTCCAGGACCTGCTCAAGGCCAGCCACGGGCTGAACCTGGGCATGGACTTCCTGCCGGGCGCACTGGACTTCGACCCTGGCGCGTTCACCGCCGAGCCGGACTTCGCCGGGCGGGTGCTGTGGTTCGACGCGCTGACCGGCAACGTGGACCGGTCCTGGAAAAACCCGAACATGCTGTACTGGCACGGAAAACCGCAGCTGATCGACCACGGCGCGACACTGATCTTCCACCACAACTGGCCGGGCGCGGCGGCCTCGGCGGCCCGCCCGTACAACGCCGCCGACCACCTGCTGATCGAGTTCGGCCCGGATGTCCCGGCCGCCGACGCGGCGCTGGCCCCGCTGGTCACCACGGAGTTGCTCACCGGGGTGCTGGCCAAGGTCCCGGACGACTGGCTCGCCGACGAACCCGGGTTCGACAGCCCCGACGAACTGCGCCGGGCCTACGTCACCCAGCTCAGCGCCCGCCTCGCCGCCCGCGAAGCCTGGCTGCCCGGCTTGGTGGAGACCGCGGTGAACCGGGGAAACGACCGGGTGGTCCCGGAACGGGGCCGCAACCGCCCGGAGTGGCTCAAGCACCTGCCGGGGGACGTGCGATGACCGAGCAGCGCTACCCGTTCGAGTACGCCGTGCTGCGGGTGATCCCGCGGGTCGAACGCGGTGAGTCCATCAACGCGGGCGTGCTGGTCTACTGCCACCGCCTGGACTACCTGGGCTCCCGGGTGCACCTGGACCCGGACCGGCTGCGCGCGCTGGATCCCACCGCGGATCCGGCGGCGATCACCTCGGTGCTGCACTCGGTGGCCGGGACCTGCTCGGACCCGGCGGTCGGCCCGGCGGCGGGACAGAGCCTCGGGCAGCGGTTCCGCTGGCTGACCGCGCCGAAGAGCACGGTGATCCAGCCCGGCCCGGTGCACACCGGCCTGACCACCGATCCGGCCGCGGAGACCGAACGCCTGCTGCGCCTGCTGGTGCTGCCCTAGCCACCCAGTGCCGCGGTCAGTTCGGTCCGGCCGGACACGCCGAGCTTGCGGTAGGCATTCGTCAGGTGCATCTCCACCGTGCGCACGCCCACGGTCAGTTCGGCCGCGATCTGCGGATTGGACCGGCCGTCCGCGGCCAGCGCCGCCACCCGCCGTTCGGTGCCGGTCAGCGCCGCCGGCCCGGTGTGCTCGGCCCGCCGCTGCCGTCCACCGGCCGCCCGCAAACCGGCCCTGGCCCGGCGACCCGTCGCGATCGCGCCGCACTGCTCGGCCACGGCCAGCGCCCGGCGCAACGTCTCCCGCGCCGACTGCTCCGCGCCCAGCCGGTGCCGCAGCAACCCCAGCTCGGTGAGCACCTCCGCGTGCACCAGGCCCACCTCGGCCTGCTCGACCACGGCGAGCGCCTCGGCCAGCAGGGCCTCCCCGGCCCGGCCGCCGGTGACCGTCCCGGCGATCCGCAGCACCGTGCCCAGCGTCCACGGCAGCCCCCACTCCCTGGCCGCGGCCAGCTCGGGTTCGAGCACGGCCAGCGCCTCGGTCCGGCGGCCTGCGGTGTGCAGGGCGAGGGCCTGGTAGCCGCGCCAGGGGATCACCGCCGGGTTGCGCACGTCCCAGGAAGCCAGCCTGCGGCCGCATTCGGTGAAGTCGGCCAGCGCGCCGTCCAGGTCGCCCATGGCCAGGCGCAACCGGCCGCGGACGTCCAGGACCTGGTTGAAGTGCCAGAGTTCCGGGAGTTCGCCGTCCAGTTCCATCCGGTAGAGCAGTTCCAGGGCGTCGTCGGTGCGGTCCAGGGCGAGCAGCACGTCCAGGTAGTGCGCGTAGCGGTGCGCGGCCAGGGGCTGCCAGCCGGGATCGCGGTCGCCGATGGACTCCTCGGCGTCGGCCAGCGCCAGGTCGAGCCTGCCCTGACGGAGCCGGACCTGCACGCGCAGGCAGGTGGACAGGGCGTAGCGCAGGAAGGAGCCCTGCCGCCGGGCGTGCGTGACCGCCTCGCTGGTCACCGCGGCGGCCCGGTCCAGGTCGTCGCAGCGGATCAGGGTCATCACCGCGGACATGTGCGGGCCCCAGTGCTCGGTGTAGAGCGCCGGACCGGCCAGCGCCCGCCGGGCCTGGGCCAGGGCCAGCACTGGCGAGCCGAGCCGGAAGACCTCGTGGCAGGAACGCAGGCCCAGCAGGCCGGACTCGTCCGTCCCGTCCACCTTGGCCAGCCGCCGGGTGATCATCGGCGCGGTGCCGCTGTGCTGCCAGCCCAGGAAGTACAGCTCGCTCTGCAGGTAGCCGTGCGTGGTGCTGCCCTCGGCCGCGGTCACCGCCGCGGTGATCAGGGACAGGCCCTCGGCGCCGCGGCCGACGGTGAGCAGTGCCCTGGCCAGGTCCACGGTCAGCGCCGGGCGGGCGGCGGCGTCGGCGCGTTCGTGCGCGATACCCAGGGTGCGCACCGCGGCCAGTCCGTCGAAGTGCAGCTGCGCCCGTCCCAGCTCGGCGTACAGCTCCGGCTCGACCTCCGGGCCCTCCTCGATCGCCCGGGCCAGGTAGGCGGCACTGGTCTCCGGCGCGCCCCTGGTCCTGGCCACCGCGGCGGCCGCGCGCAACGCGGTCACCCGCCAGGCCACGCCCGCGGGCGCCACCGGCAGCAGGTGGGTGGCCACCTGGTCCGGCCCGGCCCGCTCGAATCCGGCCGCGCGGGCCTGCATCAGCCCGGCCACCCGCTCGTGCAGCGCCGAGCGCGCCCCGGTCGGCAGATCCCGGTAGACCACCTCGCGCACCATGGGATGCACGAACTTCGGACCGTCCACCACGAACAGTCCCAACGCGACCAACCGCCGCACGCAGGCCCGCACCTGCGGCCCGCCCAGCCCGGTCAGCCGCTCGACCTGGGCGAGGGTGGCCGCGGGCCCGAGCACCGCGACCGCGTCGGCCACCTGGCCGGTCTCCGGCGGGCACCGGCGCAGCCGCCCGAGCACCCCGGTGGCGATCGCGGCCACCCCGAACTCCGGCACCAGCCCGGTCTCCTCGGCCGCCCCGGTGACCCGGTGCGCGCGCAAGCCGCGGAGCAATTCGGTCAGCAGCAACGGATTCCCGCCGGTGGAGTCCACACAGGCCGCCGCGAACTCGGCCGCCACCGGCCCGCCCAGCTCGACCCTGGCCAGGTCCCCGGCGGCCGTCGCGGTCAACGGCTCCGGCCGCAGCACCTGACACAGTGGACTGGCCAGGATCTCCTCCACCGCCCGCGGATCAGCGGGCGTCTCGCCCGCGCGCACCGCGAGCAGCAGGCCCACCGGCAGCCCGTCCAGCCGCCGGGCCAGGTAGGCCAGCCAGCGCAGCGAGGACAGGTCGGCCCAGTGCACATCGTCGACCAGGACCAGGAACGGCCCGTGGTCGGCGAATCCGGCCAGCAGCCAGTACAGCCCGTGCAGGGCCGCGCCGAACGCGTCCGCGGGCACCGCGTCCACCGGACCGGGCGCCTCCTCCAGCACCGGCCGAGCGAATCGGGCCGGGCCGGTGAACCACTGCTCCCGGCGGGCCGCCCCGGCCGCGGCCAGCCGCGGTTCGATCAGCTGGCGCACCACGCCGAAGCCGAACTGCCGCTCCAGCTCGCTGCCCACCCCGGTCACCACCGGCAGCCCGGCTGCCTCGGCCCGCGCCCGCACCGAGCGCAGCAGCGTGGTCTTGCCGATCCCGGCCGGGCCGTCGAGCACGACCAGCGCCGAGCCCCCGTCCCGCACCCGGCGCACCAGGTTCTCGAGCACGGCGAGTTCGGCCCCCCGTTCCAGCACGGTCCGTTCCGGCATGCGCTCCCCTCGGCTTTGTGCCGATGCTAGTGAGCCGCCGCCGGTGAGGCCGATCACATTCGTTTTTCGAGTCACCACCCCAACCGAAGGACTTACCGAAGGGATAGACCGCCGCCGCAGGTAGGCGCGGCCGCCTGCCGTCCCGGCGAAACCCGTTGTGCCACCGGCAAACCCCACGGTTGCCCTGGCCGGTCGCCGGTGCCTGGATGGAGGCGGCGGAAAGGACGTGCCGGTGCGAGTGGCGGTGATCGGGGGCGCGGGGTTTATCGGCGCCCGCCTGCGCACCGAACTGACGGCCAGGGGCCACACCGTGCTCAGCCCGGCGGCCCGCGGGATCGAGATCCTCTTCCTCACCGCCCGGCTCAGCCCGGCCATCCTGCGCCGGATCCTGGCCTGCGCGCCACGCCGTCTGGTCTGCCTCAGTTCGGACGCCGCGGTCCAGTACGGCCGGCCCTTGGTCAACGCCACCGAACTGACCCCGCGCCAGCCGCGGTCGCCCTCACCCCTGGCCGCCGCCACCGCCCGCGCCGAAACGACGTTGCTGGCCACCGGCCTGGACACGGTGCTGATCCGGCCGCGATTGCTGTGGGGCGCGGGCGATCCACGCACGCCCCGGCTGCGCGCGGCGGTGCGCGCGGACCGGTTCCGCTGGATCGGCGGCGGTTCCCAGCTGACCGACACCACGCACGTGGCCAACGCGGTGCACGCGCTGCTGCTGGCCGCCCGGCGTGGCCGTCCAGGCGAGAGCTACTTCGTCACCGACCACGATCCGGTGGCCTACCGGCACTTCATCGCCGACCTGCTCGCCGCCGACGGCCTGACCGCCCCGACCAGGACCATCGGCTACGGCCGGGCGCACGCCCTGACCGCGCTCAGCGAGACCGCCTGGCAGGCACTGCGCCTGCCCGGCCCACCGCCGCTGGACTACCTGACGCTGTGGCGCGCGGGCCTGGAAGGCACCCTGGACATCAGCAAGGCCCGCGTCCAGCTCGGCTACGAACCGGTGCGCACCCGAGGTCAGGGGCTGGCCGAGCTACGCGACGACCTGGCCTGCGCGGTCTAACTCCACCACCACAGCCACAACGCCGCTCCCGCCACCACGAACACGCCGATCCCGGCGGCCCAGGCACCGGCCCCGGTCCGCCGGTCGGCGAAGAACTGCAACAGCACCGCCAGCACCGCGGCCACCACGTGCCCGATCACCGCGATCCAGCCCGGACCGGCCCAGGACTCGGTGGCGGCGAAGATCTGCGCGCCGATCACCAGCACCGCCAGCAGCATCACCGCGGCCGCCACCGACCCGCTCAGGCCGCGCAGCACCGCTCCCAGCCGGACCCGGCGCGGCGTCTCCTCCAATGCTCCGGTCATGGGGCCAGCATCGCCCACGGCTCAAGCTCCGGTGCGGCCGCCCGGCCTTCCGGGCAGTGCCTGCGGAAATCGCACCAGGTGCAGTGCCGTCCGGTCACCGGCGGGAACAACGCCTCCCGGTCGCCACCGGCGGCCAGCTCCTCACCGGCCGTGGCCAGCTCGTCGGCGGCCTCCTCGGCCCGGCGGACCTGGCGGGCCAGCGATTCGTCGCTGTGCTCCCAGGACAGCACCTGACCCGTCGGCAGGTGGTGCAGTTCGACCTGGTGGCAGGGCCGCCGCAACGTCCGGGCCGCGGCCAGCGCGTAGAGCGCCAGCGCCTGCGAGCCCCTGGCGTCATCGGTGGTCAGCGCGTGCCTGCCGGTCTTGTAGTCGACGATGACCAGCTCGCCGTCCCGCTCGTCGATCCGGTCCACCCGGCCCTCGGCCACGATCCGCCCGGTCGGCGCGGACACCCAGCGCTCCAGCCCGACCGGCTCGATGCTCACATCCGCGTTGGCCACGTACTCGTGCACCCAGCCACGGGCCCGCTCCCGGTAGATCCCGGCCTGCTCACCGTCCTGGAACCCGTCGCCCTTCCAGTGCCGGACCACCAGCGCCTCGGCCTGTTCCGGGGTGCGCCGGGCCACCGGCAGGTCGAAAAAGGCCCGCAGCGCGTTGTGCACCACCGCGCCCAGCGTGTTGTGCGCCCAGGCCCCGCCACGCGGCAGCGCCGGGCGGTCCAGATAGCTCATCCGGTACCGCCGCGGGCACCCGGTCCAGGTGGCCAGCTTCGCCGGCGTCACCCGCACCAGCTTGCGCGGCATGCCTTCCAGTTCCAGTCCAAGCTGACCCACGACGCCCACGGTACGCACCTCCACCGACACTCTCCGCGTCGGCGGTCACACTCAGCCGAGTACCGGCACCGCGCTCGCCTTGGCCACCAGCGCCTCCAGCTGCTCCGGCGCGGTGGTCTCGGCCGCCAGCCGGACGGTCTTGTTGGTGCCGTGATAGTCACTGGACCCGGTGATCACCAGGTTCTCCGCCTGGGCCAGCGCGCGCAGCTCGTCCCGGTCGGCGGGCTCGTGGTCGGGGTGGTCGACCTCCACCCCGGTCAGCCCGTGCCGGACCAGGTCCCGGATCACCTCGGCCTCGACCACCGGACCGCGCCGGCGGGCGAAGGGGTGCGCGAACACGGTCACCCCGCCCGCCTCGGCGATCATCTCCACCGCGCGCCGCACCGGGGTGTCGGTGCGCGGCAGGTAGTAGGCCCCGCCATCGCGCAGGTACTTCGCGAACGCCTCGTCCACGGTGTGCACCAGCCCGGCCTTGACCAGCACCCTGGCCAGGTGCGGGCGGCCGACCGAGGCGTCAGGGGCCAGCCCGGCGAACATCGCGTCCGGGTCCACCGGCACCCCGTCGGCGGCCATCCGCTCGGCGATCAGCCGCAGCCGGGTGCGGCGCTCGGCACGCAGCCGGGTCTGCTCGGCCACGATCGCGGGCGCGTCCGGGTCGAACAGGTAGGCCAGCAGGTGCACGGTCACCCGGCCGCCGCGGCCGTCCGGCGCGATGCAGGACAGCTCCGCGCCCCTGACCACGCGAAGGCCGGCCGGGCGAGACTGCTCAGCCTCGGCCCAGCCTGCCGTCGTGTCGTGATCGGTGATGGCCACCGCGTGCAGTCCGGCGGCCGACGCCGCGGCCATCAGCTCGGCCGGGGTGTCGGTCCCGTCGGACGCGGTCGTGTGGGCGTGCAGGTCGATGAGCACACCCACGAGTGTGAACCATTCAGCCGATGATCTTCTTACCGGCTGTTTGCTTCTTGGCCTTCATCATGGTGAAGCGCTCGGCCTGGGCCTTCTTGTCACCGAACACCAGCTCGGAGATGGCGTCGTTGATCTGCTCCGGCTTCGGCAGGTACTCGATCTTGTTGAGCGCCTGGATCTGACCGGCCGACTCGACCACGATCGTGCCGTAACCGAGCATCCGCCCGGTCATGGTCCGCTCGAAGGTCAGGTCGGTCACCTTGGTCACCGGCATCATGGCCACCTTGGTGGTGAACACACCACTGGTGATCATGAAGCGCTTGTCCGTGATGACCAGTCGTTCGACCCACCAGTCGATGACGATGTAGGCGAACCGGAGCAGGATGACCAGCGCCGCGTACCACAGGAGGTTCTGGATGATCCAGGCATCCGGTGGCAGCAGGTAGGAGATCATCACTGCTCCGGCGAGCAGCGCCATCGCCTCGAAGATGTCCCAGAGCAGACTGGCCCAGTGCCGGCGCACGCGGATGACGCGTCGCTCGGTGTCGAGCAGGTACTCGTCTGAGTCACGAGGCGAGAACACGTGTGGCTACCCCCGGCCGCTAGTTGAACAGCGACCGGACGAAGGTGATGATCGACTCTGCCGCGCCACGAAGCGTGCCGAGGATGCCGGTGACGCCGTCCGCTGCCTGCGTTGGCTGTGTAACGAGCAAGAAGAGAACCAGAGCAACACCTGCGAAGATCAGGATCTTCTTCAAGTTCATGTAAACCAACCCCGTCCGCTAACGGCCTTGTTGGCGCCTGCGGAACCGTTGTACCGCACTCCGCCGCGCTATGGCAGATTTGTACCGCACTTGGGGCAGCGGATCACGTGGCCTTCCCAGGTGAACTACTCTCCGTGGTCATGCCGGAGGCCCAGGACCAGCGCGTCCGCTGTGTCGGCGCAGTCGTCTTCGACCCGATCGGACGCATTCTGTTGATCCGTCGAGGCCAGCCGCCCTCGGCCGGTTCCTGGTCCATCCCCGGGGGCCGGGTGGAGCCTGGAGAAGATGATCACAGGGCTGTGATCAGGGAGTTGTCCGAGGAGACCGGGCTGACCGGGGCGATCGAGTACTGGATCGGTTCGGTGGAGCGGCCGTCACCGACCGGCGTTTATGTGATCCACGACTACGCCGTACGGGCGAACGCCGGGCTTATCCGGGCTGGTGACGACGCTTCGGCGGTGGCCTGGATCGACGGTGTGATCTTCGACGCACTGCACAGCGCAGGGTCCCTTTCGCCCGGTTTGGCGGAGGCGCTCGCCGAGTGGGGAGCGCTCCCCGCCGGCGCCAGGGCCGGGACCTCGCCCGGCTAGTTCGGACCGAGCCAGGTGAGTCCGTGGGTCAGCCGATCGGCGGTAGCCAGTCTGCGCACCCGGACCGTGCCGTCGACCCAGTTGATCACGCTCAGCACCCGGTCAGCCTCGGCCAGGTGAGTCGCCTCCGCGCGAAGTTCGGCCGGGAAGGCCGGGTAACTCTCCTGGCTGACCCACCACAGTGGACGGTGACTCGCCAGCGTGCGCAGCGCGTCGACCCAGGCCGTCGCGAAGTCCCCGGAACGACCGTCGAGCAGGCCGCAACTGGTGACCACCAGGGGGTTTTCCGCCGGAATCCGGGCCGCGGCGTCCGCCAGTCCGGTGACCGGGTCGGCACGGAGCAGGGGTGGCTTGGCCGCCAAGACCTCGTCCGCGGCCAGCCGGAGCAGCCGCAGCCGCCGGGGCTGATCGGGCCGGACACAGGCCTCCAGCCAGGTCAGCTCGTCCTCGTCGGCCACGTCCACCGGGTCCGCGTCCAGGCCCACCCGCTCGGCGATCACGGGGAGTTTGGCCTGCTTGCCGAAGGCCTCGGCCGGTTTGCCCGCCCGGTCGATGACCTGGCAGTCCAGCACCAGCCGGGCCGTTTTCTTGCCGCGGCTGATGTCCGGTCCGCCGCCCTCGACCGAGTAGCGGAAGCCGTAGCGGTCCAAGACCAGCCGGAACCCGGCCCCCGCCCCGGCCTCGACCAGGCCGATCGGGGTCTTGCCAGCCTCCTTGGCCACCACGGCCAGGCCCGGGTAGAGCAGCGCGGCCGGGCGGACCAGCTCCTCCCGCACCGAGCGCTCGGCCAGCAGCGGGCGGATCGAGTCGGCGCGTTCGAGCACGAAGGAGCGGAACAGCGGCCACAGCTCGCCGTCCGGACCGTCGGCCCCGCCCAGCGCCGGGTAGTAGCGGGTCAGGGCGTGCCAGGGCTCGCGGAAGAGCACCCGCTGGGCCGCGGCCAGGAACAACTCCGGCGAGGACTCGCCCACCAGGGCGGTCACCCCTGCGTCCTCGGCGGCGCCCGCGGCCAGGCATTCATACAGCGGGGAGGCGGCGGACTGCGCCGCCGCGAACTCGCGCAGCCGCTCGGCGGCCGGTGCGCTCATCGGGCTCAGACCTTCGGCTCGGGGCGGCCGGGCTGCTCGCCGCCGCGGGCTTCGCCGTAACTGCGCTTGGGCACCATCACCTTGCGCCGGAACACGCACACCACGGTGCCGTCCTGCTTGTACCCCTTGGTCTCCACGTAGACCACTCCCCGGTCGTCCTTGGACTTGGACTCGGTCTTGTCCAGCACCTCGGTCTCGCCGTAGATGGTGTCACCGTGGAAGGTCGGCTTGATGTGCCGCAGCGACTCGACCTCCAGGTTGGCGATGGCCTTGCCGGAGACATCGGCCACCGACATGCCCAGCAGCAGCGAGTAGACGTAGTTGCCGACCACCACGTTCTTGCCGAAGTCGGTGGTCTCCCCCGCGTAGTGCGCGTCCAGGTGCAGCGGGTGGTGGTTCATGGTGATCAGGCAGAACAGGTGGTCGTCGTACTCGGTGACCGTCTTTCCCGGCCAGTGCTTGTAGACCGCGCCGACCTCGAACTCCTCGAAGTACCGCCCGAACTGCACGCTGCCTCCCAAGGGTGGTGTCCGATCCAGCAAGACCGGGGAGGACAGTCTTGCCTTGGTACGGGTAGTCTCGACAACCGGTCTGTGAGCGAATCCACCGTTCCGGCCACGGCCCCAAGGAGGTGAGATGCGATGAGTACGGACAGCAACCCTCCCAGTACCGACCGCGTCCTCACCGGTGGGCCTGTTACAACGAGGTAGGGCCCATCGACCGGTCGGGACGCGCTCTCGTGCCGGAACCCCAGCCAGGTTCCGGCCGCACACCCGTGTTCGCGTCGCGTTCGACTGGAGCCTTCCATGTCCGTTCTGCCCACGCTCGGCCTGCGCGGCCGTGTCCCCCGTAACGGAAGTGCCATGCCGCAGCAGATTCCCGTGCCGCTTTCCGCTTATGTGGTGGACTGCGGTGTCTACGTAGACGGCAAGCGGTTGCCCGGCCGCTGGACCCACACCGGCGCGGTGGAGGAGGTCCGCAAGCGCGGCACCGGCTTCGTCTGGATCGGCCTGCACGAGCCGGACGAGCAGCAGATCCAGAGCATCGCGGAGACCTTCGGGCTGCACGAGCTGGCCGTGGAGGACGCGGTGCACGCGCATCAGCGGCCGAAGCTGGAGCGCTACGACGACAGCCTGTTCATGGTGCTCAAGACGGTGCGCTACGTCGCGCACGAGTCGCCGACCACGGCGAATGAGATCGTGGAGACCGGCGAGGTGATGGTCTTCGTCGGCCGCCACTTCGTGATCACCGTCCGGCACGGCAAGCACCAGGCGCTGGCCGGGCTGCGCGCCGAGCTGGAGCAGGATCCGGCCAAGCTGATGCTCGGCCCGGCGGCGGTGCTCTACGCCATCGCCGACCACGTGGTGGACACCTACCTGGAGGTCACCAGCGCGGTCGAGGACGACATCGACACCCTGGAGGTGGAGGTCTTCGACCCGCGCAGCGCGGTGGACCCGGAACAGATCTACCTGATGAAGCGCGAGGTCATGGAGCTGCGCCGGGCGGTGGGCCCGCTGGCCACCCCGCTGCGGCGGCTGGCCGAGGGCTACATCCCGCTGGTGCCGGATGAGGTGCGCACCTTCTTCCGGGACGTCGACGACCACCTCACCACCGTGCACGACCGGATCGTCACCTTCGACGAGATGCTGACCACGCTGATCGACGCGGTGCTGGCCAAGATCACCATGCGGCAGAACAACGACATGCGCAAGATCAGCGCCTGGGTCGCGATCATCTCGGTGCCGACCATGATCGCCGGTATCTACGGGATGAACTTCGACGTGATGCCGGAGTTGAAGTGGACCTACGGCTACCCGATCGTGCTCAGCGTGGTCCTGGTCGCCTGCACCGTCCTGTACCGCATCTTCCGCCGCAACCAGTGGCTGTGACGACATGATCATCAAAGCCGTGCGCAGCCTGCGCACCTGGATCGTGCTCTTCGGCATCGTGTGGATCGCCGCGATCATCCTGATGATCTCCAACCGCCCCGAGCGCGGCACCCAGACGGTCGAGGAGCTGGCCGGCCGGGTCACCGAGGCCCTGCGGGCCGCCGACTCGGCCGAGCTGGCCGACCTTGTCTCGCTGAAGTCCGGCGCCGACGAAGCCGCCCAGGCCACCGTGGCCGGCTTCGCCGAGGCCGGGATCACCGATATCTCCGCCCGCTCCGAGCTGATCAGGGGGCGGGTGCAGCTGACGATCAGCTACCAGCGGCCGGAGGGCTCCCGGGGCACGCTGCACGTGCCGACGGTGCACCTGGACGGGCGCTGGACGATGACGCCGGTGTCGCTGCCCTGATCCTGGGGTGATCCGGCGGGCTGTGTGACAGGACACCGGGCGCACCCGACCTTCGGCTGGTCAGCGGGCCGGTGACGGCGTTCATCATCGGGATTCCTCGCCCAGCCGCCAGGGGGTCCCGGTGTCCCGTCTTCGCCTTGTGCTGCCCGCGTTCGCCCTGCTCGCCTGGATCGTGATCGGCGCGATCGGCCTACCTGACCTGGGCAAGCTCTCCCAGGTCCAACGCAATGACAACGCCTCATTCCTGCCGGCGAGCGCGGAGGCGACCAGGGCGGCGAACGAGCAGAAACTCTTCACCGAGGCCGATGTGCTGCCCGCGGTGCTGGTCTTCGAACGCGATTCCGGGCTGACCACAGCGGATCAGGACGCGATCGCGCGGTCGGTGCGGCGGGCGTCCACTGTGGACGGCCTCAAAGGACCGGCGTCGCCGGTGGTTCCGGCCCCCGACGGCAAGGCGGCGCAGGCGCTGGTGCCAGTGGACGGCAGCGACGGGTTCCGGGCCGGGGAGACGGTCAAGGCGTTGCGGGACAAGGTCCGCGAGGGCCTGCCCGTCGGGCTGAGCGCGCACGTGACCGGACCGGCCGGGATCGTCGGGGACTTCGCGGCCACCTTCGGCGGCATCGACGGGTTGCTGCTGGGGGTGACCGCAGCGGTGGTGGCGCTGATCCTGGTGCTGGTCTACCGGAGTCCGCTGCTGCCGGTGGTGGTGCTGGCCACGGCCGGACTGGCGTTGCTGGGCGCGGCCGCGGTGGTCTACCGGCTGGCCAGGGACCAGGTGCTCACGCTGAACGGGCAGAGCCAGGGCATCCTGTTCATCCTGGTCTTCGGCGCCTCCACCGACTACGCGCTGCTGCTGGTGGCTCGGTACCGGGAGGAGCTGCGGCAGGCCGGGCCGCGACTGGCCATGTGGCGGGCCTGGCGGGCCTCCCTCGAACCGATCTGCGCCTCGGCCGGGACCGTGGTGCTGGGCATGCTGTGCCTGCTGTTCAGCGATCTCAACTCGAACAAGGGCCTCGGGCCGGTGGCCGCGATCGGCATCGTCGCCTCGCTGATGGCCGCGCTGACCTTCCTGCCGCCCGCGCTGATGTTGCTGGGGCGTGGTGCGTTCTGGCCGCGGAAGCCGGTGGCGGCCAAGGACGGGATCTGGGGCCGGGTGGCGAACCTGGTGGGCCGCAGGCCGCGCTGGACCTGGGTGCTGACCACCGCGGTGCTGTTGTTCGGGGTGGCCTTCGTGCCACAGCTCAAGGCGGACGGGGTGGCCCAGACCGAGGTGTTCCTGTCCACTGTGGACTCGGTGTCCGGGCAGCAGGCGCTGGGACGGCATTTCCCCGGCGGCAGCGGCTCGCCCGCGGTGATCGTGACCGCTGCGGACACGGTGGAACCGGTGCTGGAGGCGGCGCGCGGGGTGGCGGGCGTGGCCGAGGCGGCGGCGTTGCCGAAGGTGGTGGACGGCCGGGTGGAGATCAACGCCACCCTGCGCTCGGCCGCGGACAGCGAGGCCGCGATCGAGGCGGTGCGTGCGCTGCGCACCGCGGTGCACGCGGTGCCGGAGGCGGCGGCGGTGGTGGGTGGGCCGACCGCGGCCCAGCTGGACGTGCAGGACACCGCGTTGCGGGACCGGGCGCTGATCATCCCGTTGGTGGTGCTGGTGATCCTGGTGGTGCTGGCCCTGCTGCTGCGCTCGCTGCTGGCCCCGCTGCTGCTGATGCTGACCGTGGTGCTCAGCTTCGCCGCGACGCTGGGCGTGTCCGCGCTGGTGTTCAACCACGTCTTCGACTTCCCCGGCGCCGATCCCGGGGTTCCGTTGTACGCCTTCGTGTTCCTGGTCGCGCTGGGCATCGACTACAACATCTTCCTGATGACCAGGGTGCGCGAGGAGGCCGCGCGCCTGGGCACCGAGGCCGGCACCCTGGCCGGGCTGTCGGTGACCGGCGGGGTGATCACCTCGGCCGGGGTGGTGCTGGCCGCGACCTTCGCCGCGCTGGCGGTGCTGCCGATCCTGTTCCTGGCCCAGATCGCCTTCCTGGTCGCCTTCGGCGTGCTGCTGGACACCCTGGTGGTGCGCTCGCTGCTGGTGCCCGCGCTCGCGGTGGACCTGGGCCGGGCGATCTGGTGGCCCAGCAGGCTTTCCCGGCCGCGACCGGTGTCGGTGCTCAGTGCCGCCGCAGCAGCACGGCGAGCGGCGCGCTCAGGATGACGGCGGCCGCGGCCACCAGCACGGCCAGCTGCATCCCGTGGGTGAAGTCGCGACCGCCGTCCAGGATCGAGCCCAGCACGGCGATCCCGGCCAGGCCGCCGAGTTGACCGGCCACCTGCTGCACCGCCGAGGCCAGGCCCGCCTCCTCGGGTGGGGCGGCGGCCAGGATGGCCTCGGTGGCGGCCACCAGGGCCAGTCCGCCGCCCAGACCGAGCGGGCCGGTGGCCAGCGCGACCTGGGCCGCGCCGGAGTGCAGGTCCAGGGTGGCCATGGCGCCCAGTCCCACCGCGACCAGCAGCAGACCGGCGATCGCGGGCGGCATCGGGCCGTACCGGCGAGTGAGCGCTCCGCCGAGCGGGGCGCTGAGCACCACCACGCCGGTCACCGGGACCAGCCAGAGCCCGGCGGTCACCGGGTCAAGGGACTTGAGCGTCTGCAGGTAGAGCGTGAGCAGGAACAGCACGCCGAACAGCGCGCCGAAGTTCACCGCGACCAGGGCCACGCCGACCCGGAACTGCCTGGGGCGCACCAGGTTCAGCACGGTGCGCAGCCGGAGTGCCTGTCCGGAGCGGGATTCCCGGACGAAGGACAACGTCAGCGTGATGGCGAGCAGGCCGACCGGCAGGTTGACGTAGAAGATCGCCGACCAGCCCCCGGCCGCCACCAGCAGACCGCCGAGCAGGGGTCCGGCGGCCAGGCCGAGTGCGGCCACCGCACTCCACACACCGATCGCCGGACCCAGTGTCCTGGTGGGAAAACCGGCCCGGATCAGGCCGAGCGCCGCCGGTTGCAGCATCGCGCTGAACACGCCTTGCAGGGCGCGCAGCGCGATCACCAGCCACACCTGGCCGGACAGCGCGATGGCCAGCGAGGTCAGGGTGAATCCCGTTACCCCGCAGAGGAAGACCGCGCGCCTGCCGTAGCGGTCGGCCAGCGCGCCCGCGGGCAGCAGGGCCAGTGCGGTGGCCAGCAGGTAGGCGTTGGCCACCCACTGCAGGTCGGTGATGGAGGCGCCCAGGTCGATGGCCAGGTCCGGGCCCGCGATGGTGAGCGCGGTGCCGTCCACGCCGGTCATCACCGAGCCCACGGCCACCGCGGCCAGGGTCAGCCAGGGCGATCGAGTCAGTTCCGCGGTATTCACGTATTTATCCCTCACCATGAATGGAGGCTGGTGGCATGCCCAGTGAACGCTGGCGTGACGAACGAGTGGTCGACATCCAGGTGAAATCTTCCGCACTCCGGCGGGAGACGGAACTCACCCTGCTCGTTCCCAAGCAGTGGCGAAAGAGCACGCATAGCTGGCCGACGCTGTACCTGCTGCACGGCGCGGGCGATGACCATACCTGCTGGCTGCGCTGGACAGATATCCTTCGGTTGGCCGACGAGGCGGGGATCCTGGTGGTGATGCCACCGGGCGGCCGGGTCGGACTGTACAGCGACTGGCTCGCGCCGGATCGGATGGGAACGGTCCCACACTGGGATGAATTCGTTTTCAGCGAACTTCCCGCGCTACTGGAAAAGCATTACCGGGCCAGCGAGGTGCGCGCCGGGGCCGGGGTGTCGATGGGCGGTTACGGCGTGCTGCGCGGCGCCCAGCGGCATCCCGGCTTCTTCCGCGCGGTCGCCTCCTACAGCGGACTGCTGCACACCACCCGCCGCGGCATGCCGGCCTTCGCCCGCGCGATGCTCCGTCGCGAGGGGGAAAAGACCAGCTCACTGTGGTCCTCGCGGGCGAGCTGGCTGGCCGAGGATCCCTACCGCAACGCCGAGGCGCTGCGCGGCACCCCGCTCTACCTGAGTACCGGGGACGGTCGGCGCGGTCCGCTGGACCGGCGATTCTCCGGCGGTTCGGTACTGGAATGGATCATCGGCCCCGGCACCCTCGACCTGGCCGCGCGACTCACCGAGCTGGGCATTCCGGCGACCGTGCACGCCTACGCCGGAACCCACACCTGGCCCTATTGGCGACGGGAACTGAACACTTCCTTTCCTTTTCTGCTGGAGGTACTACGAAAGTAGGGTCTGCCGCGTGCGGGGGTTCACATACCCAAGCATCTTGCCATCCACGAAATCCGTTCGACAATGGATTCACACCGGCCATTCGACGACGCGCGGCCAGTACTCCTGCCTCCCTTCCCGAAAAGGGTGACCCCGATGACTCCCATCGAATTCGCCGTGCCCGAACAGCACGACTTCACCGGGTCGATGCCGCTCACCGGATTTCTGCACCGCAACGCCGACAGTGACCGTCCGGCATTCACCTTCGTCGACTACAGCGCGGACCGGGCCGGGATCGAGCACACCCTGACCTGGCGCGAACTGGACGTGCTGGCCAGGGCACTGGCCGCGCAGCTGCGCCAGACCACCGCGCCCGGCGCCAGGGTGGCCATCCTGACCCCGCACGACCTCAACTACGTGGTGGCCTTCCTGGGCTGCCTGTACGCGGGCGTGATCGGGGTGCCGCTGTTCGCGCCCGAGGTGAGCCTGCACGGCTCCCGGCTGGTCGGTGCGCTGGCCGACTGCGATCCCGAGGTGTGGCTGGCCACCGAGCACGCGCTGCCCCAGGTGCGCAAGCTGCTGGACGGCGAACTGGCGCCCAGCCCCAAGCAGGTACTCGCGGTGGACAAGGTGGATCCGCTGGCCGCGGTGGGTTTCCGGCCCGCGGTGGTGGCCATGGACGATCCGGCCTACCTGCAGTACACCTCCGGTTCCACCCGCGCGCCCAGCGGCGCGGTGATCACGCACCGGAACCTGGTGGTCAACTCGGCCCAGATCGCCGCCGCCTACGGCATGGACCAGAGTTTCACCTGCTCCGGCTGGATCCCGTTCTTCCACGACATGGGCCTGATGTCGATGCTGGCGGTGCCGGTGCTGCTGGGCGCGCGCGGGGTGTTCTGCACGCCGTTCGCCTTCCTGCAGCGGCCGGAGCGCTGGCTGCGGCAGCTGGCCGCGCACCCGAACACGCTGACCGCCGCGCCCAACTTCGCCTTCGACTACGCGGCCGCGCGCAGCAGCGCGGAGTTCAAGTCCACTGTGGACCTGTCTCGGGTCAAGGTCATGATCAACGGTAGTGAACCGGTGCGGGCCAAGACGATCGAGCGGTTCAACGCCGCCTTCGGCCCGGCCGGACTGCGGCCCGAGGCGCACCGCCCGTCCTACGGCCTGGCCGAGGCGACCGTGTACGTGACCGCCACCGGCGCGGCCGGACCGACCGTGCTGCGGGTGGACCGGACCGATCTCAGCGCCGGGCGGCTCACACCGTCCACTTCGGACACCGCACTGGCTTTGGTCGGCGCGGGCAGCGGGATCGGCTTGCGGGTGCTGGTGGTGGATCCGGCCACCGGCGGTGCGCTGCCCGAGGGCACGGTGGGCGAGGTGTGGGTGCACGGGCCGAACGTGGCCAACGGGTACTGGCAGAAGCCCGAGGAGTCCGCGGAGGACTTCGACGGCCACCTCACCAACGGGCCGGAGTCGGCCCCGCGCCGCGGCTGGCTGCGCACCGGGGATCTGGGCGCCTTCCACGACGGCGAGCTGTTCATCACCGGGCGGGCCAAGGACCTGATCATCATCGACGGCAAGAACCACTACCCGCAGGACATCGAGGGCACCGTGCACGAGGCGCACCCGGCGGTGCGGCGAGACTACGTGGCCGCGTTCGCGTTGTCGGACAACGATTCCGAGCGGGTCGTGGTGATCGCCGAGTACTCCAGGCACGCATCGGAGGAGGACCGCGATCCCGATCTGGTCGGACTGGCCGTGCGGCAGGCGGTCGCGGCCCACCACGACCTGCGGCTGGCCGATTTCCGGCTGGTGCCGCCCGGCAAGGTGCGCCGCACCTCCAGCGGCAAGATCGCCCGCAACGCCACCCGCGAGCAGTACCTCGGCGGGGTTTACGGGGAGCGGCTATGACCACCCAGCGGCAGCTCCAGGACTGGTTGCTACTCCGGATCGCGGAGGCCACCGGCCGCCCGCCCGAACAGCTCGACATCCACCAGCCCCTTGACAGCTATGGCCTTTCCTCCCGGGACGCGGTCGCGCTGTCCGGGCAGCTGGAGGAGCACCTCGACCGCAGTCTTCCGGCGACGCTGGTCTGGGAGTACCCGACGATCGCCGGAATCAGCGCGGCCCTGCTCGGTGTGGCCGCGCCGAAGGCCGCTGACGCCGCCCCGCCCGCGGCGTCAGCGGCCCCCCAGCACACCGAACCGATCGCGGTGGTCGGCCTCGGCTGCCGTCTGCCCGGCGGGGTGCACGGCCCGAAAGCCTTCTGGGACCTGCTTTCCAGCGGCCGGGAGGCCATTTCCGAGGTACCCGAACAGCGCTGGGCCGGGCACGCCGGCTCGCCGGAGGCGGCCGAGGTGCTGGCCCGCACCACCCGCTGGGGCGGCTACCTGGACGACATCACCGGTTTTGACGCCGACTTCTTCGGCATCAGCCCGCGCGAGGCCGCCGGGATGGACCCGCAGCAACGCCTGCTGCTGGAGGTGAGCTGGGAGGCCCTGGAGCATGCCGGCATCGCGCCCGCCGGGCTGCGCGGCAGCCGGACCGGGGTGTTCGTCGGGATCAGCGGCAACGAGTACGGGCAGCTGGCGATCAGCGAGGCCGAGCGGATCGACGCCTGGAGCGGCACCGGGGCGGCGCTGAGCATCGCGGCCAACCGGCTCTCCTACGTGCTGGACCTGCGCGGACCCAGTGTGGCGGTGGACAGCGCCTGCTCCTCCTCGCTGGTCGCGGTGCACCTGGCCATGCAGAGCCTGCGCGCCGGGGAGAGTGCGGTGGCGCTGGCCGGGGGTGTGAACCTGTTGCTCTCGCCCGGTGTCACGGTCAATTTCGACCAGATGGGCGTGACCTCGCCGGATGGCCGGTGCCGGGCCTTCGACGCGGCGGCCAACGGCATGGTGCGCGCCGAGGGCGCCGGAGTGGTGGTGCTCAAACGACTTTCCGACGCCCGGCGGGACGGGGACCGGGTGCTCGCGGTGCTCCGTGGCTCCGCGGTCAACTCCGACGGCCGCTCCAACGGCATCACCGCGCCCAACCCCGAGGCCCAGGAAGCCCTGCTGCGCACCGCCTATGCCAACGCTGGCATCGAACCGTCCGAAGTGGACTATGTGGAGGCGCACGGCACGGGTACGTTGCTCGGAGACCCGATCGAGGCAGGCGCGCTGGGTGCGGTGCTCGGCGCGGGCCGGGATCCGGCGGCGCCGCTGCTGATCGGGTCGGTGAAGACCAACGTGGGCCATCTGGAGGCCGCGGCTGGCATCACCGGGCTGATCAAGGTGGTGCTCGCGCTGGCCAACGACGCCATCCCGGCCAGCCTGCACTTCACCGAGCCCAACCCGCACATCCCGTTCGACCGGCTGGGCCTGGCGGTGGCCAGTGATTCCCGGCCGTGGCCGCGTCAGGACCGCCCTGCCCGCGCCGGAGTCTCCGGCTTCGGTTTCGGCGGCACCAACGCGCACGTGATCGTCGAGGAGGTAGCCGCGACTGCCTCCACTTCGACGGCGGAGGGGCCGGACGGCTACCTGTTGTCCGGCCCCTCTCCAGAACGCATCCGGGACACCGCGGGCAGTCTGGCCGAATGGCTGGTCACCGCCGAGGCCGATCTGGGCGCGGTGCGGCACGCGCTGCACCGCCGGTTCGCCGGACCGAGCCGGGCCCTGATCACCGCCTCGGACAAAGCAGAACTCCTGGCCGGACTGCGTACGCTGGCCGCGGGCCGGGTCGCGCCGAACATCGCCGCGGGCCGCGGGGACCGGCTGGGCGCGGGTGTGGTGTGGGTGTTCTCCGGGCACGGCTCGCAGTGGGCGGGCATGGGCGCGGAACTCCTGGCCACCGAACCGGCCTTCGCCGACGCACTGTCCGAAGTGGACGAACTGGTGCGGGAGCTGGCCGGGTTCTCGCCGAAACGGCTGCTGCTGGACCGGGCCGAGCTGGACGGTTTCGCCGTGGTGCAGCCGACCTTGTTCGCCGTGCAGGTGGCCCTCGCCGAGCTGTGGCGCTCTTACGGTGTGCGGCCGGACGCGGTGATCGGGCATTCGGTGGGCGAGGTGGCCGCCGCCGTGGTGAGCGGCGCGTTGTCGCTGGCCGACGGCGTGCGAGTGGTGTGCGCCCGGTCCCGGCTGGCCGCGGAACTGGCCGAACCCGGCGTGATGGCGGTGCTGGAACTGCGCGCCGAGGAGGTCGCCGCGGTGGCCGCCGGACTGTCCGATGTGGACATCGCGGTGCACAACGCGCCGGAGCAGACCGTGGTGGCCGGACCGGCCGGGTCGGTGGCGCGGCTGGTCGAGCGAGTCGAGGCGAGTGGGCGGATGGCCCGCCTGGTCAAGGTGGACGTGGCCAGCCACTCCGCCAGGGTGGAACCGGTGCTGCCCGCACTGGCCACCGAACTACGCGGGCTGCGCGGTCGCACACCGGAGATCCCCTTCTACAGCACGGTGTCCGAGCGGCCCGCCTTCGACGCCGGGTACTGGGTGGCGAACCTGCGGCAGCCGGTGCGCTTCGCCGACGCGGTGACCACGGCGCTGGCCGCGGGTTACGGGGTGTTCCTGGAGATCGCGCCGCATCCGGTGCTGGCCCAGGCGATCACCGAGACCGCGCGGGCGCACGGGTCCGAGCCGGTGGTGCTGGCCAGTCTGCGCCGGGACGAACCCGAACGCGCGCAACTGCGGCACGAACTGGGCCGGTTGCGCCTGGCCGGACATCCGTTGCCGCGCACCAAGGGCACGCCTGCCGAGCTGCCGACCACGCCCTGGCGGCATCAGCCGTACTGGGTGGCGCCAAGCCGCCGCCGCGGCGCGCTGCCCGCCGGACACCCTTTCCTGGGCACCCACCTGGAACTGCCAGAGGACGGTCGGCACCTGTGGTCGGCCGAGATCGGCCTGGAGGCGTTGCCCTGGCTGACCGATCACCGGGTGGACGAGGTCCCGGTGCTGCCGGGCGTGGCCTACGCGGAGATCGCGCTGTCCGCGGCGAGTGCGGCCTTCGGCCTGCCGGTCAGCCAGGTGCAGGCCAGCGACGTGGCCCTGCACCGGCCGCTCGCCCTGGGCGCGCGCACCGGGCTGACCACCGTGCTCATCCCCGGCGGCGACCTGCGTGGCCTGGTCAACATCTACAGCCGGGCCGAGGACGACGCCTGGGTGCTGCACGCCACCGCCAAGGTCGCCGCCGCCGAACCAGTGTCCAGTGTGGACATCGAACCCTTTGACGGCTCGGATGTGCTTGCCGGGGAGGGCATCGAGCGGGCCGAGCTGTACCGGCGGCTGCGGGCGCTCGGCCAGCAGCACGGACCGGCCTTCGCCGGGGTCACCGAGGTGCACGCCACCGGCGACGGTTGCGCGGCGGCCAGTGTGGTGCTGCCCGAACAGGCCCCGCCCAACCCGCGCTTCGCCGCGCACCCGGCGGTGCTGGACTCCTGCCTGCAGGTGCTCGGCGCGGCGCTGCCCCCGGCCGCGGACAACGAGTTGCACCTGCCGATGGAGTTCGGCGCGATCCGGGTCTACGGCGAGGTCGGCCGGGGCGGGCTGTGCCAGGTCACGGTGTCCGGCGAGGGCGGCGGGGTACTGGCCGACGTACGACTCAGCGATCCGGACGGCAGGCTCGTGCTGGAGATCAACGGCGTGTTCGTGCGCCGGGTGCGACGCACCGAACTGACCGTGCCACTGGGTGAGCTGCTGCTGGAAACCGTGTGGCAGCGCGCTGATCCGCCACCCGGCCCGGTCGCCGAGACCAGCGGGACCTGGCTGGTGATCGGCGAGGACGACCGGCTGACCTGCGACCTGTCCGACGGCCTGCTCGCCGCGGGCAGGCACCCGATTCTGCTGTCCACTATGGACACCACTCCCGAACTGCTGACCAGTGTGCTCGACCAGACCACACCGGCCGGGATCGTCCTGGTGCAACCGGAACCGGACGGTCCCGAGGGCCTGGACGCGGCACTGCGGCTGACCGTGGCCGCCTCCACCTTGGTCGGCGCGCTCGCCGACCGCGGACGCACGCCCCGGTTGTGGCTGCTCGGCGCTGGCGGCGCGGATGTGGTGGGCGCGGAACTGGTGCGCCCGGCCGCGGCCGCGCTGCGTGGTCTGGCCAGGGTGCTGGCCTTCGAACAACCGGCGCTGCGGGCGAGCTGGGTCGACGTGGACGCCACCGCCGCCGTGACCGAGTTGCTGACCGAACTGCTCGGCGGCGGCACCGAGGACGAGGTGGCCTGGCGCGGCGGGATCCGTTACGCGGCAAGGCTGCGGCGGGCCACCCTGCCCGAACCGGGCGAGGCCCCGGTGGTGCGTTCCGGCGGCGCGTACGTGGTCACCGGCGGACTCGGCGGGCTGGGCCTGGTGCTGGCCCGCTGGCTGGTCGAACGCGGCGCGGGCAAGGTCGTGCTCAACGGCCGGTCCAACCCGAACTCAGCCGCCCAGCAGGTGATCGCCGAACTCCGCGCGCACGGCGCGCTGATCGAGGTGGTCACCGGCGACATCGCCGATCCCGGGGTGGCGGAACAGATCGTGGCCACCGCCCAGGACGGCGCCAGCCTGCGCGGCGTGGTGCACGCGGCCGCGGTGCTCGACGACCGGGTGCTGGGCAGGCTGGACGCGGACAACGTGCGCCGGGTGTGGCGCCCCAAGGCCTATGGCGCCTGGCGATTGCACGAGGCCACCGCCGGACTGCCGCTGGACTGGTGGCTCGGCTTCTCCTCCGCGGCCGCCCTGCTCGGCTCCCCCGGCCAGGCCGCCTACGCCGCCGCGAACGCCTACCTGGACGCGATCACCGCCCGCCGCCGCGGCGAGGGCCAGCCCGCCGCCACCATCAACTGGGGCACCTGGGCCGAGGTCGGCCTGGCCGCGGACCGCGAGGTCGGCGCGGTCGCCCCGATCACTCCGGAGCAGGGCCTGACCGCTCTGGAGGCGGTACTCGCCTCCGGTCGCGCGGCCACCGGCGTGCTGCGCCTGGACGTCCGGGCGCTGGCCGAACTGTTCCCGGCGGCGGCCCGCACCCCGTTCTTCGCCGACCTCATCCCGGCCGCCCCAGCCGCCACCCCGGACTGGCCCGGCGTCGCCGCACTGTCCACAGTGGACCCATCCGAGGCCCGCCGGATCGCGGGTGGCCAGTTGCGGGCCCGGATCGCCGGACTGATGGGCTTCGCCGCCGAGGCGCTGCCCACCGACACCCCACTGACCGGGCTGGGCCTGGACTCCCTGCTCGCGGTCCGGGTGAAGAACGCGGTACAGCACGACTTCGACCTGACCCTGGCCACCGCGCTGCTGCTGCGCGGGGCGAGCCTGGCCGAGCTGGAAAGCTGGCTGTTCACCGAACTCGCCCTCGGCGCAAGGGAATCCGGCCCGGTCAAGCCGGTGCTGGTGCCCCCGAGGGACGCGGCGGAACGCCTGGTCGGCGCGGTGTGGCAGGAGGTGCTGGTACGCCCGGTCGGCGTCACCGAGACCTTCGAGGCCGCCGGCGGCACCCCGGTGCAGGCCGAGCGGATCGCCGCGCTGCTGGCCGAACGCAGCGGTCGCACGCTGCGGGTGGACGAGCTGTTCGCGGTGCCCACGGTGGAAGGCATGGCGCGCTGGGTGCGGGAGCGGGAGGTCGGCAGCGGCCAGTCCCCCCTGCGGGTGCTCCGCCGCGACGGCGGCCAGCCCCCGCTGTTCTTCTTCCACCCGGCAGGCGGCGACACGGCCGTGTACCGGCAACTGGTCGACCTGCTCGACGCCGATCAACCCGCCTACGGCCTGGACCGCGTCGACCACGTACGCGAGCTGACCGAGAAGGCCGGGTGCTACCTGGACCACGTCCGCGCGGTGGCGCCACACGGCCCGTACCGGCTCGCGGGGTGGTCACTGGGTGGATTCCTCGCCTACGAGGTAGCCCAGCAACTCACCGCGGCCGGTGCCGAGGTGGAGCTGGTGGCGATGATCGACTCGCTGAACCCGCTGCCGCTACCGGCGGGCCTGGACGAGGTGCGGCTGGCCGAACTCCGCTTCCGCCGTTTCGCCGACTTCCTGGAAACCAGCTACGGCAGGCGGATCGAGCTGCCCTACGACGTGCTGGCCAGACTGGGCGATGAGGAGCAGATCGACCTGCTGATCGACCAGATGACCACGCACGAGCTGGTCAACGTCGAGGTCAGCACCGCGATCCTGCACCACCAGCGCACGTCCTTCCTGGACACCAGGGTGCTGGAGCGGTATCAGCCGGAGCTGTATGACGGCCGGGTCGTGCTCTACAGTGCCGCGGAGAAGACGCCTGGGGGGTTGAAGGATCCGCGCTTCGACCGGGATGACGCGCCGTTGGGCTGGGACGAATTCTGCCCCGGCCTGGAAGTGGTCCGCGTCCCCGGCCACCACCTCTCAGTCCTCGACCCACCCAACGTCGAGGTCATCGCCACCCACCTCCGCGACCTCCTCCGCTCCCTCACCCCAGCCCCCCACCACCCCTGACGCCGAGTTGGCCCAACTGGTACAGCCAGTTGGGCAAACTCGCCGTACCAGTTGGGCCAACTGGGCGGGCTACAGCTCTGGGTCGGACTCCACTACTCGCCAGCTCACCGAGCTGATGCCGGGTTCCAGGCTCAGGCGGCTGACCGCGCTCTCCAGCTCGGTGCCCTGTTTGCCCTTGCCGGACAGTCTCGCGGTGACCTCGACCTTGCCGGAGGCGCCCAGGTCCTCGCTTTCCAGGCCCTGCAACACAAATCCGGCCGAGGTCACCGACTGGACCACCAGGGCCCGGATGTGGGCCTCCTCGGCGTCGCGGCAGACCGCCTTGAAGTCGTACAGGTAGCGGCGATCCGTTTCGGACTGGGTGCGGTCCACCTTGCGGGCCAGGGAACGCAGGACCACGTTGGCCAGCACGATCGCCACTGCGCCTGCCGCGGCGATCGGGTACAGGCCCGCGCCGGAGAGGCAGCCCACGCCCGCGGCGCCCCAGATGGTGGCGGCGGTGTTGATGCCGCGCAGGCTGACGCCGTCTCGGATGATCACGCCGGCGCCCAGGAAACCGATGCCGGAGACCACCTGGGCGGCGATCCGGGTGGGGCTGCCCTCTCCTGGGGTCAGCACGCTGAGCAGGACGAACAGCGCCGCGCCGGTGGCTACCAGGGCGTTGGTGCGCAGGCCGGCCATCCGGGCCCGCCACTGCCGCTCCAGGCCGATCATCGAACCGAGCACCAGGGCCGAGCCCAGGCGGGCGCCGACCTCCCACCACAGCAATGTCATGACCGCTCCCCGTCCGCCAGCACCAACTCGTGTGCGACCGCGTCGAAGTCGAACAGCTCGCCGTAGCGACCCCAGTCCACCGCCACGGCGAGTTGCCGCATCGCCTCCTGTTGGGTGAATCCGCGCCGCAGCAGATCCAGGAAGAAGGTCTGCCGCAGGCGGCCGGTGCGGCTGGTGCGCAGGGCGTGCGTGATCATGCCGATCAGCGGGGCGTTGGCCTCGGCGAGTTTGGCGAACTGGCGTTTGCTGTCCGGGATGTTGGCCTCGGCCCAGGCCTGGCCCTCCAGGGTCAGGTGCGCGCCCGCGCCCGCCACCTGGACCAGGCCGAGCATGCCTGCCGCGTCCACCAGTGGCATCAGGTCGTCGACCTCGAAGGACAGCTTGGCGGCCAGCTCGGGCAGCTCGGCCCGGCCGCCGCTGCCCGCCACCAGCTCGACCAGCCCGGCCAGGCCGCCGACGGTCGCCTCGGGCAGTGGGCGCATCAGCGGGGTGCGCGGGTCCGGGATCGAGCGGCCCGCGGCCGAGCCGGTGAGCGCGGTGTAGATCTGGTCCACCACGGCCAGGAAACCGGCGCCGCGCCGGTCCCTCGGCCTGCTCAGCGGCACGGTGATCTCCGCGGTGATCCGGCCAGGGTTCGCGCCCAGCACCAGCACCCGGTCGGCCAGCAGCACCGCCTCCTCAATGTTGTGCGTCACCACGCAGATCGCCCTGGTCGGGAACTTCGCGCTGCCCCACAACGCCATCAGCTCGCTGCGCAGATTCTCCGCGGTGAGCACGTCCAGCGCGGAGAACGGCTCGTCCATGAGCAGCGCGTCCGGCTCCAGCACCAGCGCACGGGCGAAGCCGACCCGCTGCCGCATGCCGCCGGAGAGTTCCTTCGGGTAGGCCCCGGCGAACCCGTCCAGCCCGATCAGGTCGATCATCTCCTCGGCCCGCCGCCGCCGTTCCGCGGGCGCGACGCCGCGGGCCTGCAGGCCGAGTTCGACGTTCTCCCGCACGGTCAGCCAGGGCAGCAACGCGAAGCTCTGGAACACCATGGCGGTGCCAGGGTTGGCCCCGCGCAACTGCTCGCCGCGGTAGCTGACCCGGCCGCTGCTGGGCTCGATGAGTCCGGCGATGGTGCGCAGCAGGGTGGACTTGCCCGAACCGGACTTGCCCAGCAGCGCCACCACCTCGCCCGCACGCAGTTCCAGGTTGATGTCGGCCAGCACGGGCAGGCCGGTGAAGTTCTTGGAGACGTGCTCCAGCGCCACGATGGTCATCTCGGTACTCCTTGTGCTCAGAGGCGGTAGCGGCGCTGGGCGTGGGCCTGCAGTGGCCGCCAGCAAAGCCGGTTGAGGGCGACGACGTAGACACTCATGACCACGACGCCGATCAGGATGTGCGGCTGGTTCCCGCCTTCGGTGGCGGTCTTGATGTAGGCGCCGAGGCCGGTGGCGGTGAGCGTGTCCCCGCCGTAGGAGACGTACTCCGAGACGATCGAGGCGTTCCACGCCCCGCCCGCCGCGGTCAGCGCGCCGGTCACCCAGGCCGGGAACACCCCGGGCAGGATCAGCCGCCGCCAGCGCAACCAGCCGCGCAGCCGCAGGTCCGCGGCGGCCTCGCGCAGGTCGGCCGGGATCGCGCTGGCCCCGGCGATCACGTTGAACAGCACGTACCACTGCGCGCCCAGGCTCATCAGCAGGATGCCGCCCCAGTCCAGCGTGACGCCGGTGCCGATCAGCAACGCGGTGACGAACGGGAACAGGAAGTTGGTCGGGAAGCTGGCCAGCACCTGCACCACCGGCTGGGCCAGCCGGGACACCCTCGGGTGCAGCCCGATCCACACCCCGATCGGCACCCACACCAGCGAGGACACCGCCACGATCAGCAGCACCCGGCCGAAGGTGACCAGCCCCAGCCAGGCAGCCTCACCGACATCGGCCCAGCTCGCGGTGCCGGAGAGGTAGCCGACCGCGGACACCGTGCCCCAGCCCAGCAAGGCCAGCACCGCCACCAGCAGCAGCGCGTCCCCGAACCGGCGGCGACCCGGCGCCACCGACCAGTCCGCCCGCGGCCTGCCGAACACCCTGGCCACCCGGTCCAGCCCCTCGCCGAGGGGCCGCGACAGCGCACCCAGACGGCGGGGCAGGCTGGAGCGGCGCAGCAGGTCCAGCACCAGGCTGCGTGGTGCGGTCGCCGCCTCGGCCTCCTCGATCCGGAACCGCTCGGCCCAGGCCGTCAGCGGCCGCCAGAACAGCAGGTTCACCGCCAGCACCAGCAACACCATCGCGCCGATCGCGAGCAGCAGCCGGTCGTCCTGCGCGCGTTCGGTGGCCGCGGCCACGTAGGAGCCGATGCCGGGCAGCGCGCAGGTCTGGTTGAGCACGCTGATCGCCTCTGCGGCCACCACGAAGAACCAGCCGCCGCCGAAACTCATCATTCCGTTCCACAACAGCGGAATCACCGTGCTCGGCGCGTCCAGCTTCCAGAACCGTTGCCAGCGGGTCAGCCGCAGCATTGTCGCGGCCTCACCGAGTTCCCGCGGCTGGGCACGCAATGCCTGATACCAGGCGAAGGTCATGTTCCACGCCTGCGAGGTGAAGATGGCGAAAATCGACGCGCATTCCACGCCCAGGGTGGAACCGGGAAAAAGCCCGATGAAACCGGTGATCGTGATGGACAGGAAGCCCAGGATCGGCACCGACTGGAGAATGTCCAGCGCGGGCAGGATGACCCGCTCGGCCCGCCGGGACCGCGCCGCCAGCGTGCCCACCACCATGGTGAAGGCCAGCGAGAGCGCGAACGCGGCGAACATGCGCAGCAGCGTGCGGCCGGCGTAGTAGGGCAGCACCGCCGGATCAGTGCTGATCTGGGCCAGTGAGTGGTCGGCGGGCAGCGGGTCGAGGGTGCCGGCGCCGAGGCGGATGGCGAGGTAGAGCAGCAGGCCGACGCCGAGTGCGACGGCGGCGTCAACCAGGACGGTACGACGGCGTGCGGGCACGCCAAGGACTGCGAACATGACAGAGTTCCGAACTGTGCGAAAGCCGGAAAAGGGCAGCAGAAGTCACCGGCTACGCCAGCTCAGGGCGCACCGGGAAATAAGGAAAGAAAGAAGTCAGAAGCGACTACTAGGAGGATCACCGAGAGTCATGGGCGATCACCTCCTAGCGCGCGAAATCGAGCAAACCTTCAGCAGGCTAGCAGCGATTCCGCATCAGCTCCAGCGTTGCTCGTCCCATGTGAACGGGATCCCATGTCCGGACCCGCTGCCCAGGTGCAGAGAAATTCCGGCTGGCCACAACCGCAACAACAGGTCGAACCGGAACAATCCGCCCACCCGTTCCCTGGGTTCGTAGACCAGCAGCGCGAGTGGACTCTCCGGCGTGGCCTGTGCGGCCGCCTCGGCCAGCACGGTCCGCCCCTGCGCACGCTGCGCCGGCGAGACGTACTGCCACACCACCGAATGCCAGACCACGGTGAGCACGCCCGGTCGCGGCTGGGCCAGATGCCGCCGCAGCCAGTCCGGTCCGGCGGCGCGTTCCACCTTCACCGGATCGTCCACGGCCAGCCGCATCGCGCGCTGCAACCGGCGCCACCGATCCAGCTGATCCGGCCAGACGAAGGAGGAGAGCTGCCGCTGGCCATCCAAAGTGGACACATCAACCGGTGTGAGGTCACAACCGGCGCGCTCGACGAGTTCCAGCGGCACGTCCAGGTCGGTGGGCGGCAGGCCGGTCCACTCCGGGTCCAGCTGCAACCGGCTGCGCTTGTCCCCGAGCACCCGGCCGTCGGCCAGCCGGTAGCCAACCCGGTGCGGGCGCAGGTTGAGCCCGCCGCTCGCGCCGATCTCCAGCAGCCGCACCGGATACGGCTCGGTGCGCCCGGCGGCCTTGGCGGCCCGGCCCGCGGCCACCAGCAGCCCGCCGTAGAGCGGGGCGGTGCGGCCGGGCTCGTTGGTCTGCACGACCGTGGAGCGCACCAGGCCACGCAGTTCGTCGGCGTACTCGGCGAGCACCGGTTCGGCGTCCGACCAGAGCTTGCCCAGATCGGTGGCACCGCCGACGCTGGGGTAATGCTTTGCCAGGCCGGGGGCCTTGCCCTCCAGCACCAGCCGATGCAGTGAGCCTGCGAATCGCAGACCGGGGACAGTTCCGCGGCGGTCCCGCTCGGATCCGGCCATCACCGACGCCGTGACGCCACCGGCGGCCAGATCTTCGGCAGCGGCGGTCAGCAAGGCGTGGTTGAGCGGACTCCGCTGGCGGCAACCACGGGCGGCATCCTGGAAAAGCTCCACGAGCACAGAGGCGAGGCTAGTCCCCCGGCGCGCTGATCGGCAGTCCCCCCAAGGGTTTTCACCCTGCTGCCCAGCGTCACCGGGGGTGCCGTTGATCACTACCGAATGTCGACCGCGACCGCGTTGTAGGGCGTGGTCGGAGTAGGCGGAGTGGTGAATCGGGCGTTCGGCAGGTACAGCCGGTGACCGAACTGGGCGACGGTGGCCGGCACGTCGAAGCGCGGGTCGGTGATCGAACGGGTCAGCTTGCCGCTGCCGCCGTCGGCGGCGAGCCTGAACTCGGTGACCACGTTGAGCCGGTTCTGCACCACGTAGAGCGTGCGGCCGTTACGCAGCAGGCCGTCGCCGTTGGTCAGCAGCGCACCACCCAGGTCCACCGTGCTGGCCACGCCAGTGCGAGGGTCGACCCGGAACAGCTTGCCGGTGTTGGACTGCACCACCAGCAGCGCGTCCCCGGCAGGCGTGGTGACCAGGCCGTTGGCGTTGACCCCCTCGCCGACCTGGGCGAACTCCCCGGTCAGCGGGATCTTGGTGATCTTGTCCGCGGCGGGCAGCGCGCCATCGCGACCCAGCGGGAGCCGGTACAGCGCCGGGTTGCGCGAGTCGGTGAAGTAGGCCGCGCCCGGGGTCAGCACCACGTCGTTGATGAAGCTCTTGCCCGCCTCGGCGAAGGCGTAACTGGCAAGGACCTTGCCGGTCCGGGTGTCCACCACCCGCGCGTCCCCACCGGTGCCGCCGGAGACGAACAGCCGTCCGCGCCAGTCGGTCTTGAGACCCAGCGAGGGCGTGCCCGGCCCCTTGCTGAACACCGCGCCCTTGCCACTGGCGAGATCGACCCGGTAGATCGAACCGTCCACTCTGGACCCGAAGTAGGCGCTGGCCCCGCCGATGGCCACGCCCTCCGGCTGGAACCCGTTCGGTAGCGCGAACTCGGCCGGGAAGGGCGCCGTTCCGGCCACCGCGACCGGCGCCCCGGCCAGCGCGGTCACCACCACCGCGGTCCCCGCCAACAGTCTCCGCACGCGCATCGCTGGTTCCTCTCACCCATGGCGAAACCTGACGACTGGACCCTGTCGGACCCACCTGATGATCCGCTGAAGATGGTGGCGCGACGGCGATTCAGGGGTTCATGGTGCGCGGTCCGTTGCGTGGAACGACACCCCGCCGGAGGGAATCCTCATGGGTCAGCCGGATCCACAACCGCACCCGAGGACGGCTGAGCAGCACCAGCACCGCCACGCACACCGCGAGCATGACGAAGGTGCCCAGCGCGGGCAGCAGGCCGACCGAAATGCCCCGCATCAGCGAACGGACCAGGCCGATCGAGCAGATCAGGATCGGCAGCGCGGTGGCCAGCTGGGACTGCTGGAGGTTGGGGAAGTCCTGGTGCGCCAGGGAGAACGCGCCGAGCAGGTTGAGCAGGCCGGGACCGGCCACGATGACCGCGATCGGGATCATCACGACCAGACTGCCCTCGCCGCCGATGCTCGCGGCCAGGATGACCGCGCCGAAGGCCAGCATGCCGAGCGCGAGCAGGTAGTTGAGCCCGATCGCGAGCGAGACCTCGCTCGGGCGGTTCGCCTGTCCTGGAAGGACCCGGTAACCCGGCTGCGTCATCGTCTCCCCCTGACTGGACTGCCCCGGCAAGCTACCGCACCCGGCGGCCGAACGGCCTACCCTCGGCCCCATGACGCGGGTGCTGGTGGTCTCCGACGAGGTGGTGGCGCAGCTGTGGACCGAGCAGGTCCGCCAGCACCAGGTCGACCTCATCCTCGGGGCAGGCGACCTGCCGTTCGACTACCTGGAATACCTGGTCAGCGCACTGGACCGGCCGTGCGTGTTCGTGCCGGGCAACCACGATCCCGACCTGTCCGGCTACAGCAACGTGCGCGGGCTGTGGACCAGGGACGGCATGCCCGCGCGCTGGCCGGGCCCGGCCGGGGCGGCCAACATCGACGGCGCGGTGGTGGACGTGGCCGGGTTGCGCATCGCCGGGCTGGGTGGCTCGATCCGGTACAACACCGGGCCCAACCAGTGGACCGAACGCCAGCAGGCCCGGCGGGCCCGGCGGCTGGTCCGGCAGGCGAACTGGCGCAGGCTGCGCGACGGCAAACCGGTGGACCTGCTGCTCACCCACTCCCCGCCGCTGGACTGCGGCGACCGGGACGATCCGCCGCATCGCGGCTTCGCCTGCCTGCACGACACCGTGCACCGGCTGCGCCCACGGCTGCTGCTGCACGGCCACATTCACCCGCACGGTGAAACGACACCCGATCGTCGGCTCGGCGACACGCTGGTGCGCAACGTGGTGGGCTATCACCTGCTGGAGATCGGATCGACCGAGGAGGTTCGGCGTGCGCGGTGACACCGGTTTCCCCCGGGCCGACGCGGAGAACGACTTCCTGCGCGCCCGGCGGCGGCAGGTGCTGTCCCGGCTGGCCGCCTGGCTGCGCCGGGAGCCCGACGACGTGAACATCATGCTGCCATTCGACGAGGTGGTGGCCGCGCTGGGCAGGCAGAGCCAGCGGCGGCTCGGGCTACAGGTGATCCGGCTGGACTCGATCGTCGGCAGCGTGGACCGGACCAGGGATTTCGACCGCCGGTTCCGGCCGACCTCGGCCAGGGTGCGGGAACGGTGGGAGCGGCTGGCGCTGGCCCAGCGGCGCGGGGAGAGCGTGCCGCCGATCGAGGTCTACCGGATCGGCGACCTGCACTTCGTCAACGACGGGCACCACCGGGTCTCGGTGGCGCACGCGCTGGGCCTGCGCACCATCGAGGCCTACGTGACCGAGGTGCGCACCACACTGGATCCCTACGGCGTGCGGCACCGCGGCGACCTGATCGTCAAGGACTACCGGCGGATCTTCCTGGAACGGGTGCCGCTGGTCGGGCAGGCGCGGGCCGCGGTGGTGATGAGCGATCCGTGGGACTACGCCGAGCTGGGCGAGTCGATCGAGGCCTGGGGCTTCCGGCTGATGCAGGACGAGGGCAAGTTCAGCGACCGGGCCACCATCGCGCAACGCTGGTTCGCCGAGGAGTTCACCCCGGTGGCAGGCATGCTGCGGCAGGCCGACCTGGTCGGCGAGCGCACCGAGGCCGAGGCGTACCTGGTGGTCAGCGGCGAGCGCTACCGGCTGATCCGCACGCACCGGTGGAGCGATGAGGTGGTCAACGCGCTGCGGGACCGGATGCGGTCCTAATCGTCGCCCAGGCGACCCGCCTGCCGTCACCGGTGGGCGTGTAGCCCCAGGTGTGCGCGACCGCGGCCAGCTCCCGGCCGCGGTCGAAGCCGCCGCCGAGCTGGGGCAGGAACGGGTCGTCCACCCGCACCGCCACGGTGAGCAGCCCGTCGCACAGCTCCACCCGCAGCAGCAGGCCATCGCTCCAGGAGGCGTCCCCGGCCAGCGCCTCGAAGATCAGCCGCTCGGCCACCGCGGTCGCCGGCCCCGCGGCCTGCGGCACACCCCAGTTCTGGCACACCTCGCCGACCACCTCGGCGATCCACTGCGGGCTGACCCGGCGCACCGGCACGCTGAACCGCACCCGGTCGCGCGGCGCCGTGTCCAGCACCGAGGCCAGCGCCCGCGCCACGGTCGGGAACACCGGCACGAACTCCAGCACGGTGCTGCGTTCCATCACCGCCCGCAGCTCCGGACCGGGCTCGGCCAGCAGCAGCGGCACGCCCGGCCAGCGGGCCACGGACAACCGGACCACGGCGAAGACCGACAGCGGCGCCGGCGTGTGCGCGGCGAGCCCGGACAGGTCGACCACCAGCGCGTGCGGGGCCGGATCCACCGCGTGCAGCAGCACATCGCGCAGCTGCGGGTAGGAGCTGGAATCCAGCAGGCCCCGCACCCGCAGCACCGCGGCGGTGCCCCGGGTTTCGATCTTGGTCGCCAGGACGCTGTCCTCGACCGACATCATCTCCAGCCTCGCTCTCAGGGCGGCCCGCGAGGACTCTGATCAGGGATTAGTGGCGGTGGCGTCGATTCGAGGGGGGAGTTCGGACATCGACGCCACCCGCCTCCGGCACGGCCACGCAGGGGTCAGCAAACGCGTCGCGCCGGTCCAGAAGGCTCCCGGGGGGGTGGAACCCTCTGCCTGACATCGTCGGTCCCGCGCGCCGCCGAAAGGACGGGATAAATACCTATCTTTGGCCCGAACCGCCGGATTGACTACGCCGTTGCGCCACCCAGGCCGCGATCCGGGCCCGCGAGCTGAAGCCCAGTTTCTGCAGGATCCGCTCCACGTGGCCCTCGGCGGTGCGCACCGCGATCACCAGCCGGTCGGCGATCTCCTTGTTGGACAGGCCCTCCGCGACCAGCTCGGCGACCTGCCGCTCCCGCCTGGTCAGCACGCTGGGCTCGGCCGTCCGATCCGGCCGGGGCCGGGCAGGCGGGCGTTCGCCAAGGGCCAGGTCGATGGCGGCCTCGGTGGTCAGGTCCCGGCCGCGTTCGTGCGCGGCGGTGAAGGCGGCCGCGCTGACGGCCGCCCTGGCGGTGTCCGCGCACCGGGCGTGCGGTTCGGTGAAGTAGCGCGAGCCGAACAGCGGGTAGCCGACCGCGCCCCACTGCGCCTCGGTCGCGCCCAGCAGCGCCGCGGCCCGCTCCGGCTGGCCCTGCGCGGCGGCGACCCAGGCCAGCAGCTCCACCGCGAGCACGATGCCGAGCAGGTCGTGGAAGTCCCGCTTGGCCCGCAGCGCGGCACAGGCGCCCTCCCGCGCGGCGGCCAGGTCGCCGCGGCAGAAGTCGACCAGGCCGAGGCAGAAGGTGGCGTAGGCCTGGGCCCAGCGCTCACCGGCCGCGGTGCTCAGCGCGCAGGCGGCGTGGCACAGCTGCGCGGCGCGGTCGAACTCGCCGCGGAAGGCCAGTGCCACGGCCAGTTCGACGTAACACATCAGCACGTGCCCATCGAGCAGGTCGAGCCGGTGGTAGTGCGCCATCGCGGTCTCGAACAGTTCGACCGCCTGGTCCAGGTCGTCGCCGATCAGGCTCAGGCAGCCCTGCCGGTGGATGGCGTAGGCCAGCACCACATCGTCGCCGTCGGTCTCGGCCAGCGCCCTGGCCTCGGTCAGGGCGGCCACCGCGAGGTCCACCTTGCCCTGCAGGGTGGCCACGTAACCGTTGACCCACAACGCTTTGCGCCGGGCCGGGTGATCCGCCGGGCTCAGCTCCAGCGCCCGGCCCAGCCAGTAGCCGCCCTCGGCCAGGTAACCGCAGCCCGCCCAGTAGCACCACAGCGCCCCGGCCAGGCGCAGCCCGTGCTCGGTCCGGTCCGCCTCGGTCAGGCAGAACTCCAGCGCGGCCCGCAGGTTGGCGTGCTCGGACTCCAGCCAGCGGAAGGTCTCCAGCTGCCGCGGCCCGAACCACTCGTGCTCGGCCCGCTCGATCAGCCGCAGGTAGTGCCCGCAGTGCTTGGTCCGCACCGTGGTCTGGGCGGCCGCGCCCAGCTTCTCCCTGCCGAACTCACGCAGCGTCTCCAGCAGCCGGTAGCGGGCGCCGCCGGGATGGTCCTCCCGGCACAGGATCGACTTGTCCACCAGCCCGGCGACCAGGTCGAAGACCTCCTCCACCAGCAGCCCGTCGCCACTGCACACCGCACCGGCCGCGGCCAGGTCGAAGGTGCCCGCGAAGACCGAGAGCCTGGCCCACAGCAGTTGCTCGCGCGGGGCGCACAGCTCGAAGCTCCAGTCCACGGCGGCGCGCAGGGTCTGGTGCCTGGGCAGGGCGGCCCGGCTGCCGCCGGTGAGCAGGCCGTAGCGGTCGTGCAGGCGTTCCTCGATCTCGCCGACGGTCAGCGCGCGCACCCGCACCGCGGCCAGTTCGATGGCCAGCGGCAGGCCGTCCAGCTGCTGGCACAGCCGGGCCACGGTGGGCCGGTTCTCCGCGGTCAGCGCGAAGTCCGGGGCCACCGCGGTGGCCCGTTCGGCGAACAGTGTCAGCGCGGTGTCCGGTTGCGCGGCCGCGGCCGGATCGGGCACGACCAGCGGTGGCACCGGCCAGACCTGTTCCCCGGCCACGCCCAGCGGTTGCCTGCTGGTGGCCAGCACCCGCAGCCCCGGCGCGGCGCGCAGCAGCCGGGCGGCCAGTGTGGCGCAGGCGTCGAGGAGGTGTTCGCAGTTGTCCAGCACCAGCAACAGGGTCCGGGCCCGCAGTTGTTCGGCGAGCACCTCAAGGCGGTCCCGGCCGGTGTCGTCGTGCAGGCCGAGCGCGGTGGCCACCGCGTGCGGCACCAATTCCGGACCGGTCAGGTCGGCCAGTTCGACCAGCCAGACCCCGTCCCGGAAGGAGCGGCGCAGTTCGGCGGCGGCCCGGGCGGCCAGCCTGGTCTTGCCGACCCCGCCCACTCCGGTCAGGGTGAGCAGTCTGGTGCCGCTGAGTTGTCGTTTGACCTCGGCGATATCCGGACGGCGCCCCACCAAGGTGTTCACCTCGGCCGGCAGGTTCCCCGCCGGTCGCGGTGACAGCGCGCTCCCCACGTGACGACCCTAGGTTGCCAGGGGTAGTCAATCAACCACGGTCAGCGTGGTGCGCCCGACCGGTCCACCGCTTCCTTGATCGCCCGGTCGACCGCCTGCTGGAACGCGGTGACCACGGCCCGGGTGGTGGCCGGGCGTAACTTGCGCAGGGCGACGATCAACTGCTCGCGTTCCTCGGGCAGTCCGCCGTGCTCCCGGTAGGGCCGCAACACCCGGTCGGCGAACAGCTTGCGCAGGTCCAGCGCGATCCGGTCGGCGTGCTTGTTGATCACCTCGCCGGCGTCCATCAGCAGCTCGAACGGCATCGGCAGGTCGACCAGCTCCAGTGCCAGGGAGAACTCCACCGCGCTGGCCACCCGGAATCGGCCCGCGCCCAGGTCCTCCAGCACGTGCAGCATGACCAGCCTGCCCAGTTCCGCGTCGGTGAGCCGCCGCCCGGCCCGCCGGTCGACCGCGTCCCGGTCCATCTCCTCGTACTCATCGGCCGCCCAGGGCGCCACCAGCGCGCCGTGCAGGGCGATGTCCTGCACGGTGGCATCCGGTTCCAGCCGGGCCATGTAGCGCTCGACCGCGGCCAGGGTGAAGCCCAGGTTCTGCAGTTCGCGGATCAGGTCCAGCCTGGCCAGGTGCTCGGGGCCGTACAGACCGACCCGGCCGCGCAGTTGCGGCGGCGGCAGCATGCCCTTGCCCGCGTAGAAGCGGACCGTGCGCACGGTCATCCCGGCGCGGGCGGCCAGCTCGTCCACGGTGAGCATCGGATCGGCGGCGTTGAGCACGGATTGGACAATACACCCCTGTTGGTGTGACAGTGATGATGTCACACTCATCACGGCACATTGACCTGATGGAGGTACGGCATGGCTGGCCCGCTGAGCGGGATCCGGGTGGTCGAGCTGTCCGGGCTCGGTCCCGGCCCCTTCGCCGGCATGCTGCTCGCCGACCTGGGCGCCGATGTGGTGATCGTGCAGCGTCCTGGCGGCACCGCGCTCACCGGCGGCGGCGGCCGCTACGACCTGCTCAACCGCGGCAAACGCTCGGTGCTGGCCAACCTCAAGGACCCGGCCGACCGGGACACCGTGCTCGATCTGGTCGAACGCGCCGACGTGCTCATCGAGGGCTTCCGCCCCGGCGTCACCGAACGCCTGGGCCTGGGTCCCGAGGACTGCTGGTCCCGCAACCCCAAGCTCGTCTACGGCCGGATGACCGGCTGGGGCCAGGACGGCCCCTGGTCGGCCATGGCCGGCCACGACATCGGCTACATCGCGGTGACCGGCGCGCTGGGCGCCATCGGCCGCGCCGACGGCCCGCCCCAGGTCCCGCTCAACCTGCTCGGCGACTTCGGCGGCGGCGGGATGTACCTGGTGGTCGGCGTCCTGGCCGCGCTGCTCAACGCCAAAACCACCGGCCAGGGCCAGGTGGTGGACGCCGCCATCGTGGACGGCACCGCCCACCTGTCCACCCTCATCTTCGGCATGCTCGCCAGCGGCGGCTGGCAGGACCAGCGCGGCGTCAACATGCTCGACACCGGCGCCCCGTACTACGACGTCTACCCAACCGCGGACAACCGCCACCTGGCCGTGGGCGCGATCGAACCCCAGTTCTTCGCCGAGCTGCTGGCCAAACTCGACCTCACCGACACCGCCCCGCCCCAGCACGACCCGGCCCGCTGGCCGGAACTCCGCGGCCAGATCGCCACCGCGATCGCCGCCCACCCGCTGTCCCACTGGACCAAGGTCTTCGACGGCAGCGACGCCTGCGCCGCCCCCGTCCTGACCCTGTCCGAAGCCCCCAGCCACCCGCACCTGGCTGCCCGCGACACCTTCACCACCCGCGACGGCGTCCCCCAGCCCGCCGCCGCCCCCCGCTTCTCCAAGACCCCCAACACCCCCACCGCCGCACCCCCCACCCCCGGCCAGCACACCGAGGAAGTCCTGTCGGACTGGGGCGTCCCCCGCCATGCCTGACCCCGCCAGCGCCGAGTTGGCCCAAGTCGTACGCATAGTTGGCCCAACTGGCCGTCCCACTTGGGCCAACTCGACGACCCAGCGGCCCTGGGCCCCACACCACGCCCCTGACACCACTTCCGGCCGCACCGCCGCGGCCGCACCGACTGGAGGGTCCGATGCGCCGCGAGATCTTCACCAGCGAGCATGACGAGTTCCGCGAGCTGGCCCGCACCTTCATCGCCAAGGAGATCGAGCCGAACCACGCCCGCTGGGAGGACAACGGCATCGTCGACCGCGAGGCCTGGCTGGCCGCGGGGCGGATCGGGTTGCTTGGCATGGCCGTGCCCGAGGAGTACGGCGGTGGCGGTGCGCTCGACTACCGGTTCAACACCGTGCTGGCCGAGGAACTCGTGCGCGCCGGCGCCAGCGGGCTGGCCCTGCCGCTGCACAACGACATCATCCTGCCCTACCTGCTGAACCTGGCCACCGAGGAGCAGAAACGCCGGTGGCTGCCCGGGTTCTGCTCCGGCGAGCTGATCAGCGCGATCGCGATGACCGAGCCCGGCACCGGCAGTGATCTCCAGGGCATCGCGACCACCGCGGTGCGGGACGGGGACGACTACGTCCTCAACGGGCAGAAGACCTTCATCAGCAACGGGATCCTGGCCGACCTGGTGATCGTCGCGGCCAAGACCGACCCGGCCGCCGGAGCGCACGGAGTCAGCCTGCTGGTGGTCGAGCGCGGCATGACCGGGTTCAGCCGGGGACGGAACCTGGACAAGATCGGGCAGAAGGCGCAGGACACCGCGGAGTTGTTCTTCGACGAGGTCCGGGTGCCCGCGGCCAACCTGCTGGGCGAGCAGGGCAAGGGCTTCGTCTACCTGATGCAGAACCTGCCGCAGGAGCGGTTGTCCATCGCGGTGGCCGCGGTCGCCGGGGCCGAGCGGGTGCTGGAGCTGACCAAGCAGTACTGCAAGGACCGCGAGGCGTTCGGGCGACCGATCGGCAAGTTCCAGCACAACCGGTTCCTGCTGGCCGAACTCGCCACCGAGATCACCATCGCCAGGGTGTTCGTGGACCGGTGCGTCAGCGAGCACAACAACGGCGCGCTGGCCATCGACGAGGCCGCGATGGCCAAGTGGTGGACCACAGAACTACAGACGAAGGTGGCGGACCGCTGCCTCCAGCTGCACGGTGGGTACGGCTACATGACCGAGTACCCGGTGGCGAAGGCATTCCTGGACGGCCGGGTGCAGACGATCTACGGCGGCACCACCGAGATCATGAAAGAGATCATCGGCCGGACGATGGGGTTCTAGCGGGAAGGATCGCACCATGGGGCGTTACCGGCGGCTGGAGATCATCCGAAGTCTCGACCCGGTCGAGGACCACTGGGAGATCTACCGCCTGTCCGCCAGTTTCGAGTTTCCCTGGGACTACCGGAAGGCGCTGGAGTTCGCGTTGTTCCGCACCTACGCGGTGCCGAGCATCTCCGCGCTACTGGACCGGACGCGGGAGTTCGCGCAGCGCCCGCAGCGGCGCTACGACGACACCCTGCTGCTGATGGGCGCGCTCACCGAGCACGGTTACGACTCCGCGTCCGGCCGGGCCGCGCTGCAACGGATCAACCAGATGCACGGCCGCTACGAGATCAGCAACGAGGACATGCTCTACGTGCTGTCCACCTTCATCTACGAGCCGATCCGGTGGCTGGCCAGGTACGGCTGGCGCGCGTTGCACGAACACGAGCGGCTGGCCGCCTTCCACTTCTACCGCGAGGTCGGCAGGCGGATGGGCATCAAGGACATTCCCACCGGCTACGGCAAGTTCGAGACCTTCAACCGGGACTACGAGCGCGAGCACTTCCACTACCGGGACACCAATCAACGGGTCGGCACCGCCACCGTGGACCTGTTCTGCTCCTGGTACCCCGCACCCGGCAGGCCCGCGGTGCGCCGCGCGCTGTACGCGGCCATGGACGAACCGCTGCTGCGCGCCTTCGGCTTCCCGCGCCAGCCCGCCTGGCTGGAGAAGGCGGTCGAGCGCGGGCTGGCCGGACGTGGCCGCCTGGTGCGGCACCTGCCGGTGCGCCGCCACTCGCGCAGCGCGCGGGACCCGGGCAACCGCACCTACCCTGGCTACCCCGAGGGCTACCGGATCACCGATCTGGGGGTACCGCCCCAGTGAGTTGGGTCTCACCGGCCTCCCGGGGCTACCATGACATCATTACTGTCACATCACCAGTGCACGATTCACGAGCCGCGATCAGGGAGGCTCCCCGCCGATGACGTCAGAGGCCTTTGTCTACGAAGCCGTGCGCACCCCGCGGGGTCGCGGCAAGCAGAACGGATCGCTGCACGGCACCAAGCCGATCAGCCTGGTCGTGGGGCTCATCGACGAGCTGCGCGCCCGGCATCCGAACCTGGACCCGAACTGGATCTCCGACGTGGTGCTGGGGGTGGTCTCGCCCATCGGCGACCAGGGCTCGGTCATCTCCCGCATCGCCGCGCTCAAGGCCGGCCTGCCCGACACGGTGGCCGGGGTGCAGATCGACCGGTTCTGCGGTTCCGGCCTGGAGGCGGTGAACCTGGCCGCGCAGAAGGTCCGCTCCGGCTGGGAGGAGCTGGTCATCGCGGGCGGTGTGGAGTCGATGTCCCGGGTGCCGATGGGCTCCGACGGCGGGGCCTGGTTCCACGACCCGGAGACCAGCTACGCGGTGGACTTCGTGCCGCAGGGCATCAGCGCGGACCTGATCGCCACCATCGAGGGCTTCAGCCGCGATGACGTGGACGCCTTCGCGGTGGAGTCGCAGAGCCGCGCGGGCAAGGCCCAGGCCAACGGGTACTTCGACCGCTCGGTGGTGCCGGTGCGCGACCGCAACGGGCTGACCGTGCTGGAGCGGGACGAGTTCCTGCGCCCCGGCACCACCCCGCAGGCGCTGGCCGGACTGCAGCCCTCCTTCGCCGGGATCGGCGAGCTGGGCGGCTTCGACGCGGTGGCGCTGCAGAAGTACCACTTCGTGGAGAAGATCAACCACGTGCACCACGCCGGCAACTCCTCCGGCATCGTCGACGGCGCCGCGCTGGTGCTGGTCGGCTCCGAGCGGGCGGGTGCCGAACTGGGCCTGACCCCGCGCGGGCGGATCGTCTCGGCCGCGCTCAGCGGCGCGGACACCACGATCATGCTCACCGGTCCGGCCCCGGCCGCCCGCAAGGCGCTCGGCCTGGCCGGGCTGACCGCGGCCGACATCGACCTGTTCGAGATGAACGAGGCATTCGCCGCGGTGGTGCTGAAGTTCATGCGGGACCTGGACATCCCGCACGAGAAGGTCAACGTCAACGGCGGCGCGATCGCGCTGGGCCACCCGCTGGGCGCGACCGGCGCGATGCTGCTGGGCACCGTGCTGGACGAGCTGGAGCGGCGCGGCGGCCGGTACGGCCTGGTCACCCTCTGCATCGGCGGCGGCATGGGCGTCGCGACCATCATCGAGCGACTCTGAGAGCGGAAGGCGACATGTCGGAACACACCTCCACCATCCGCTGGGACGTCGACGAGGACGGCATCGTCCTGCTCACCCTGGACGACCCGGAGCAGAGCGCGAACACGATGAACGAGCGGTACCACCGTTCGATGGCCGAGACCGTCGACCGGCTGGAGGCCGAGCGCGAGCAGATCACCGGTGTGGTGATCACCTCGGCCAAGAAGACCTTCTTCGCCGGCGGCGACCTCAACGATCTGCGCCAGGTGACCCCGGCCCACGCGCAGCGGTTCTTCACCGGGCTGACCGAGATCAAGGCGCAGCTGCGGCGGCTGGAGAAGCTGGGCCGCCCGGTGGTGGCCGCGCTCAACGGCACCGCGCTGGGCGGTGGCCTGGAGATCGCGCTGGCCTGTCACCACCGCATCGCCATCGACGACGGCCGCAGCAAGTTCGGCCTGCCCGAGGTCACCCTGGGCCTGCTGCCCGGGGCCGGTGGCGTCACCCGCACCGTGCGCATGCTCGGCATCGCCGACGCGCTGCTGAAACTGCTGTTGCAGGGCCAGCAGCTGCGCCCGGCGCAGGCCAAGGAGACCGGCATCGTCGACGAGCTGGTGAGCAACCGGGAGGAGCTGATCGCCCGCGCCAAGGAGTGGGTCAAGGCCAACCCGGACGCGGTGCAGCCCTGGGACGTCAAGGGACACAAGATCCCCGGCGGCACCCCGTCGAACCCGAAGTTCGCGGCCAACCTGCCCGCGTTCCCGGCCAACCTGCGCAAGCAGCTCAAGGGCGCGCACTACCCGGCGCCGCACAACATCCTGTGCGCCGCGGTCGAGGGCAGCCAGGTCGACATCGACAACGCGCTAGTGATCGAGAGCCGGTACCTGACCGAGCTGGCCGCCGGGCAGATCTCGAAGAACATGATCAAGGCGTTCTTCTTCGACCTGCAGCACATCAACAACGGCGGCTCCCGCCCGGCGGGCGTGGCCAAGTACGAACCGCGGAAGGTCGCGGTGCTCGGCGCGGGCATGATGGGTGCCGGGATCGCCTATGTCTGCGCCCGCAACGGGATCGAGGTCCTGCTCAAGGACGTCTCGCTGGCCGCGGCGGAGAAGGGCAAGGCCTACTCCGAGGGCATCCTGGACAAGGCGGTCTCCCGAGGCAAGCTCACCGCGGAGAAGCGGGCCGAGGTGCTGGCCCGGATCACGCCCACCGACAACGCCGCCGACCTGGCGGGCGCGGACCTGGTGATCGAGGCGGTCTTCGAGGACGTCTCGTTGAAGCACAAGGTCTTCGCCGAGGTGGAGCCGGTGGTCGCACCGGACGCGCTGCTGGCCTCCAACACCTCCACGCTGCCGATCACCGGCCTGGCCGAGGGTGTGTCCCGGCGGCCGGACTTCGTCGGCCTGCACTTCTTCTCCCCGGTGGACAAGATGCCGCTGGTGGAGATCATCCGCGGCGAGCACACCAGCGATGAAGCGCTGGCCAAGGCATTCGACGTGGTGCTCAAGATCAAGAAGACCCCGATCGTGGTGAACGACAGCCGCGGCTTCTTCACCAGCCGGGTGATCGGCACCTTCCTCAACGAGGGCGTGGCCATGCTGGCCGAGGGCGTGCCCGCGCCCAGCATCGAGCAGGCATCGGCCCAGGCGGGTTACCCAGCCCCGGTGCTCCAGCTGATGGACGAGCTGACCCTCACCCTGCCCCGCAAGATCCGCAACGAGACCAAGGCCGCCTTCGAGGCCGCGGGCCAGACCTGGGTGTCCCACCCGGCCGAGCAGATCATCGACCGCCTGGTCGAGGAGTTCGACCGCAAGGGCAAGTCCAGTGGCGCCGGCTTCTACGACTACGCCGACGGCAAGCGCACCGGCCTGTGGCCGGGCCTGGCCGAGCACTTCCCGGCCACCCCGAACGAGCTGCCGTTCACCGACCTCAAGGAGCGAATGCTCTTCATCGAGGCGATCGAAACGGTCCGCTGCTTCGAGGAGGGCGTGCTCACCTCAGTGCCGGACGCCAACATCGGCTCCATCTTCGGCATCGGCTTCCCAGCCTGGACCGGCGGCGTGATCCAGTACATCTTCGGCTACGAAGGCGGCGCGGAAGGCTTCGTAACCCGAGCCACCCAACTCGCCGAAAAATACGGCACCCGCTTCACCCCACCCCCCATCCTCTCCGACCCCTCAGCCCGAGAAAAACTCCTCGGCGCCTAACCCGCACAACGGCCAGCACCCCGAAGAGCCCGCAAGCTCGTCGGCGTGTTGGCCGTTGTTGTACGGCACGTTGGCCGTTGTGGGTTGGGGTGGTGCACGAGCGAAGATCAAAGGCACAGAGCAGTGCTCGGTGCGGTTCCCCATCCCCGCTGCCTGTTTCGGGCTTCGCCCGACCGCGACGGCCTACGGCGTGCAACAACGGCCAACGTGGTGTCCCACAACGGCCAACACTCCGTACAACAACGGCCAACACTCCGGAGAGCTTGGCGCCCTTCGGAGTGTTGGCCGATTTGGTACGGCTCGTTGGCCGTTGTTGTACGGGGGTTAGGCCGAGTAGGTCAGGTTTTTGCCGGACTGGGGGTCGAAGAGCTGGAGCTTGTCTGGGTCGAACCAGACTTCCAGGTTCTGGCCTTCGGTGGCGGTGGAGGCCGCGGACAGGCGGGTGATGATGGCGCTGCCTTCGGCTGAGCTGGAGCCCAGGTCGGTGAGGCCGGCGTCGGCGGCCAGTTCCTCCAGTTCCGCCGAGCTGGCCCGCTCGCCGGAGACGGTGAAGTAGGCGTACTTGTCCGAGCCCATCGACTCCAGCACGTCCACGTGCGCGGTGAACACCGCGCCGCGGGCCTTGGCGGTCGGGTCGACGACGGCGGCGTCCTCGAAGTGCTCGGGGCGTACGCCCATGATCACCTCTCGGCCCGCGCCCGCCTGTTCGACCAGCCGGCGGACTCGGTCGGACAGTGGGATCTTGCCCAGTCCGCTGCAGGCCCGGCCCTCCTCCAGCCTCGCCGGGATGAAGTTCATCGCGGGCGAGCCGATGAAACCGGCCACGAACAGATTCGCCGGGTTCTCGTAGAGGAACTGCGGGGCGCCGATCTGTTGCACCAGGCCGCCGCGCATGACCACGACCCGGTCGCCGAGGGTCATCGCCTCGGTCTGGTCGTGGGTCACGTAGACCATGGTGGTGCCCAGCTTCTTCTGCAGCCGGGAGACCTCGGTGCGCATCTGCACGCGCAGCTTGGCGTCCAGGTTGGACAGTGGTTCGTCCATCAGGAACGCCTTGGGGCTACGCACGATCGCCCGGCCCATCGCCACCCGCTGCCGCTGGCCACCGGAGAGGTTCGCCGGTTTGCGGTCCAGGTGCTGACCCAGGTCGAGCACCTCGGCGGCCTCGTTGACCTTGCGGGTCACCGTGGCGTTGTCCACCTTGGCCAGCCGCAACGGGAAGGCCATGTTCTCCCGCACGGTCATGTGCGGGTAGAGCGCGTAGGACTGGAACACCATCGCGATGTCCCGGTCCTTGGGCGCCCGTTCGTTCACGCGCTCACCACCGATGCGCAGTTCGCCGGAGGTGATGTCCTCCAGCCCCGCGATCATGTTCAGCGTCGTGGACTTCCCGCAACCAGAGGGACCCACCAGGATGATGAACTCGCCGTCGGCGATCTCGACGTTCACCTCCGAGACGGCGAGCGCGCCGTCCGGGTACTTCTTGGTCACCTTGTCCAACACGATGTCGGCCACGACTCACCTCACCCCTTCACGGCGCCGGACGTCAGTCCGGCGACGATGCGGCGCTGGAAGAACAACACGAACAGAATGATCGGCACGGTGATCACGACCGCGGCCGCCGACGTGGACCCGGTGGGGTCCTCGAACTGCGAATCGCCGGTGAAGAACGCCAGTGCGGCTGGCACGGTCCGCGAGGTCTCGGTGGAGGTCAGCGAGATCGCGAACAGGAAGTCGTTCCAGCAGAAGATGAACACCAGGATCGCGGTGGTGAACACGCCGGGCGCCGCCAGCGGCGCCACCACCTTGAAGAAGGCCTGGCTCGGGGTGGCCCCGTCCATCTTGGCCGCCTTCTCCAGCTCCCAGGGGATCTCCCGGAAGAACGCCGAGAGCGTGTAGATCGCCAGCGGCAGGGAGAAGGTGATGTACGGCAGGATCAGGCCGGGCCAGGTGTCGAACAACCCGAGCGAGCGCTCGATGTCGAACAACGGCGAGACCAGCGAGACCTGCGGGAACATCGCGATCAGCAGTGAGACGCCCACCAGCAACCGCTTGCCGGGGAAGTCCAGCCGGGCGATCGCGTAGGCGGCCATGGTGCCCAGCACCACGGCGATGGCGGTCGCGATGATCGCGATGCCGATCGAGTTGAACAGCGGCCGGAGGAACCCGGTGCTGCCGAAGATCGCGCTGTAGTTCGCCAGCGTCCACTCGGTCGGCCACAGACCACCGTCGGCCAGCGCCTTCTTGGTCTTGAACGAGAGCGACACGATCCACAGCACCGGGAACATCGCGTACACCACGACAATGGTGTTGATCAGGCCCCAGCCCCATTTGCGGCCGGTCGTCACGGCTCCACCGATAGCCATCAACGCCTCCCCTGCGGGTCGCTGCCGGGTGCCGCGGTGCCGAACACCTTGATGAAGACGAAGGCGATGATCGCCACCGCGATGAAGATCAGCACCGACATGGTGGACCCGATGCCGAGGTTCAACCCCTTGATCAGGTTGTTGTAGGTCAGCATCGACACCGAGGACGTCTGTTGGCCGCCGGCGGTGAGCACGAAGATGTTGTCGAAGATGCGGAACGCGTCCAGGGTGCGGAACAGCAGCGCGACCAGGATGGCCGGCTTCATCATCGGCACGATGATCCTGGTGAAGCGCTGCCAGCCGGACGCGCCGTCCAGCGCGGCGGCCTTGAGCAGGTCATCGGGCACCAGCGCCAGGCCTGCCATCAGCAGCAGGGCCATGAACGGCGTGGTCTTCCAGATCTCGGCCAGCGAGATGATCAGCAGCGACGGCACCCGCTCGGTCAGCGGCGCGCCGTCACCGGCGAACCACTCGGCCAGGTAACCGGTGCCGGGGGTCCAGGCGTACTTCCAGGAGAACGCCGCGACCACGGTCACGATGCCGTACGGGATCAGCGCGGCGGTGCGCACCAGCCCCCGGCCGACGATCGTGCGGTGCATGACCAGCGCGAGCGCCATGCCCAGCACCAGTTCCACCACCACGGTGGCCAGGGTGACGATGGAGGTCACCCCGAAGGCGGTCCACCAGTACGTGTTGCCGAGCACCGCGATGTAGTTGTCCAGACCGATGAATTCCTGCTTGTCCGGGAACTTCAGGTCGAACCGCTGCAGGGACAGCCAGACCGAGTAGATGATCGGCCAGCCGGTGACCGCGATCATCACCAGCGCGGCGGGGGCGCACAGCAGCAGACCCAGCCGCCGCTCAGCCCGTTTTCCTTCACTCAGAACAGCTTTTCCCATTACGGCAGCACCCCCTTCGAGTCGATGGCGTCCTGGATCTCGGTCCGCAGCCGGGCCGCGGTCTTGTCCGGATCGATCGCCGAGGGCGGGGACAGCACGGTGGAGAGCACCGAGGAGACGTTCTGCCAGGACGGCGTCAGCGGCCGGTTCGCCGCGTCCCGCAGTTCCTCGCGGATGGTCTCCTTCATCGGGTACGCCTCGATCATCTCCGGCCGGTCGAAGACCGAGTCGATGGTCGGCGGCACCCCGTCGTTGACCGCGGAGAACAGCTGGTTCTCCGGGCTGCGCAGGCACAACGTGGCCGCGAAGGCCAGCTCGGGCTTGCGCGAGTGCTTGCTCACGCCCCAGTTCGCGCCGCCCAGGGTGACCTTGCTCGGCACGCCGGGCACCGCGCCCGGGTAGCGCGCCCACTTGAAGTTCTTGGCCAGCGTCGGGTTGCCCTTCTGCATGGCCGGGTAGACGAACGGCCAGTTCAGCTCGAAGGCCGAGTTCCCTGCCTCGAACTCCCGCTGGATGTCGCCCTCCTCCGAGCTGGTCAGCGAGGCGCTGGCGATACCGGCGGTGGCGAACTCCTTGAGCGTGCGCAGGGCCTTGACCGCGCCCTCGTCCACCACGGCCTTGCTGCCGTCGTCAGAGACGATCTTGCCGCCATAGGAGGCGACCAGGGTGTTGTACTGCACCACCAGGCCCTCGTACTGCTTGCCGGTGATCAGCGCCGTGTGCGGCTTGCCCGCGGCCTTGAGCTGCTTGGCCTGGGCGATCATCTCGTCCCAGGTGGCAGGCGGGGTGGTCACCACGTCATCGCGGTACCAGAGCAGCTGGACGTTGGTGTTCTTGGTGGCCGCGTAGGTCTTGCCCTTGTACTGGGTGGACTGCAGCGGGCCGGCGAGCACCCCGGCCTCGGCCGCCGCCTTGTCCTGGCCGGTCCACTCGCGCAGCCAGCCCGCCTCGGCGAACTCGGCCAGCCAGGGGTTGTCCAGGTAGAGGATGTCCATCTCGGTGTCGTCGGCGGCCAGCCTGCGCACCATCTGCTCACGCTGACCGTCCGCGCCGCGGGGCAGCTTGTTGTACACGATCTGGTACTTGCCGCCCGCCTGCTGGTTGCAGGTGTCGACCACCTTCTGAAAGTTCTGCTCCGGTGCGCCGTAGAGGTTGATGATGTTGCCACCGGACTCGCCGTTGCCGCATGCCGCGAGCACGGGTGCGGCGACCACGGCGGCGGTGAGCAAACCTACGACCCGAGTACGTCTGGACCTAGCGCCTCGCCAGGGGCCATCCATGCGCCCTGCCTCCCTTCCTGCTGAAACCCGGAAGGCAAGCCTGGACCGCGTGCAGACGGCCCGGACCGACAAAGCGAGAAGTCGGGCACCTCGTCGTGCCCTCCGGAGTTGGCACCCGAACCTAGAGCTGCTGATCAGTGGCCGCAACCGGCAAGCAGCAACGATTCAGATACACGGAAGTGGGAAAATTTTCCTACCCGTTCGGCCTAGGAAGTGCCCAGTCATCCGGGCTGCTGCCCCGGCCCGCGCAGGGCGAGCTGGGCCAGCATGTCCCGGCCCTGCTCGGCGTTGCGCGGCGAGCAGAGCACGTCGTAGCGACCGGCCACCAGCTGACTGGCCGAGACGAAGTCCCGCTTGCCGCGCTGGGTGGCGTACCCGGCCGCGGCGAAGATCATGAAGAACACCACGCCGGTGACCAGCGAGATCAGGATCGGCCCCAGCGCGATCCCGTCCTGGTTGAACAGGCTGAGCAGCACACCGACGAACAGGCCGAACCAGGCGCCGGAGGCCGCGCCGGTGCCCAGCACCTTGCCCCAGGTCAGCCGTCCGGTGACGCGCTCCACCAGCATCAGGTCGACGCCCACGATGGTCACGTCCTGCACCGGGAAGGAGCTGTCCGCGAGGTGATCGACCGCGCGCTGCGCCTCCTCGTACTTGACGTAGGAGCCGATCGGCCACCCGGTGGGCGGGGTGGGCAGGCCACCGGGCCGGGCACCGGAGAACGAACTGGTCACGACAAGCACCTCCGCAGGACTGATACCCCAATCCTGCCAAGGTTGCCCGGTTTACGCCGCTCCGACGCGCACGGAACTACCCACGCTGTGTTTCATCCCCTATGGCCATAGTCACGCAACAACCCCCGACTGATGATCGTCTTCTGGATCTCGCTGGTGCCCTCGCCGATGAGCAGGAACGGCGCCTCGCGCATCAGCCGCTCGATCTCGTACTCCTTGGAGTAGCCGTAGCCGCCGTGGATGCGGAAGGACTCCTGGGTGACCTCGACGCAGTACTCGCTGGCGATCAGCTTGGCCATGCCCGCCTCGACGTCGTTGCGCGCGCCGGAGTCCTTGAGCCGGGCCGCGTTGACCATCATCAGGTGCGCGGCCTCGACCTTGGTGGCCATCTCGGCCAGCTTGAACGCGATGGCCTGGTGCTGGGCGATCGGCTTGCCGAAGGTGCTGCGCTGCTGGGCGTAGCTCACCGCCAGCTCGAAGGCGCGGATGGCGATGCCGCAGGCCCGCGCGGCCACGTTGACCCGGCCGATCTCGACCCCGTCCATCATGTGCGCGAAGCCCTTGCCGGACTCGCCGCCGAGGATCGCCTCCGCGCCGATCCGGAAGTCGTCGAAGACCATCTCGGTGGTGTCGACGCCCTTGTAGCCCATCTTGTCGATCTTGCCGGGCACCTTCAGGCCGGGCAGCACCTCGCCGTAGCCGGTGGGCTTCTCCACCAGGAAGGTGGTCAGGTTCTGGTGCGGCTTGGGCGCGCCCTCGTCGGTGCGCACCAGCACGGCGGTCAGGTTGGAGGTGCCGCCGTTGGTCAGCCACATCTTCTGGCCGTTGATCACGAAGTCCTCGCCGTCGCGCACCGCGCGGGTGCGGATGGCGGCCACGTCGGAGCCCAGTTCCGGCTCGGACATGGAGAAGGAGCCGCGCAGGTCGCCGGTGGCCATCCGGGGCAGCAGGTCCTGCTTCTGCGCCTCGGTGCCGTGCTGCTTGACCATGTGCGCCACGATGAAGTGGGTGTTGATCACGCCGGAGACGCTCATCCAGCCGCGCGCGATCTCCTCGACCACCAGCGCGTAGGTGAGCAGGGACTCGCCGAGCCCGCCGTAGGCCTCGGGGATGGTGAGCCCGAACAGGCCCATCTCCTTCATGCCCTCGACGATGTCGGCTGGGTAGCTGTCGCCGTGCTCCAGGGCCTGCGCGTGCGGGATGATCTCCTTGTCCACGAACGAGCGGACGGTGCTGAGGATCTCCTGCTGGATCTCGGTGAGACCGGCGGTCTGGGCAAGCCTGGCCACGACTTTCCCCTCTCTCTACAGCACTGTAGGCGCGGTTTGTTACCGGCGAGTATGGCTGCTGCGGGGTGGTCGCGCGCTGTGAAGGTGCTCACCACAGCGGGTCAGCTGGCGACCAGCTCCAGGCTCGCGCCGCAGTGCCGGCAGGTCTCGGCGAAAACGTGGACCTGGGCGTCGCAATCGCCACAGGGCCGCAGACTGCGTTCCAAAAGATCATCGTCGGTGCGTTTCCGGAAAAAGAACATGCCAGCAGACTCGCTGGTCAGCACCCCCGTAAGGCAAATCAGGTTGCGTTTTCGTGCGCCATCTCACTCATTTCGGCAACAATTAGTATTCGGTCAATTGTGCCGCGTAGTTCGATCATGAATTACCTGGAGAACTCGTGCGGCCGACGCTCCGGCAGCGGGTCGGTGAGGCTGGCCAGCGCGGTGACCGCGTACCCGGCGAGCACCGCGCAGGTGGTGAACCACCACCCGATCGGCAGCGCCTGATCGGCGAAGAGCAGCGCGCCACCGGCGAAAACGGCCGCGCCGAGCAGGGTGGCCAGCACCCGGCGGTCCACCCGCATCCAGCAGGTGGCCAGCCAGGTGGTCAGCGCCGCGCCCACGGTGATCGCGGCCGGGCCGAAGGCCAGTCCGGCCGAGGCCGCGTACAGCCCGCCGACGCCGACCAGCACGGCGAGTCCGGCCAGTTCAGCCGGTCGCCGCACCCCGCCCGCTGACTTACGGCGTACCGCGCGCACCGCGGCCCGCGCGGCCAGGAAGATCACCAGCGCGGTGACCACGACCAGTGCCCAGCGGCCGAAGTCCCAGCTCGTCGGGCCCAGCCGGGTCCACCAGGGGATGTCGATCCAGTCGTCAGGGCGGTGCGCGGTGAGCAGTCCGGCCAGCGCGACCGAGATGGCCAGCAGCGCGCGCTCGGGTGCGGCGAAGAAGAACAGGAAGGCCAGCAGCAGCGGCTTGAACACGGTCATCGCCAGCCGGGTGGCGATCATCGGCACCGTGTAGGACTCGGGTTTGACCGTGCGGTGGGCCAGCAGGCCGAGCCGGATCGCGGTGCGCGCCACCCGCACATCGCCGAGATCCTTGATCTCCTGGTGCCCGACCTCGTACTCGGCGGTCCGCTGCTCCAGCGCGCCCGGCGGCAGCGGCGGCGCGGGCTCGGACACGACCGGGTGCGCGCCAAGCTCAATATCGTCCACAAAGGACAGTTCGGCGGCCAGTACCGCCCACTGCACGCGTTCGGTGAGCGCGGCCCTGGTCTGACGCAACGCGGGCGGCACCGGGTTGGGCGCGAGCACCTCGGCCAGTTCCAGCCGCACCTCCGCCTTGCGGGCCTCGAAGCGCTGGCCGAGGAAACGCCGCCATTCCTTGTCCGGCACCGGATTCGTCGTGCCGAGTTCGGCCGCGCCGGGCGGGGTGGTGGCGATCAGCTCGATGTCGGCGAACAACTCGTCCAGGTCCCGGCCGCGGGCGAACTCGCGCAGCCGGGCCGGATCGGTGAGCAGCGAGACCAGGCTGGCGGCGGCGTCCAGCCTGCCCCACATCCAGTCGTTGGCCCGCCACTTCGCCGAGCAGAACGCGGCGAACGCGCCGAGGTCGGTGCCGCACAGCTTGTCGTCTGGGGTGAGGGTTTCCTTGCCCGCCAACAGTTTCCGGAAGTCGATCGGGGTGGGCGCGTCACTGGCGATGCGCATGAACCTGATCCGGCCGCCCGCGCTCTGCGCCGCGTGCAACGGCGCGGTCAGCGCGACCACCTGGGCCAGCACGATGGGCAGGTCCGGCGTGGTCTCCAGGAGCTGGTGCACCACCGCGTCCAGCTCGTTCTCGGTGCTGCGCGAGCGGCGCGGTGCGGCCTCGGCCAGCCGGGTGGCCGCGGTGAAGACGGCGGGCCAGACCAGGCCGAGCGCGTCCACCGACCGGGGTTCCAGGTCCTCATCCCGCTGTTCGACGCCGTCGGCCTCCAGCTCCTCGGCGAGTTCGAGCAGCCGTTCCTGGAACCGCTTGTTCGCCTCGATCTGCTCCTGCTCGTCGCCGGGATCGGGGGTGAGCGCGGCCTCCAGCACCCAGCCGAGCGGATCGCGCACGCCCGGCCCAAGTTCGCGCTGCGCCTGCCGGTACTCGGTGAACGCGGTCTGCGCCCAGGCCCGCAGGTCGGTCGGCTCGCCGCTCTCCGCAGCGGCCAGCGCGAGCCAGCGCCCGTCGGCGTGATCGGCCAGCACATCGGCGATCTGGCGCAGCCGGTAGAGCACCGCCTTGACCTCGCCGATCGCGGGCAGGTAGTGCTCCTCGGCCCATCGTTCCAGCTCACGGGCCCAGCGAATGCACAGGTCAACGGCCGCGCCCAGGGCGGTGACATCGGTGAAGACGGTCTCCGGGTCCTCGGCGGCCGCGGTGCCGAGCACCTCGGTCAGCCGCGGCGCCAGCGAGCGCCGGGCCTGCGCGGACCAGGCGGCCACCGGATCGTCCTGCAGCGGGGCCCGGCGCAGCAGGCCGGGCGGGCGCTTGGCCGGGTCGAGCAGCACGCCGGTGATCCGCTCGGCGTCCAGGCAGGCCCGCAGGTGCGCGTGCACCGGCCCGACCCGCCCGATGAGTTCGGTGAGCCCGGCGGCGCGTTCGGTGGCGGGCAACGCGGTCAGCGGCGCGAACAGGGCCTGCCGGCGCAGCTCGATCCGGCGCACCTCCCGGTTGTGCGCGTCCAGCTCCTCGATATCGGTGAGCAGCGATTCCTGGTTGTAGCGCGCGGCCAGCGCGGCCAGACCGACCGGCAGCCCGCGCCGCCGCTCGCTGACCGGTTTGGCGGTGGTGCCCACGATCGGTTCCGGATTGAGGTAGACCAGCCAGCGATCGGTCGGCCCGTCCGCGGGCGAGGCCGCGATGGCCTTGATCGCCGCGGCCACCGGGATGTTGTCCAACACCCCACCGTCGATCACTTGGAACGCCTTGCCCTGGGCAGGGGCCGATTCGGAGAAGCAGCCCATCAGGTCGACCTCGCCTGCCGGGGTGTCCGGCTGGGCACGCACGCTCGCGGGTTCGAAGGCCAGCGGGAAGGAGGAGGTGGTGCGGGCGGCCTGGGCGAGCTGGGCCGCGGTCCGCCGCGCCTCGCTGCCGGCGGCGAAGTCCGACAACGGATCCCCTGCCGAACCGCGGTGCCGGAACCGGAACGCGGCCGAGCGCCGCCGCTCCCGGATGGTGGCCAGCCGATCGTCCCAGCGAGTCACCGTCACCGGATCCAGCAACGTCGCGGTCAGCAGCAGATCGACCCGGTCGGCCAGTGGTCCACGCGCCGGTTCGGCGACCAGCTTCTGCAACCGCTGCCGCAGCTCCTTGCCGAAGTACCCGTCACCCTCCAGCAACGACTGCGGCTTGGGCTGGAACATCCGCGGCGTGGCCCGGCACATCGCGTCCAGATCCCCGAGCTGCACCCACAGATCCCGGATAGCGTCGAACCGGAACCCGTACACCAGGCTGGCCGCCATGATCGCGCTGTTCAACCCACCGGCCGAGGCCCCGGTTAGCACGTCGATCCGCACCGACTCATACCCCGCCAGCCCCGCGAGCCCCGCCCACGGATTCCCCGGCTCGTCCGCGGCCAGCGCACACCGCAACCGCGCGATCTCCGAAGCCGCCCCGCCAATCCACACGGCAAGGGACACCCCACCCCGCATGGACAGCGCGAGCCGCAGCTCCTGGCGGTTGTGGCCAGGCTCGGCGGGGACGGTCTCGGCTGCGGGGTCGAGTGGGCCCATGTGGACCAGTGTCTGATCAACGGGACACGTTCGGGTTGCCGCGCGGGAAGTACACACGGTTGGCCGAGCGGGGCCGCGCAGTCGGGTGCCCGATCGGGCAGTGGCAGTGGCTCAGCTCTCCGGCGGCGTCCAGCGATCCGTGCGCGCCATTCCCGCCGCCCGGCCCTTCGCACTGATCACCAGCGCCATCTTGCGTGAAGCCTCGTCGATCATCTCGTCGCCCAGCATGGCCGCGCCGCGCTTGCCGCCCGCTTCCGAGGTGAACCAGTCGTAGGCGTCCAGGATGTTCTCGGCGTGGTCGTAGTCGTGCTGGTTCGGGCTGTAGGACTCGTTCGCGGCGTCCAGCTGGCCGGGGTGCAGGACCCACTTGCCGTCGAAGCCCAGGGCGGCCGAACGACCCGCGACGCGGCGGAAGCCGTCGACGTCCTTGATCTGCAGGTAGGGGCCGTCGATGGCCTGGACGTCGGTGGCGCGGGCGGCCATCAGGATGCGCATCAGGATGTAGTGGTAGGCATCGCCGACGTCGTAGCCGGGGGGTTGTTCGCCGACGACCAGGGACTTCATGTTGATGGAGGCCATGAAGTCGGCTGGGCCGAAGATGATGGTCTCGATGCGGGGGCTGGCGGTGGCGATGGCGTCGACCTCGACCAGGCCCTTGGCGTTCTCGATCTGGGCCTCGATGCCGATCTTGCCGACCTCGTAACCCATGGTCTTCTCGATCTGGGTCAGGGTCAGGTCCAGCCAGGCGATCTGGTCGGCGGTCTGGACCTTGGGCAGCATGATGCAGTCCAGGTTCGCGCCCGCGCCCTCGACCACCTCGACCACGTCGCGGTAGGTCCACTCGGTGGTCAGGTCGTTGACCCGGACCACCCTGGTCTTGCCCTCCCAGCCGCCCTCGTTCAGCGCGGCCACGATGGTCTTGCGGGCCGCCGGCTTCGCCAGCGGGGCGCAGGCGTCCTCCAGGTCCAGGAACACCTGGTCGGCGGGCAGGGTGCGGGCCTTGTCGATCATCTTCTGGCTCGAACCGGGAACGGCGAGACAGGAACGACGGGAACGCCTGCGGTCGACCACTGCGGACCTCCTTGTACCGACCAGTAACAACGCGGTGTGGCCGAATGCTGGCACGCCGATCAAGACTCGGCCACTCCGCTGAGGTCTCTCTCACAACGCGTGCGATGCTGAACCGGTGGAGACCACCCGACTGCTGGACGCGGCCCTCCGCAAAGCGGCCGCGGTGTGGATCGCGCCGCACGGCCTGCGCGCGACCCTGGTGTGGGCATTGTGGCGGGACGGCGCGCTGTGGGTCGCGGTCGGGGGTGGCGAGCAGGAAGTGCCGGGGCTGACCGACGGGGCCGGCTGCACCATCACCGTCCGCTCGCCCAGCACACACTCGCACCTGACCGAGGTGCCCGCCGTCGCCCACCTGGTCGAACCGGATCCGGATCTCCGCGCGGCGCTGGCCGCGGCCCGGCTGAACGCGGAACCGCGCTACACCCAGGTCTTCCGGGTCGAACCGACGTGATCGCGGTACCCGACCGCTTCGCCGCCGAGACCATCGCCAGGCAGGGCGATTCCGCGCGGCTCTGGCTGGACCGGCTGCCCGGGGTGGTGGGCGAGCTGTGCGGGTACTGGGGCGTCGAGCCGGAGGGGCCCGCCACGCACGGCGGGCAGGCGCTGGTGGTGCCGGTGCGCAGCGGCGAGGAGCGCTACGCGATCAAGGTGACCTGGCTGGACGAGGACACCCGGCACGAGGCCACCGCGTTGCAGCGCTGGGCGGGCAATGGCGCGGTCCGGCTGCTCGGCGAGGACCCCGCGCACGGCGCGATGCTGCTGGAACGCCTGGACGAGACCCGGTCGCTGGAACGGGAGCCGCACGACGAAGCCTGCGAGATCATCGGCAACCTGGCCAGGCGGTTGTGGGTGCTGCCCCCGCCGAGCGTGCCCCGGCTGATCGACGAGGCGCTGCTGTGGGCCGCCGACGCGCACCACGAGTGGGACCGGGTCGGCCAGCCGGTGCCGCACCGGCTGGTCGGGCGGGCGGTGCGCGCGCACATCGAGCTGACCTCCGGCGGCTACCGGCCCTCGCTGCTGCACCGCGACCTGGACTTCGCGCACGTGCTGGCCGGCCGCCGCGAACCCTGGCTGGCCATCGACCCGAGACCGATCTCCGGCGACCCGCACTACGAGCTGCTGCCACTGCTGCGCGGCCGGTTCGCCGAACTCGGCGGCGCGGCGGGGCTGCGGCGGCGGATCGCGTTACTGGCCGATGCCAGCGGTCTGGACCTGGCCCGTTCCCGGGAGTGGGCGCTGGCCAGGGCGGTGGACGAGTGGATCAGCGCGGTCGGTCGCGGGCCTGCTGGTGAGCAGCAGGCCGCGGTGGTGCGCACGGTCGCGGAGTGGCTGGCCGAGAGCTAGCCGGGAATCCGGATCCGGCCCGCGCCGACCTCGGCCACCCCGCCCCACACGGTGACCTCGGTGGCCCGGCCACCGGTCGCGGTCACCGTGCAGTGCAGTTCGGACGGACGGCCCACCCACTCGCCCTGGCGCACCAGGTACCCGGCGTGGCCGTCGGCGGGCAGCAGGCCGCGGGCCACCAGCCAGACGCCCAGGCCGAGCGCGGCCGACCCGGTCGCCGGGTCCTCGCCGCCGGTGCCGCGGAACATCCGCACGGTCGCGGTCCGGCCGACCGGATCCCAGGCCACCGGCACGATCCCGCGACCGGCGACCGCGGCGAGCACCTGGTCCGGGCGGGCAGCGGCGGCGGGCAGTTCGGCCGGGTCGGCCAGGAAGTAGTTGAAGTCCAGTCCGCAGCCCGCGATCCCGGCGGCCACCGCCTGCTCGGCCGGGCGCAGGCCCAGTGCGGCGGCCAGCACGGCCGCGTCCAGGTCCGCGCCGAGCGCGGGAGTGCCGCCGGTCAGCCGGGCGCCGTGCTCGTCCACCATCACCGGCAGCAGTCCGGCGCCGCACTCCTGCGTCACCGTCCCGGGGCTGAGCACACCGTCCCTGGCCAGCACCCAGGCCGTGCCCACGCTGGGATGTCCGGCGAAGGGCAGTTCCACCAGCGGGCTGAACGCGCGCAGCCGGTAGTCCGCGCCGGGCTGGGTGGGCGGCAGCGGGAAGGCGGTCTCGGACAGGTTCAGCTCGCGCGCGATGGCCTGCATGGCCGCCGTGCTCAGCTCCTCCGCCCCGTGCACCACGGCCAGCGCGTTCCCGGCGAACGGGGTGCTGGTGAACACGTCCACGAGGTCCATGCGGAGGGTCTTACCCGGTAGTCCCACAGCCCTGACGTTAGCCTGCGGTCATGGCCGGTCCGAACAGGGTTTTCGCCGCACAGCTAGCCGGTTTGACGGTCTTCGGACCGGACGGGGAGTCCATCGGCAAGGTCAGGGACGTGGTGGTGGGCCTGCGGGTGGACCGCTCGCCGCCCCGGGTGCTCGGGCTGGTGGTGGAGTTGATCACCCGGCGCCGGATCTTCGTGCCGATGCTGCGGGTGACCTCGATCGAATCCAGCGCGGTCGCGCTGGCCACCGGCTCGGTGAACCTGCGGCACTTCCACCAGCGGCCGAACGAGGCGCTGATCATCGGCGAGCTGCTGGACGCGCACGTCACGCTGCCCGACGGCGGTTCGGCCGTGGTGGTCGACGCCGGGCTGGAGCCCACCCGCACCCGGGACTGGCTGGTGCAGAAGCTGGCCGTGCGCCAGCGCACCGGCAGGCTCGGGCGGCGCGGGCCGGTGCAGGTGCTGGCCTGGGAGAAGGTCAGCGGACTGGCCCGCGCGCAGATCGCCGAGCAGCCGCAGGGCACCCAGCAGCTGCTGGCCGTCTTCGACGAGATGCGCGCGGTGGACGTGGCCTCGGCCCTGCACGAGCTGTCCACCAAGCGCCGGTTCGAGGTGGCCGACGCGATGGACGACGAACGGCTGGCCGATGTGATCGAGGAGCTGCCGGAGGAGGACCAGAAGTCGCTGCTGCGGCACCTCGGCGAGGAACGGGCCGCGGACGTGCTGGAGGCGATGAACCCCGACGACGCGGCCGACCTGCTGGCCGAGCTGGACGAGACCGACAAGGACCGGCTGCTGGAGCTGATGGAGCCCGAGGAGTCCGCGCCGGTGCGCAGGCTGCTGGAGTACTCCTTCGACACCGCGGGCGGTCTGATGACCCCCGAGCCGATCGTGCTCACCCCGGACGCCACCATCGCCGAGGCGCTGGCCAGGGTGCGCAACAGCGATCTGACCCCGGCGCTGGCCAGCATGGTCTTCGTCTGCCGCCCGCCCAGCGCCACCCCCACCGGCCGCTACCTGGGCTGCGTGCACTTCCAGCGGCTGCTCCGCGAACCACCGTCGGACCTGGTGGCGGGCATGGTGGACAAGGACCTGTCCCGGCTGTCCCCGGCCGCGACCCTCTCCGACGTCACCCGCTACTTCGCCGCCTACAACCTGGTGTGCGCGCCGGTGGTGGACGAGGGCGAGCACCTGCTCGGCGCGGTCACCGTGGACGACGTGCTCGACCACCTGCTGCCGCAGGACTGGCGGGAGAGCGGACTGCCCGACACCGAGGTCACCGAGGATCCGAGCAGGGAGGACCGTTCCCATGCCTGAGCTGCTGCCCCGCCGCAGGCTCGACCAGCCCCGCCAGCCGCGCAGGCTGACCTTCGACGTGGACCCGGAGGCCTTCGGCCGCTTCTCCGAGCGGATCGCCCGGTTCCTTGGCACCGGCACGTTCCTGTTCTGGCAGACCATGCTGGTGATCGTCTGGATCGCGATCAACCTGCTCGCGGTGTCCCTGCAATGGGACCCCTACCCGTTCATCCTGCTCAACCTGGCCTTCTCCACCCAGGCCGCCTACGCCGCGCCGCTGATCCTGCTCGCGCAGAACCGCCAGGACGACCGGGACCGGATCTCACTGGAGGAGGACCGGGCCCGCGCCGAACGCACCAAGGCCGACACCGAGTACCTGGCCAGGGAACTGGCCGCGCTGCGCATCGCGGTGGGCGAGGTGGCCACCCGGGACTACCTGCGCGGCGAACTGGACCGGCTGCGCTCGGACCTGGCCGCGCTCAGCGGCAACGGCGAGCGCAAACCCAAGCGCGACAAGCAGCGGGACAAGACCGCCGACCGGGTCCGCGAGGACCCGCGCTGGGCCGAGGACCGGGTCTAGGGCGAGGCGGCGGGTCTCGCGCTAAGCCTGGGCTCGGCGGTTCGACGCGACTGGTAGCTCGCCGTCGGCGAGCTGGGCGCAGGTGCGGCCCAGTGAGTCCAGTTCCGCGTTGCCCAGCAGGGACACGAAGTGCTTGCTGATGCCGCTCAGGTGGGTGTCCGCGGCCGACCGTAGCCGGTCCAGGCCGCGGTCGGTGAGCACGGCGACCACCCCCCGGCCGTCGCCGTCGGCCCGCTCACGGCAGACCAGCCCGGCTCGCTCCAGGCGGTCGACCAGGCGGGTCACCCCGGAGCGGGAGAGCAGCACGGCTTCGGCCAGCTCGGTCATCCGAAGCTGGCGCTCCGGGGCCTCGGCGAGCTGGACGAGGACGTCGTAGGCGGCAAGGGACAGGCGCTGTTCGGTTATTAGCTCGGCTTCCAGCCAACGGGTGATGCGGGCGTGGGCGCGCAGGAACGCACGCCAGGTCGCCAGCTCGCTGCTGGTGGGTAATCGAGCCGTACCGGGGTCCGACACGATCCACCATGTTACGGAGAGCTGCAAACCGATCGCGGAGTGCCCCGTCAATTCGGTCTGAAAAAGTGGTGGAACCTGCCGGTGGGCGGGGTTGAACTGCCGCTGGACGTAGCATGGACGGGTGACCTCTTCACGTGTCAGCCCGTCCGTCGACGCCATCCGCGAGGCCCTGTCCCACGTCCAGGACCCGGAGATCCGGAAACCGATCACCGAGCTGGGCATGGTCAAGGACGTCGAGGTGGCCGGAGACGGGTCGGTTGACGTCTCGGTCTACCTCACGGTGGCCGGCTGCCCGATGCGCGACAAGATCACCAAGGATGTCACCGAGGCGGTGTCCGCGGTCGCGGACGTCACCGGCGTGCGGGTGCACCTGGACGTCATGAGCGACGCCCAGCGCACCGAACTACGCAAGAGCCTGCGCGGCGGTCAAGAGGAGCCGCGCATCCCCTTCGCCGAACCGGGGTCGCTGACCAGGGTTTACTGCGTCGCCTCCGGCAAGGGCGGGGTGGGCAAGTCCAGCGTGACGGTCAACCTGGCCGCCTCGATGGCCACCAGGGGGCTGTCGGTCGGCATCGTGGACGCCGACATCTACGGCCACTCCATCCCACGCATGCTCGGCGCCACCGGCAAGCCGACGCAGGTGGAAAAGATGATCATGCCGCCGTCCGCGCACGGCGTGAAGGTGATCTCGATCGGCATGTTCACCCCCGGCAACACCCCGGTGGTGTGGCGCGGCCCGATGCTGCACCGCGCCCTGCAGCAGTTCCTGGCCGATGTGTTCTGGGGCGACCTGGACGTGCTGCTGCTCGACCTGCCGCCGGGCACCGGCGACGTGGCCATCTCCGTCGCCCAGCTGGTGCCGAACGCGGAGATCCTGGTCGTCACCACCCCGCAGCAGGCCGCCGCCGAGGTGGCCGAGCGGGCGGGCGCGATCTCGCTGCAGACCCGGCAGCGAGTGGCGGGCGTGATCGAGAACATGTCCTGGCTGGAGCTGCCCAACGGCGAGCGGATGGACGTCTTCGGCACCGGCGGCGGCCAGATCGTGGCCGACTCGCTGAGCACGGTGATCGGTTCCCCGGTGCCGCTGCTGGGTCAGGTGCCGCTGGACCCGCGGCTGCGCGAGCAGGGCGACGCGGGCGAGCCGATCGTGCTGGCCGCACCGGAGACCGCCGCCGCCAAGGTGCTCAGTGGCATCGCGGAAAAGCTGAGCGTGCGTTCCCGCGGCCTGTCCGGCCGTTTGCTCAGCGTCAGCCCCGCTGGTCGCTGAGAGGTCTGATCCCGGGCGCGATCTTTTTCAGGTCGCGTCCGGGTCAAACGGCGGGCGCTCGTTGTAGCCCAGCGGGCGCTGCACTGGCGGCTGAACCACCGGGGCCTGGCCGGACGTGCTGGGCGCGTGGCCGTTGGGCTTGTGCTGGTAGTCGTCTTCCAGGTCGTTGAGCAGGTGCTTGGTGACCGCGCGCCGCGGGTCGAAATCGCGGATCTTGCGCAGGTCCTCCAGCGGCTTGCGGAACTCCTCGAACTCCGGGCCGATCTCGGACTTGAGCTGCTCGCGCGCGCCGGTGGCGTACTCGCGCACCTTGCGCAGTGTCTTGCCCAGCCAGGCCGCGGCGTCCGGGAGGCGTTCCGGGCCGAGGATGAACAGGCCGGCCACGATGAGCACGAGGATCTCGGCCCACCCGATGCTCTCGAACACCCCAAGCCTCCCTAGCCCTTGCCCGACGAGCCCAGACTAGTCGGACTTCAGCGTGACGTTGAGGGTCAGTTGGCGGCCCTGCCTGGCCAGCAGCACCGGCACCGTCTCGCCGATCTTGTGCTGCTGCACCGCGACCAGCAGCTCGTCGGCGTTCTTGATGTTGCGCTCACCCAGCTTGAGGATGACGTCGCCCTCCTGGACGCCCGCGGCCGCGGCCGAACCGTTCTGCACCACGTTCTGCACCTGGGCCCCGCTGACGGTGTTGTTCATCACCGACTTGAGGTTCAGGCCGATGTCCGGGTGCTTGACCGAGCCGCCGCGGATGAGCGCCTCGGCGATGACCTTGGCGTCGTCGATCGGGATGGCGAAGCCCAGGCCGACCGAGCCGCCGCTGCGGGAGACGATCGCGGTGTTGATGCCGATCAGGGCGCCGGTGGAGTCGACCAGCGCGCCGCCGGAGTTGCCCTGGTTGATCGCGGCGTCGGTCTGCACCGCGTTGAAGACCACGTCCTCAATCCGGAACGGCCGGTTGACCGCGGAGACGATGCCCTCGCTGACCGAGCCCGCCAGGCCGAGCGGGTTGCCGATGGCGATCACCTTGTCGCCGACCTGCAGGTCACCGGACTTGCCGATCTGGGCCACGGTCAGGTTGGACACCTCGACCTTGAGCACGGCCAGGTCGTTCTTGGGGTCGCGGCCCACGATCCGGGCCGGGGCCCGCTGGCTGTCGTGGAAGACGACCTCGACCTTGGCGTTCTGCGCGTTAGCCGCCATCTCGACCACGTGGTTGTTGGTGATCACATAGCCCTTGCCGTCGATCACCACGCCGGAGCCGAGGCCGCCGCTGTCGCCGAGGCGGACCTCGATGGAGACCACCGAGGGCAGCACCTTCTTGGCCAGGCTGGCCAGCGAGCCGGGCTCGCGCTCCTTGCCGGGAGAGACCTCGGCCAGGGTGGCGTCCGGGTCGTTGAGCGGGTTGGCGCCCTCCGCGGTGAGCCTGCCGACGATCCCGCCGACCAGGCTGATCACCAGCACGAAGCCGACCAGGCCGAGCAGCGCCGCCGGGGTCAGGCGCTTGCCGAAGGCCAGTTCCCGCAGGCTGAGCCGGGCGCCGGGTCCGGTGCGCACGGGCCGCTCCGACTGCGGCGCGGCGGTGGCCGCGCCGGCGGGCGGGCCGAGCACGGCGCCCGCGGCCGGATCGCGCCAGGCCGGGCCCTCGGGCTGGCCGTTGGCCGACCACAGCACCGGTTCGGGCTCGGGCCGAGGGTCGACCGGTTGATCGCCGGGCGGGCGCTGGAGCAGTTCCGGGGAGCCCTCCGGGCGGCCGAAGGCCTTGCTCAGCGCCTCGGGCGGCGGTGCGGCCAGCCGGATGCCGTTGCCGGGGGTCTCCGGACGATGCGGGTCGAAGGCGCTGGGCACGCCGGTGGGGCGGCTGAACACCGCGGACTGCGCCGGGTCGACGGCGGGACGGTGCAGCGGACGCGGTTCGAGCCGCGGCCGCTCACCCGCGCCGGGCTGACCTGTGCTGGGCTGCTGCTCGCTCATCGTGGTCGAGCCTGCCAAACCGTTGGTGAAGTCCTCGTACGAGGAAGAAGTGTGAGGTTTACCGGCCGGTCAGCTGCGCGGGAATGCCCGCGGGGACCTTGCCGATGAGGCCGCCCTGGGAGGGCTGCTGGTTGACGTCGGCGACCGGCGCGGAGGCGGCCGGGACGGCCAGGGCGAGCGCGCCGAGCATGAAGCCGGAGACGACCATGCCCGCGCCGTTGCGCACCCGGCGGTTGCCGAGACCAAAGCGGCGCTGGCTCCCGAAGGACGGGCCCGCGCCGAACGGAGTGCTCCCACCCAGCACGGGGCCGGAACCGAAACCACTGACCGGGCGGGCCGCGGCGGCCGCGCGGGCGGCGTTGGGCCGCTGCACGGTGACCAGCTGCCCGTCCGCGGTGACCGCCAGCTCATCCGGCATCGCAGGCAGCTCGACCTCCTGCGGGATCGCGCACAGGGAGGCCATCAGGCGGTTGGAGATCCCAGGGGTGCCGGCGGCGCGGACCGCGGCCTGGGCCGAACGCTGGGCGGAGACCTCGGCCGCGCACCGTGGGCACCTGGCCACGTGCGCGGACGCTCGGTCGTGGGCGACCGGCGACAGCTCCCCGTCGACGAACGCGACGATCGCGTCCGGGGTGAGGTGCTGTTCCGACCTGACCCAACCGCGCAGGTCCGTCATCCGTTCTCCTCCAACGAAGCGAGTTCGCGGTGCCGCTCCAGCGCCGCCTTCATTGCCTGCCGGCCCCGGTGGATCCGGCTGCGCACGGTGCCGAGCTTCACGCCCAGCGTCGCGCCGATCTCCTCGTAGGACAACCCCTCGACGTCGCAAAGAACAACAGCGGCGCGAAACTCCGGCGGGACCTCGTCCAGCGCGGCCTGCAGCTCCGGGCTGAGGTGGGTCTCCTCGTAGACCTCCTCCGGCGTGGGGCCGTCGTCGGCGATGCGGTCCTGGTCGTCCGGCAGGCCCTCCATCTTGACCCGCTGCTTGCGCCGGACCATGTCCAGGAACAGGTTGGTGGTGATCCGGTGCAGCCAGCCCTCGAAGGTGCCGGGCTTGTACGCGGTCAGGTGCCGGAAGACGCGGATGAACGTCTCCTGGGTGAGGTCTTCGGCGTCGTGCTGGTTACCGGTCAGGCGGTAGGCCAGCCGGTACACCCGGTCGGCGTGCTCGCGCACCACCTCGTCCCACGTGGGGACCTTCCACTCGGCCACCTCAGCCGGGACGGCGGTCGCCGTGCCGGTGGCCAGGCCTCTCTCCTGGGTACGCATCGTGCGGGTTGGCACCTCCTGCGGGCGGTTGCTCCGCCCTGTCGAGTCAACGCTTCGGGGTTTGTCTTTAGTTCCCAGGACGCGCCACGGGTACTTCTGGTTCACCCTCTGCTTCTTGTTCGACCTACTGTGTCCGAGGCCGGTGAGGGCGGGGTTAGAGCGAGCTGAGAACAGCCTGAGAATCCGCCGGAACCGCCGTCCGGGTGTACTTGCCCGCCGTGCACTGCCCTGATGGGCGTTCGATACGGCGCGTACACCCGCGCGGTGGGTTGCTGCCAGTAACCTTCCCGCTCGTGACACCGGAGACGCCGACCACCTCTGCATCGGCCCTGCGCGACTACGTGGAGGACTACCTCGCCGAGGACGAGGTGCTGGCCGCCGCCCGCGCCCGCGGCCGCGAGCTGGGCTGTATGCCCATCGCGCCCAGCGGCGGCTCGGCGCTGCGCTTCCTCGCGGCCGCCCTGCAGGCCAGGGTGGTGGTGGAGGTCGGCACCGGCGCCGGGGTGAGCGGGGTGTGGCTGCTCCGCGGCATGGCCGCCGACGGCGTGCTGACCTCGATCGACCTGGAGCCGGAGCATCAGCGGGCGGCCCGGCGGGCGTTCGTGGCCGCCGGCGTCAGCCCCGGCCGCACCCGGCTGATCCTGGGCCAGGCCCTTGACGTGCTGCCCCGGCTCACCGACGGCGGCTACGACCTGGTGTTCGTGGACGCGGCCAAGGCCGAGTACCCGCGCTACCTGGAGGAAGGCGTCCGGCTGCTGCGGCCCGGCGGCGTCATCGCCTTCGACAACGCGCTCTGGCACGGCCGGGTGGTCGATCCCGCCTACAAGGACCCGGACACCAACGGCATGCGCGAGGTGGCCCGGCTGGTCCGCGCGGACGAACGCCTAGTTCCGGTCCTGCTCCCGCTCGGCGACGGCCTCCTGCTGGCCGCCAAGACAGGCTGAGGCCCACTTGGCCCAACTCGTACGCCGGGTTGGGCCAACTTGGCGTACCACTTGGGCCAACTCGCCGTGCGACAACGGCCAACACACCGTACGAGTTCGGCCAACACGCGGGGTTAGTCGGCTCGGACGCCCTTGCCTAGGACGACGATGCCGCCTGCTGAGACGGTGTAGCGCTCGCGGTCGGCGGACAGGCTGACGCCGATGCCCGCGCCTGGGGCGACCACCACGTTCTTGTCCAGGATCGCGCCGCGGACCATCGCGCCGCGGCCGATCCGCACGCCGGGCATGAGCACGCTGCCCTGCACCTGGGCGCCTGCCTCGATGAGCACGTCGGAGCTGATCACCGAGTTGCTGACCAGGCCGGAGACGATCGAGCCCGGTCCGACGATGGACTCCTGCGCGGTGCCGCCCTGCACGAACTTGGCCGGGGCCAGTGGCGGGGTGGCGGTGCGGATGGGCCAGGCCTGGTTGTAGAGGTTGAACACCGGGTGGATGGACACCAGGTCCATGTGCGCGTCGTAGTAGGCGTCCAGGGTCCCGACGTCGCGCCAGTAGCCGCGGTCCCGGTCGGTGGCGCCGGGCACGTGGTTGTCGGCGAAGTCATAGACCGCGGCCTGGTCCCGTTCCACCAGCATGGGGATGATGTCGCCGCCCATGTCGTGGTCGGAGTCGGGGTTGACCGAGTCCTGGCGCAACGCCTCCAGCAGGGTCTCGGTGCGGAAGACGTAGTTGCCCATCGAGGCGAAGGTGACCTCGGGGTCATCCGGGGTGCCCGGCGGCTCGCTGGGCTTCTCCAGGAACCGGGTGATCTTGCCACTGGCGTCGGCGTCGATGCAGCCGAAGGCCTTGGCCTCCGCCCGCGGCACCCGGATGCCTGCCACGGTGACCCCGGCGCCGGATTCCACGTGCTGGCGGATCATCTGCGCCGGGTCCATCCGGTACACGTGGTCGGCGCCGAAGACCACGATGTGGTCCGGCCGCTCGTCGTGCACCAGGTTCAGCGACTGGTAGATCGCGTCCGCGCTGCCGGTGTACCAGCGCGGGCCGAGCCGCTGCTGGGCAGGCACCGGGGTGATGTACTGCCCGAGCACGCTGGACAACCGCCACGTGGTGGAGATGTGCCGGTCCAGGGAATGGGATTTGTACTGCGTCAGCACGCAGATCTGGGTCAGCCCGGCGTTCACCAGGTTGGACAGCACGAAGTCGATCAGGCGGTAGTTGCCGCCGAACGGCACCGCTGGTTTCGCCCGGTCCGCGGTCAGCGGGAACAACCGCTTGCCTTCCCCGCCCGCGAGCACGATTCCGAGGACGTGCGGCTGGCCTCTCACGATCACCGACCCTATATGTGACGCTTCGCTGCGACTAGCCTCCCGAAGCGTGCGAGTTGCGTTGCTGACACGGGAATTTCCGCCGGACGTCTATGGCGGGGCTGGTGTGCATGTCGGGTTCCTGACACCGGAACTGCGGTCCATCGTGGAGGTGGACGTGCACTGTTTCGGTGAACCGCGGCCGGATGCGGTCGCGCACTCCGTCCCACCCGGACTGGAACGGGCCAACCCCGCGCTGAGCACGCTCGGCGTGGATCTGTCCATGGTGGACGCGGTCGGCGGCGCGCAGCTGGTGCACAGCCACACCTGGTACGCCAACATGGCCGGGCACCTGGCCGGGCTGCTGCACGGCATCCCGCACGTGATCACCGCGCACTCGCTGGAGCCGCGCAGGCCGTGGAAGGCCGAGCAGCTCGGCGGCGGCTACCGGCTCTCCTCCTGGGTGGAGCGCACCGCCTACGCCGCCGCGGACGCGATCATCGCGGTCAGCGAGGGCATGCGGGCCGACGTGCTGGACTGCTACCCGGAGCTGGACCCGGCCCGGGTGCACGTGGTGCGCAACGGCATCGACAGCGCCAAGTACCACCCGGTCCGCGAGACCGACGCGCTGGAGCGTTTCGGCATCGACCCTGACCGGCCGATCGTGGCGTTCGTCGGCCGGATCACCAGGCAGAAGGGCGTCGGGCACCTGGTCGCGGCCGCGCACCGGATCGACCCGGCCGCCCAGCTGGTGCTGTGCGCGGGCGCGCCGGACACCCCGGAGATCGCCGAACAGACCGCGGCCGCGGTGGCCGGGCTGTCCGCGGTCCGGCCCGGCGTGTTCTGGATCCAGAAGATGCTGGAGCAGCACGAGGTCCGGCAGGTGCTCTCGCACGCCACCGTGTTCGTCTGCCCCTCGGTGTACGAGCCGCTGGGCATCGTGAACCTGGAGGCGATGGCCTGCGGCACCGCGGTGGTGGCCTCGGACGTGGGCGGCATCCCGGAGGTGGTCGACGACGGCGGGACCGGGCTGCTGGTGCACTACGCGGAGGACGAACCCGCGGCCTTCGAGGCCGGGCTGGCCGCCGCGGTGAACGAGCTGCTGGCCGATCCGGCGCGCGCCCGCGCCATGGGCGAGGCGGGCAGGCGGCGGGCCGAGACCGAGTTCTCCTGGGCCACGATGGCCGCGCAGACCGTTGACGTGTACCGACGTGCGCTCGGCCAGTAGTACGCCGAATGGCCGTGACCGTCATCACAGTTTGATCTTTCTGTAACCATACAACCCCGCAACCCGATTCTGCGCCTTAGCCGGTAGAGGGAATTGATCTCCACTACCGGAGGGATTGTCGTGGCGGTGTGTGCCGACGGGGTGCTGCGTACGAGCGTGCTCGCGGTGGTGCTCCTGGGCGCGGGCTGTGCCGCGCCGCCGGAAGCGCCCAAGCCCGACCCCGCGCCGGTGCCCATCGACGTCTCCATCAGCGGCAAGCGGCTCAGCGGCGGCCAGCACCTGCAGGCCGCGGCCGAGGCCTCCATCACCAGGGCGCTGGCCCAGCAGAAGGTGGCCCGCTCCGGGGACGGCAGCGTGCACTGCTGGTTCGCCAAGGTGGACCCGAACACCCAGACCCAGCAGGGCAGGGCGGTCGATGTCACCGACACGCTCTGGTGCGGTCCGGTGCAGGTGCCCGGCACCGGACCGGCGCCGGACTGGATCCCGGTGCCGCTGACCCAGCAGAACGGCCAGTTCGCCGTTGGCGAGCCGAAACTGCCCGAACCGGGCACCTCCAGCACGCCCTCGACCGAGATGGTGCGGGTGGACGGCACCCAGGCCAAGCCCTCCGGGTCCGAGCAGCGCAGCGCCGGTCCCGGCTTCTTCGCGGTGGTCGCGGACAACGGCGGCAAGACCAACGGCGACCTGGGCCTCATCCCGGTGGACGCGATCAAGGTCCGGGACGATTTCCTCAGCGTCAAGGCCACCGGCTGGGGCAACCCGCAGCAGTTCACCCTGCCCGGCGGCGGGGTGCTCAGCCCGGAACCGGGCAGCAGACTGGCGGTGCTGCGCCTGCACAGCGACCGGATCAGCCAGCTGGACCAGGAGCTGACCGAGCTGAGCTGGAGCCGGGGCGCGCCGCCGCGGCCGGAGCTGGCACTGGACCTGCCGGATGGCTGGCACGACGTGCCGGACTCCCAGCTGCCCAACTTCGGCGGCTTCTTCCTGGTCTTCACCCTGCCGGCCAAGGACACCGGCCAGGCCCCGCCGCGGCTGGTGCTGCGCTCCAAACCCAGTCCAGGGGTGGAGCAGCAGATCGAACTGCCCAGCGGCAAGTCGAGCTACCCGCTGCCGGAAGCCCTGCGCCGGGCGGGTTCCGGGGCGGCCCCGACCACCGCCGGTCAGGACCTGACCTTCCAGCACAAAGGCAGCTCCGGCACGGCCCGGCTCACCGTGCAGGGCGTGCGGCTGGGCCTGCAGCGCCCGGTCCTGGACAGTTCGGGACGGCTACAGGTGATCACCGCCGAGCCGGGCAAGGCCCTGCTGGAGATCAGGGTCCGCGGCGAGGGCGCGCTGCCGGAGGCGCTGGGCGGACCGCTCACCGGCGAGCACATCGTGGTGAAGCTGCCCAACGGGACCAAGGCCCCGCTCAAGGGCCTGCGCTACGGCGGGGACGTCTTCCCGACCGCGCTGGTGGTGGAGGTCCCGGCCACCGTGCCCTCGGTGACGGTGGCGCTGTCCTCGGGCACGGTGACCCTGCCCAGCCGCGGCTCGTTCAGCTTCTCCGCGACCAGTCCGGCGATGACCTTGTCCCTGGACTTCTGAGCCAGCCGCAGCCCGCGGTCGGACCGCCAGGCCAGGCCCGCGGCCAGGGCAGCGCCACCGGCGGCCAGCACCCAGCAGCAGGACATGATCACCACGCCGCTCCAGCCGAAGGGCGCGTAGACCAGGCCGCCGAGGGTGCCGCCGACACTGCTGCCCAGGTAGTAGAAGAGCAGGTAGATCGCTGATGCCTGCCCGCGCGCCGCGGCCGGGGCGCGGGCGCCGACCCAGCCGCTGGACACCGCGTGCACCGCGAAGAACCCGCCGGTGAACACGGTCAGGCCGACCACGATCAGCGGCACGTTGTCCGGCAGCGTCAGCAGCAGACCGGTCAGCACGAAGCCGATCGCGCACAGCAGCACCGGCAGCCGGCCACGCCGGTCGGCCAGCTTCCCGGCCAGCGCCGAGCCGCCGCTGCCCGCGGCGTAACAGAGGAAGACCAGCGAGACCACCGCGGGCGCCAGCGAGAACGGGGCGTCGGTGAGCCGGAAGGTCACCACGTTGTGCACCGCGACGAACACCCCGGTCATCAACATGGCCACCGCGTACGGCCCGAACAGCACCGGATCGCGCAGCGCGGTGCGCACCCCGGCCAGCACCGCGGGCAGCCGCAGCCCCGGCCGACCGGCCCGGGAGCGCGGCATCAGCACGATCGCGCACAGGCCGCTGACCGTGGCCAGCGCCGCCGCCGCGGTCAGCCCGCTCTGCCAGCCGCCCCAGCCGGTGGCCAGCCCGGAGATCAGCCGCCCGGACAGTCCGCCGAGCGAGTTGGCCCCGACGTAGCGCCCCATCGCCGCGCCCACCCGGCCCGGTTCGATCTCCTCCGCCAGGTAGGCCATGGCCACCGCGGGCAGTCCAGCCACCGCCAGGCCCTGGGCCGCACGCAGGATCAGCAGCGTGCCGAAGTCCCCGGCCAGCGGGCAGAGCAGCCCGATGGCGATCGCGGTGACCAGCGCGCCGATCATCACCGGCCGCCTGCCCACCGCCTCGGACAGCATGGCCAGCGGCAGCACCCCGACGGCCAGCGCGAGGGTGGCCAGGGTGACCGAGAGCGCGGCCTCCGCCTCGGTCAGCCGGAAGCCGGTGGCCAGCACCGGCAGCACCGACTGCGGCGCGTAGAGCAGCGTGAAGACGGTGAACCCGCCTGCGGCCACGCCGAGGGTCAGCCGGGCCTGCCGCCAGCGCTCCGAGGTCATGGGCCCGACCGTAGGAATCGTTTTCTAATACGTCCAATGTCGGATTGTGCGAGGATCCATACCCTCATGGATGAGTCGACCGAACCGCTGGTCAACGCGCTGGCCCCACGCCTGGAACTGCTGCGCGCACTGGCCGAGCACCGGCATGTGACCCGGACAGCCGAGGCCCTCGGTGTGCCCCAGCCCACAGTGACCCGATGGGTGGCCGAACTGGGCCGCACCCTGGGTGCCCCGCTGGTCACCCGGCAGGGCCGCGGCATCCGGCTCACCAGGGCCGGTCAGCTGCTCGCCGAGGCCGCCACCGAGGCGCTCGCGGTGCTGGAGGGCGGCTGCCGCCGGGCCGCCGAGGAGGTCGATCCGGAACGCGGGCACGTGGCCCTGGGCTTCCTGCACGGCTTCGGCCGCTCGCTGGTGCCGGACCTGCTGCGCCGCTTCCACGCCGAGCATCCCGGCATCCGGTTCAGCCTGGCCCAGGCCGCGCACATCCACATCGTGGCCAAGCTGCTCACCGGCGAACTGGACCTGGTGCTCACCGCCGCCACGCCCAGCGGCTTCCCGGACCGGCTGCACCGGGTGCCGATCCGGCAGCAGCGCCTGGTGGCGGTGCTGCCGGAGCAGCACCCCCTCGCGAGCCGGGCCGAGATCGGCGTGGCCGAACTGGCCGAGGACGATTTTGTGCAGCTCGAACCCGGGTTCGGCCTGCGGCTGATCACCGACGAGCTGTGCGCCGCGGCCGGGTTCACCCCGCGGATCGCCTTCGAGGGGCAGGAGACCGAGACCCTGCGCGGCCTGGTCTCGGCCGGACTGGGCGTGTCCCTGCTACCCCCGGCCGAGCGGACGCCGCCGCCGGGGGTGGTCGAGGTGGAGCTGGCACCCCGGCTGGTCCGGACCGTCGAACTGGTCTGGGCCGCGGGTCAGCGACTGCCGCCCGCGGTCCGCGCCTTCCGGGATTTCACGCTGCGCGCGGCCCCGGCTCAGGCGTAGCCGGCGACCAGTTCCACCAGGGTGCGCGCGGCGAAGCCGGTGGCGCCGCCGGTCACCTCGTCGTAGGCCTTCTCCGCCCGGGCCGGGCCCGCGATGTCCAGGTGCGCCCAGGGCAGTCCGGCGGTGAACTCGCGCAGGAACAGCGCGGCGGTGACCCCGCCCGGTCCCGGCGGGCACTGCCGCAGGTCGGCCAGCTCGCTGCGCACGTCGTCCTCGTGCGCGGCCAGCAGCGGCATCCGCCACCAGGCCTCGCCGACCCGCGCGCCCGCGCCGGTGATCCGCTCGGCCAGGTCCTCGTCGGTGGCGAACAGGCCGCCGGTGCGGGTGCCGAGGGAGACCTTCATCGCGCCGGTCAGCGTGGCCACGTCCACCAGCAGGTCCGGCTGGTGGGTGCTCACGCCGTAGGCGAGCGCGTCGGCCAGCACCATCCGGCCCTCGGCGTCGGTGTTGGTGACCTCGGTGGTGGTGCCGCCGTAGTGCCGGACCACATCACCGGGCCGGTAAGCGGTGCCGGAGACGTGGTTCTCCGCGCACGGCACCAGGCCGGTCACCTTGACCGGGAGCTTGAGCGCGGCGATGCCCAGCAGCGCGGCGATCACCGCGGCCCCGCCGGACATGTCGGTGCGCATCAGGTGCATGCCGGCCGCTGGCTTGATCGAGATGCCGCCGGTGTCGAAGGTGATGCCCTTGCCCACCAGCACCAGGTGCGGCGAATCTCCGGAGCCCTGCTTGCTCAGGGGCGACCCTGATTCGGTGACCTGTTCGGGCCGCCAGGTCAGTTCGACGAAGCGGGGCGGGCGGGATGAGCCGCCGCCGACCGCGAGCACGCCGCCGAAGCCCTGCTTCGCCAGCCACTTCTCGTCCCGGACGGTCACGGTCAGCCCGTCGACGCCCTTGCCCAGCCGGGCCGCGGTGCTCGCCAGCCAGGCCGGGTCCTTGACATCCGAGGGGGTGTTAGCAAGATCACGTGCGATCGAGGTCACCCGGGCGCGTTGCGCGGCGCCGGCGACCGCCGCGGACAGCTCAGGGGCGGCCACGCCCTCGGGCAGCACCAGCTCGACAGCCTTGGTGACCGGGGCCTGCTTGCCGCCGGTGACCTTGAACTTGTAGCCACCCAGCGCGAGGCCGGTGGTGAACGCGGCCACCCGCTCGGCGTCGGCGTCCGAGGGCAGCAGCACCTGCAGCTGCTTGGCCGGGGTGCGGCCGTTCTCCTCATCCGCGGCGGCCCGCGCGTCGGCCGCCCGGACCAGTGCCGCGCCCGCCGAACGCCAGTCTTTCACCGTGCCCGCGCCCAGTCCGAGCACCCAGGCCAGTCCACTGCCGGACTGCGGCACCACCCGGGTCTCGCCTGCCGAACCGGTCAGCGCGAGCGCCTCGCTCCAGCCTGCGGGCAGGTCGAGGGAGTCCGCGCCGGTGCCGACCTCCGGACCCTGTTCGCCCTTGTGCGCCAACACAACCGGCGGCGCGGCCTTACGCCGTTTGCGCGCGATCGTGACTTCGGGCACCGGGCTGGGCGCGGTGGGCACCACGGATGGCACTGAAGGACCTCCAGGGCGAAACGACTGGGAGCGTGCGGCGGAGTTGAACCTTCGCACACCGTCGTGTGAACGTAACAAGTCCCCGGCTTGCGTGACGCAGGCCGGGGACTGAAAGAAAGCGGAACCTGGTGTACGGCGTCAGCCGGCGGCGGCCTTCAAGGCATCGCCCAGGTTGCTTGCCTCCTCCGCCGACATCTCGACGACGAGGCGCCCCCCACCTTCCAGCGGAACGCGCATGACAATGCCGCGGCCCTCCTTGGTGACCTCCAGGGGACCGTCACCGGTCCGGGGCTTCATGGCCGCCATCGCGTGCTCCCTCCGTCAACAACCTTCCCCGCCGGCACATCCCCCGACATACCGGTAGGTCTCCATTGTCCCCCATATGTACGCACCTGCGAAACCGAACCGATCATCTCGTGTCGCGCTCGGGCTGGTCGAGGAGTCTTCGGACTGACAGACTCGGCCGTCGTGCGGGCTCGTTCAGCGTTGTTCGACGTCTATGGCGGACATCTTCGTGCCAGGGGCGGTGCGGCGACCGTCGCCGCGCTGGTCCGGCTGTTGGAGCCGTTGGGTTTCGCCGCTCCTGCCGTGCGTACCGCGGTGTCGCGGACGGTCCGTCAGGGCTGGTTGAAGCCCGTTCGGCTGCACGGGAGCCCAGGTTACGCGCTCACCCCGCGAGCCGAGCGGAGGCTCGACGAGGCGGGTGCGCGAATCTATCGAACGCGTCCGTCCACATGGGACGGCCAGTGGCATCTGATGGTCCTGGAGGAGCTGCCTGCCCGGCCCGAGCGGGCGGAACTCACTTCCTCGCTGAAGTTGCTGGGTTACGGAGAGTTGGGTCCAGTGACTTGGGTCGCACCCCGCTGCTCACCTGAGCTTTCCGAGCTGCTGAGCACCGAGAAGATCGCCGCGCGCACCTTCTTCGCCGCGCATGAGGGCAGCGATGTGGAGCTGGCCGCCAAGGCCTGGGACCTGGGCGCACTGGGTGCGGACTACCAGCAGTTCGTGGCCGATTGGGAGCCCCGACTGTCCGCTGTGGACCCGGCTTCGCCGCCCTCGGCCTTCGCCGCCAGCCAGGAGCTGCTGCACGCGTGGAGAAAGTTCTTGTTTCGTGACCCTGGCCTGCCGCCGCAGCTGCTGCCCGCGGACTGGCCGGGACACACCGCGGCCCGGTTCTTCGACACCAGCACCCAGAAGCTGGCCAGGGGCGCGGTCGCGTTCCTGGAGAGCTGTCTCGACTGACCAACTCAACGCTGAGGAGTCCACTGTGTCGCTGCTCATCGACGATTCCGACGGGGTCCGCACGTTCACCCTGAACCGGCCGGAGTCGTTCAACTCCTTCACCGTGGCGTTGAAGGAGGGTCTGCTGGCCGCCCTGCACGAGGCGGCCCAGGACCCGGCGGTGCGCGCGGTGGTGATCACCGGCGCGGGCAAGGCGTTTTGCGCCGGTCAGGACCTCAAGGAGCACATCTCGCTGCTGGAGCAGGGCGATCCGATGCCGTTGGAGACGGTGCGCAGGCACTACAACCCGATGGTGCGCGCGGTGACCGGGATGCCCAAGCCGGTGATCGCCGCGGTGAACGGGATGGCCGCTGGCGCGGGCGCCTCGCTGGCCTATGCCTGCGACCTGCGGATCGCGGCCGAGTCGGCGAAGTTCCTGATGGCCTTCGCCAACGTGGGGCTGACCGCGGACTCCGGCGCGTCCTGGACGCTGCCCCGGCTGATCGGCTACGGCCGGGCGATGGAGCTGATGCTGCTGGCCCAGCCGATCACCGCGCCGGAGGCCAAGGAGATCGGCATGGTCAACCGGGTGGTGCCCGACGGCGAGGCCCTGTCCGCAGCGCAGGAGCTGGCCGCGCGGCTGGCGGCCGGGCCGACCACGGCCTACGCCATGCTCAAGGAAGCCATGCTGACCGCGGCAGGCGCCGATCTGGAGGCCGCGCTGGAGACCGAGGGCCGCACCCAGGCCGAGGCCGGTCAGACCACCGACCACCGCGAGGCGGTGGAAGCCTTCGTGGCCAAGCGAAAGCCCACCTTCACCGGCCGCTGACCAGTTGGGCCAACTCGTACGCCGAGTTGGCCCAAATTGGCGTACGAGTTGGGCCAACTCGACGTTAGGCGGCGATCCAGCAGTCGGTGAGGTGGTCGTCGACCATGCCGGTGGCCTGCATCAGGGCGTAGCAGGTGGTGGGGCCGACGAAGGCGAAGCCGCGTTTCTTCAGCGTCTTGGCCATGGCGGTGGATTCTGGCGTGATCGCCGGGACCTCCGCCATGGTCTTGGGCCGCGGGCCTGGTGGTGGCGCGAAGGACCACAGCAGCTCGTCCAGGGGCTGGTCGAGTGCGGCCAGCGCGTTGGCGTTGCGGATGGTGGCCAGGATCTTGGCCCGGTTGCGCACGATGCCCGGATCGCCCAGCAGGCGGTCGATGTCGGCCTCGCCGTAGCCGGCGATCAGCACCGGGTCGAACCCGGCGAAGGCGGCCCGGAAGTTCTCCCGCTTGCGCAGGATGGTGATCCAGGACAGCCCGGACTGGAACGCCTCCAGGCACATCCGCTCGAACAGGGCCTGCTCGCCGCGCAGCGGACGGCCCCATTCGGTGTCGTGGTAGTCGAGGTAGTCCGGGGTGGAGGCGCCCCAGGCGCAGCGCAGCCGCCCGTCCGGGCCCGCCACCGCGCCGGTCACGGGCGGCGGTCCCGGCACACCCTGGCGAAGCGGTCCAGCGAGCGCCGCAGACCCCAGGTGAAGGCCGGGCGCAGCAGCGGCCAGCCCGCCTTGCCCAGCGGGCCGTAGGGCAGTTCCAGCCGCTCCCACCAGATGATCTTGGACAGCTGGTCCGTGGTGGGCTCGATCCGGAATCCGCCGAGGCCGCGCAGCAGCTTGCCGGTGTGCCGGACCTCGCAGCTGCGCGGCGGGTCCCAGCCGGTGATCTCCATGGAGTCGAAGAAGCCCAGCCCGGCCACGCCGGTGAAGGCGACCATGGTGGACCCGGCGCTCTGCCCGTCGCCGCCGGTGCGGTGCACCTCGGTGCCGAGCATCCACTCACCCTGGTTGGACCAGTCCGAGGCCACCGCCCAGGCCACCTCGGCGGCGGCGGGCACGGCCACCGTCAGGGTCACTTCCTCACTCACCGGCGACGGCCTCCTGCTTCTGCTCTTCCAGTTCGGCGACCCTGGCCCGCAGCAGGTCCAGCTCATCGGCGGCACGCTGCAGCACCCAGTCCACTTCGGACATCTTGTAACCGCGCACGACCTGCTGGAACCGCACGGCGCGCACGTCCTCGCCGCTGACCTCGCCAGCGGGCAGCTCGGTCGGGGTGGCCCCCGGCGCCAGCGGCGCGAGCTGCTCACCACGGCCGAAGACCAGTGAGGCGACCAGGAACACCACGGCCGCCACGAAGACCATGACGACGAGGTAGATGAGGGCGGTGGTCACGCCTGAGATGGTGGCATGAAGACGCTGTGCTGTCTCAGGCGGCTGACAACACGAAGCAACGGCGGGTCAGATGTACCAGGTAGGCCAGCACGAACGCGGCGGCCAGGGTGGTGAGCAACGCCGAAGGGTGTAGTAGCAGGCCGTCCATGGCCATGCCACCGATCACGATCGGCAACTGCAGCACCAGGTAGCCGCCGAGCATGATGGTCATGAACGCGCCAGCCGAGCGCCCGAGCATCCGGGCCGACACCCAGCGTTGCGCCACCCGTTTACCGACCACCAGGGCGAGCACGGAGAACACCGCGATCAGCACCCAGACATAGTCGATGGCGTTGGTGAGCATCAGGAACCAGTCCGGCGGCAGCGCCCCGCCCTGCCAGAGCGCGCCTTCCCACACCTGGCGGGAGGCCTGGTGGATGACGTGGATCAGCGGGATGGCCAGCAGCAGCGAGCGGATCGCGTGCGTGCCGTGCGCGGCGGCCAGCTCGGCCTGGTATTCGCGGGCGATCATCGGGATCGGGCCGAACTCGCGCACCGCCCGCGCCTCGGCATCGGCGATGCCGGCATCGGAGTACGCCTCGGCGACATCGCGCAGGCTGTGCTCAGCCTCGGCCAGCAGGTCGGCCTTGGCCGCCCGCGGACCGCTCAGTCGCGAGTCCAGCTCGCTCAGGTAGGACTCGATCAAGCCTTTGCAGGCCATGGTCCGCCTCCGAGTACACCCTCGATGGCCGCGGTGAACTCACGCCAGGCGGTGCGTTCCGCGGCCAGTGCCCGCTTCCCGGCGCCGGTCAGCTGATAGGTGCGCCGTTGCCGCCCGGCAACCGTACTCCACTCGCTGCGGACGTATCCGGCCCGTTCCAGCCTGCGCAGCGCCGGGTAGACCGTCCCGGTCGGCAGGTCCAGCGCTCCGCCGCTGAGTAGCTGCAGTGCCTCGATGATCGCGTAACCGTGGAGCTCCCTGCCGTCGAGAGTGGCCAGCAGCAGGGCGTCCAGGTGCCCACGTAGAGCGTCCGACTTCACACGTTGAGTGTAGGGGAGCCTAAGTAGATCAGGTAGCCCCACTACACATGCGATGGATCTCACTCATCGGCGGCCGGTCTACCAGCGCGATCTCGGTGGAATCCGGCAGCCATTCCCCGGCGACCTGGGTGAACTGGATGTAGGGCCCCGCATCCGCTTCCACCTCGCACCGGGACAGCGCGGTGCCCAGGATCTGCCGGGCCATCACGCCGAGCTGGGCGAGCGAGCGGTTGCGGTGTTTGCGCACGCCGAGGTTCACCTGGGCCAGCCCGTTGAGGCCGTACCGGGCGTGCGCGTCCAGCAGCAGACCGATCTCCACGCCGTAGCCGGGGGCGAAGGGCACCGAGCAGAGGAAGTCCCGGCGCGCGGCGTACTCCCCGCCCAGCGGCTGCACGATCCCTGCCAGTTCCGGGCGCAGCGCGTTGAGCACCGGGCGGGCCAGCAGTTCGGTGACCCGGCCGCCGCCCTCGCTCTCCAGCCGCAGCGGGCGCCGGTAGAAGCCCTTGACCAGCGCGACCTCGGGTTCGGTGAGCAGCGGGCCGAGCAGCGCGGGCAGGAAGCCGGGGTCGAAGTCGACCAGGTCGGAGTCCAGGAACACCACCAGGTCGCCGGTGGTGGCGGCCAGCGAGCGCCACAGCGCCTCGCCCTTGCCCGGCCGCGGCGGCAGCTCCGGCAGCACGTCCTCGCGGCGCACCACCCTGGCGCCGGCCGCGGCGGCCACCTCGGCGGTGGCGTCGGTGCAGCCGGAGTCCAGCACCACCAGCTCATCGGCCAGCGGGTGCGGCCCACTGGCCATCGGCAGCAGCGCCGCGACGATCGCGCCCACCGTCTTCTGCTCGTCCAGCGCGGGCAGCACCACGCTCACCGTGCGCCCGGCCTTGGCCGCCACCAGCTCCTCGGAAGTCCACTGTGGACTCTGCCAGGAACGCGCGCCAAACCAGTCCTCGATCCGTTGCCGCACAAGGGTCCTCTCAGGTCAGGGCGCGCAGCACCGCGGCGGGTGGCCGGCTGCCGTGGATGCTGGCGGCCATCTCCAGCGCCTGCCGCACCCTGGGCACCTCGCGGGTGCGGAACACCCGCACCCCGCGCCAGGCGGCCAGCGCCGCCAGTGCCAGCGCCTCGTCGCCAAAGCCGTTGTCCGGCAACGTGATCAGCCGCGGCCAGTCGGTCGACTGGTCGAGCCGCCGGAGCAGGTCAGGCCCTGACGGGCAGTCCAGCAGTACCCCCGCCCTGGGCACCTGCAACCACTGCGACCAGTCGGCCACCTTGGCCGTGGGCGCGATCAGGCCAACGCCGTACTGGGCGGCGGTCTCCGGGATCTCGGTGTCGCCACCGGTGCCGTCGAGCAGGTCGATCCCGGCCTCGCACTGGCCGTACATCTGGCCGGGAGTGGCGGCCAGCACCAGGCGCGGGTGCCGGGCGCGGACCTCGGCGATGAAGTCCGGTTCGGCCGTGCCCAGGTCGAGCAGGTCGGCGCCCTCGGCCAGCGCGGTCTCGACGGCGGTCACGGCCGGGTCGACCACGGCCAGCACCAGCGCGCGGTCGCCCGGCAGATCGCGGTCGGCTGACCCGAAGCGGAGTGGCGTCACCCCTCGATCGTGCCACCCCGCATCGAGTGCGCATTATCGGCGACCTCGCTGTGACTTCAGACACAACAGCGTCACCTTTGTGTCCCCCGTCACTTTGTCCTACTGACCGGTAAGGGTCACTGGAGGTCACACATGCGTCGGTTCGTCCTACTCCTGCTGGCAGCGCTGACCGCGCTGGTGACCAGCGGTTCGCTCGCTCCCGTGGCGAGTGCGGCTCCGGCGGGACCGGAGTTCCTGACCATCACCGGCAAGGACGGGACGAAACTGGGGGCGCACGTCTTCCGCCCGGCCGGGCCCGGACCGCACCCGGCGGTGGTGCTGATCTCCAGCTGGAGCGTCAACAACCTGGAGTACATCGCGCAGACCCGCAAACTGGCCGAGGCCGGTTATGTGGCGCTGAGCTACACCACCCGCGGGTTCTGGGAGTCCGGCGGCACCATCGAGGTGGCCGGTCCGGAGGACATCTCGGACGCCTCCAGCGCGATCGACTGGGTGCTGGCCAACACCAGCGCCGACCCGGGCAAGATCGGTCTGGCCGGGGTGTCCTACGGCGCCGGGATCAGCATGCTGACCGCGGCCAAGGACAAGCGGGTGCGCGCGGTGGCCGCGCTGAGCGCCTGGGCCGACCTGGCCGCCGCGCTGCTGCCCAACCAGACCTGGAGCCAGCAGGCGATCGGCCTGCTCGCGCTGGCCGGCAAGCTCACCGGCCGTCCGGGCCAGAAGCTCAACGACACCCTGGCCGCCTACGACCGCAACGACCGGGTCGAGGCGATGAAGCTCGCGCCCGAGCGCAGCCCCGCCCAGCAGCTGGCCGGGCTGAACGCGAACAAGCCCGCGGTGCTGATCGCCAACGGCTGGTCGGACAGCCTGTTCCCGGCAGGCCAGATCGCCGATTTCTACACCAGGCTCCAGGTGCCCAAGCGGCTGGAGTTCCAGCCCGGTGATCACGCCGTCCCGGAGCTGACCGGCCTGATCGGCCTGCCCAACGACACCTGGACCTCGGTGCACCGCTGGTTCGACCGGCACCTGCGCGGCGCGGCCAACGGCATCGACAAGGAAGCCCCGGTGCAGGTCCGCCCGACCCTGGGCGGCAACTGGAAGGGCTATGACAGCTGGGCCGCGCTGGAGGCCGCGCCGAAGAAGCTGTACCTCTCCGGCCTGACCCCCGTGGTGGACCGCACCGGCGAGCTGACCGGCTCGGCCCGCACCGGCTGGTCGCACGAGATCGGCGCGGGCATCGACACCATCGCCAACGGCGGCACCGCCATCCTCACCGGCGGCGCGGAAGCCCTGGGCATCCCGCAGTTCGCCTGGATCCCCGGCGTGCTGCGCACCAACGCCGGCGTCTGGCAGACCCCGGTGCTCACCAGTCCGGCCACCGTCCGCGGCACGCCGAAACTGCACGTCACGGTGACCCCGAGCAGTGCCCGCAGCACCGTGGTGGCCTACCTGTACGACGTCGGTGTGACCGGCACCGGCCGCCTGCTCACCCACCAGCCGCACACCCTGCTCGACGTGGCTCCTGGCGCCGCCAAGACCATCGACATCGCGCTGGACCCGCTGGTGCACCCGGTGCCGGCCGGTCACCGGATCGCGGTCGTGCTGGACACCGTGGACGGCCTCTACCGCGGCGAGAGCAAGATCGGCGGCTCGGTCACCTTCAGCTCCCCCGCGAACAACCCGTCCCGCCTGGACCTGCCGCTGGGCTGAGGCTGTCGGTGGCCGGGTCTAGCGTCGCGCCATGCCGACCACCTGGAACCTGACCATCGACTGCCGGGACGCGGTCACCATGTCCGCCTTCTGGGAGGTGGCGCTGCGCTACGTGAAGCAGCCACCCCCGGAAGGCTGGGCCAGCTGGCAGGCGTTCTTCGACTTCAAGGGCTACCAGGACACCGACGACTTCTTCGACGGCGCCTACCTGTGCGATCCGGCGGGCAACCGGCCGAACATCTTCCTGCAGCAGGTGCCGGAAAAACATGCCGGGAAGAACTGGATCCACCTGGATCTCAAGGTCAGCGGCGGGCGGACCAGGCCCGCGGCGGAGCGGGCGCCGCTGATCGAGGCCGAGGTGGCGCGGCTGGTGGCCGCGGGTGGCCGGGTGCTGCGGCGGGTGGAGTGGGACGGCGAACTGGACTTCGTGGTGCTGCTGGACCCGGAGGACAACCAGTTCTGCGTGGCCTGAGCAGTGGCCACGCTCCGCCATCAAGGGGGTTCACCCGTCCGGGGAAAGGGCTGGGTTCCTAGAGTGCGGGCCCATGTCGCGCAGCTTCCGGGTGGACATTGAGCTGGCTGAGTCGCGTCACGAGGATGTGGCGCTGAGTTGGGGTGGGTGGTCCTCGCAGCGGCGGCGGGATGTGCCGGGGTTCGGCTGGGATGTCGAGCTGCCGGTGGTGGTGCGGTTGCTGGAGGCGATCGAGGGTGGGCGGACCTCGGCTGCGGAGGCGCGGGCGGAGTTGCTCGCGGCGGCGCGGGCCTGTGTGCCCAACAGCGGGTGCTGTCCACGGTGTGAGGACCGGGCCGAGGGGTACCGGCGGGCGCTGGCCGAGTTCGAGCAGGCGCGGCGGCGGTTCGCGGACGCGGGGCGGTATCCGTTCCTGGTCAACAGCGGGACCCTGCACCGCTGGGACTGCCCGACCGTGCCGGGCGCCGGGCCGACGCATCCTGGGCGCAGCCTGCAGCAGTACGTGCACGAGGCGCGGTACTCCTGGCACCCGGGACAGCGGCGGCTCAGTGACGCCGAGGCGGCCCGGTTGGCGCCGGACCGCCACTGCGTCACCTGCCGACCGCTGAGTCAGCCGGGCTGACCCGCGCCACGCTCGGCGAAGGTCTTCAGCGCGCGCAGCGGGTCCTCCTCGACGAAGACCAGGTCGCGGTACTGGGGCGCGACGAACTCCTCCTCGACCGCGTGGTTCACGAACTCGCGCAGCCGCTGGTAGTAGCCGTCCACGTCCAGCAGCGCGATCGGCTTGCGGTGGATGCCGAGCAGCGCCCAGGTCCAGACCTCGAACAGCTCCTCGAAGGTGCCCAGGCCGCCGGGCAGCGTGATGAAGGCGTCCGAGAGGGCCGCCATCTTGGCCTTGCGCTCGTGCATGTCGGCCACCACGTGCAGTTCGGTGAGCCCGTGGTGGGCCACCTCGCGGTCCCACAGGCCCTGCGGGATCACGCCCTGCACCCGCCCGCCCGCGGCCAGCGCGGCGTCGGCCACCACGCCCATGGTGCCGACGCTGGCGCCGCCGTAGACCAGTTCCACGCCCTGTTCGGCCAGGACCGTGCCGAGCCGCTTGGCGGCCTCGACGTACTTCTCGCCCTTACCCGGGGACGAACCGCAGAAGACGCAGACCCTCATGTCAGTGCGCGTCTTCCCAGGCCTTGTAGGCCTCCTCGACCACGCGTACCGCGTCGTTGATGTCGTCGGTCAGGTGCAGCAGGGCGAGGTCCTTGTCCCCCACCTTGCCGGACTTGGCCACCGAATCGCGCAGCCAGTCATACAGGCCCTGCCAGTACTCGGTGCCGAAGAGCACCACCGGGAACTTGGTGACCTTCTTGGTCTGCACCAGGGTGAGCGCCTCGAACAGCTCGTCCAGGGTGCCGAAGCCGCCGGGCAGGCAGATGAACGCCTGGGAGTACTTCACGAACATGGTCTTGCGGGTGAAGAAGTAGCGGAAGTTGACGCCGAGGTCGACCCAGGGGTTGAGGCCCTGCTCGAACGGCAGCTCGATGCCGAGGCCGACCGACTTGCCGCCCGCTTCCTGGGCGCCGCGGTTGACCGCCTCCATGGCGCCGGGGCCGCCGCCGGTGATCGAGGCGAATCCGGCCTCGGCCAGCGCCTTGCCCAGCTGCCTGCCGGTCTCGTACTCCGGGTGGTCCCTCGGGGTGCGGGCCGAGCCGAACACGGTGACCGCGCGCGGCAGCTCGGCCAGCGCGCCGAAGCCCTCGACGAACTCGGCCTGGATGCGCATCACCCGCCACGGGTCGGTGTGCACCCAGTCGGACGGACCGCGCGAGTCGAGCAGGCGCTGATCGGTGGTGGTGTCCTCCACGCTGCTGGAGCGGCGCAGGGTGACCGGGCCTCGCTGCTTCTCGCGGACATCGACTTCGGGGCTGGACGCGAGGTCCTTGGGGTCGAGCGTCATAGCACACAGCCTAGTGAGACCGGCGAACGCGGACCGGCCCCGGGCGTCCTCGCCCCGGGGCCGGTCTCCCACGGATTCAGCCGACATCCCTACGACGCACCAGCCACACCGTCAGCGCGGCGAAGGCCAGGGTGTACCCGCAGGCCAGACCCACCGCGGGCCAGGCGGTGAGGGTGTCCACCACGCCGGGCGCGCCGCCCTGGGACACCGGGGTCGCGCCGAGCGCGGCCACCAGCGACCCGGCCACCGAACCCGGCAGCACATCGGTGACCGGCGCCAGCCAGTCCAGCGCCCCGGCCACCCCGCGCAGCAGGTTCTCCACCGCGAGCACCCACACCACGCCCAGGCCGACGGCCAGTGCCGGGCTGCGGGACAGCGTGCCGAGGGCGACCCCGGCCGAGGTCCACATGCCCAGCACCAGCAGCGCCCCGGCCACCGCGCGCAGCACCTGACCGATGCCCGGGTACACCAGCTCCTGGCCCTCGGCCAGCGCGACCGCGGTGGAGATGCCCAGGTCCACGACCAGGGTAGTGAGCACGACGGTCAGCACCACCAGGGCCAGCCCGGCCACCATGCCCGCGAGCACGCTCAGCCGGCCGCGGCCCTGGGTGAACACGGTTTTCCAGGTGCCCCAACCGAATCCGCTGCCCGCGGCGAGCGCGCCCAGGGTCAGCATGATCGCGCCGCCGAACATCGGCGTGCCCTGGGCCAGCCCGACCGGCACCCCGGCCGGCAGCAACCGCTCCAGCAGCAACTCCTTGGGCGTGCCCGCTGCGAAGCCGGAACCGTCCACATAGGACAGGTAGTTGAACACATAGACGAAGATGATGTTGAGCACCAGCCAGGCGCCGCCGATCACCCAGACCGCCGGCCACTTGCGCAGCCGGAACAGTTCCGCCCGGCTGGTCGCCACCATGGCGTTCATCGGTTGTCCTCCTTGGTCATCTCGAAGAAGACCTCTTCGAGCGAGCGTTCGGACGGCCGGATCTCGTGCACGTCCACCCGCGCGGTCACCAGCGCGCGGTTGATCTCGGCCGCACGTTGCGGGTCCACCCGCAGCTGCAGCGCACCGTCCACAATGGACACGTTGTGCTCACCGGCCACCCGCATGCCCACGGCCAGCGCGACATCCAGCGGATCGGCCCGCACCAGCAGCCGCCCGGAGCCGCGCAGCTCGCCCACGGTGGACTCGGTGACCAGCCTGCCGCGGGAGATCACCCCGACCCGGTCGCAGATCTCCTGCACCTCGCTGAGCTGGTGGCTGGAGAGCAGCACGGTCTGCCCGGCCGCGGACAGCCCGGCGATCAGCGCGCGCATATCGCTGACCCCGGCCGGGTCAAGGCCGTTGGTGGGCTCGTCCAGGATCAGCAGCTCCGGATCGCCGAGCAGGGCCGCGGCCACGCCGAGCCGCTGCTTCATGCCCAGGGAGTAGGAGGTGAACCGGTCCTTGCCGCGACCGCTCAGGTCGACCTTGTCCAGGGCCGCCTCGACGTGGGCGTCCGGCAGGCCGCGGTGCCGGGCCAGCGCCCGCAGGTTGTCCCGGCCGTTGAGGTAGGGGAAGAAACCCGGCCCCTCGATCAGCGCGCCGATGAGGCGGTTGGCCGCCGGGGTGCCCGCGCGCTCGCCGAGCACGGTCGCCGAGCCCGAGGTGGGCCGGACCAGGCCGAGCACCATCCGCAGGGTGGTGGTCTTGCCGGCGCCGTTGGGGCCGAGGAAGCCGTAGACCTCGCCCCGGCGCACGGTCAGCTCGACCCCGTCCACCGCGAGGTGCGCGCCGTAGCGCTTGGTCAGTTTCCGGGTGCGCACCGCCGGTGTCTCCGGCGGCGCCAGGGTTGGTGCGCTCAGCTGCGTTGTCATGCCGAGAAGCCTGGGCGCGGCGGTGCTGCCGGGTCGTCACCGTGACGGCGGCTGCTCGGCTACGCGGGATCGCGTAGGCCGGGTACGCGCCGGTGGGGACGCCGGATCGGGCCCGCGCTCCTATCGTCTGCTGACGTGAGCACCGAAGCCGACCGGCCGACCCTGTGGGACGTGTGGCCCGCCCTGCCGTTCCTGGCCGCCGGCCTGATCGGCACCCAGGCGGCCGCCTTCTTCCAGCCCGAGGCGGCCAGGCCGGATTTCCTGGCCTACCTGCTGATCGTGCTGGCCGCGGGCGCGCTGGCCGCCCGGCACTGGACCGCGCCCGCGCTGGCGGCCAACGGGGTCGCGGTCACGCTGTACCTGACCCTGGGCTACCCGTGGGGGCCGATCCTGTTCACCGTGCCCGCGATCGTCTGCCTGGTCTCGATCCGCTGGCCGGTCCGGCGCGCGCTGGCCGCGGTGGGCGCCTACCTCGGCGTGCTGATCATCGCGATGTTCACCAAGCACCTGCAGGAGAACACCCTCGGCGACCTGGTCCGGCTGCTCACCGTCACCCTGGTCTGGGTGCTGATCCTGGCCGCCGCGCTGGTGCTGGGCACCGCGATCCGGATGCGCCGGGCCGCCCGCGCCGACGTGCGGGTGGCGCAGGCCCGCCGGGTGGTCTCCGAGGAACGGCTGCGGATGGCCCAGGACCTGCACGATTCGATCGGGCACGGGCTGGCGGTGATCGCCATGCAGGCCGGGGTGGCGCTGCACGTGCTGGAGCGCAGCCCTGGCGAGGCGCGGGCCGCGATGGAGGCGGTGCGCGCGACCAGCCGGGAGTCGCTGGAGAACCTGCGGTTCGCGCTGGAGGCGCTGCGCAGTCCCGGCGCGGCCGAGCTGCGGCCCGCGCCCGGCCTGGCCGACCTGCCCCGGTTGATCGACCGGGTGCTGGCGGGCGGGGTGGAGATCACCCTGGACGGGGCGGCGGGCGAGCTGCCGCAGCCGGTGGACGCGGCCGCCTACCGGATCGTGCAGGAGGCGCTGACCAACGTGCTCCGGCACGCGCTGGGCGCCACCGCGCACATCAGCCTGACCCGGACCGCGGCCGAACTACTGGTCGAGGTGACCGACACCGGCGGCGCGGGCGGCGGGGTCCCGGCAGGCGCGGGCACCGGCATCCGCGGCATGCACGCCCAGGCCGGGGCGCTGGGCGGCACACTGTCCGCGGGCCCCCGCGCGGGCGGCGGCTTCGCGGTCGCGGCGCGGCTGCCACTGGACGGGGAGGGCGTGTGAAGGTCATCCGGGTGGTGGTCGTGGACGACCAGGCGCTGGTGCGGGTCGGCGTGCGCACCCTGCTGGGCAGCGAAGAGGACACCGAGCTGGTCGGCGAGGCCGCGGACGGGATCAGTGGCGTGGCCAGGGTGCGCGAGCTGAGGCCCGATGTGGTGCTGATGGACATCCGGATGCCAGGGCAGGACGGGCTGGCCGCGCTGCGCGAGATCACCGCCGACCCCGCGCTCAACGAGGTCCGGGTGGTCATGCTGACCACCTTCGGGCTGGACGAGTACGTCTTCGAGGCACTGCGCTGCGGGGCCAGCGGGTTCGTGCTCAAGGACGCCGAACCCGAGGAGATGCTGCGCGCGGTCCGGGTGGTGGCCTCGGGCGGCTCGCTGCTCTCGCCCTCGGTGACCAGCAGCGTGATCGCCCGCTTCGCCCGCCCCGGCGGCCCGCCGCGGGTGAGCCACCCCGGCGTGGCCCACCTGACCGAACGGGAGCGCGAGGTGCTCGGCTGGGTGGCCACCGGCATGTCCAACGACGAGATCGCCGCCCAGCTGGTGGTGAGCAGCGAGACGGTCCGCACGCACGTCAGCCGCGCGATGCTGAAGATGCAGGCCCGCGACCGCGCCCAGCTGGTCGTCTTCGCCCTCCAGTCCGGCCTCGGACCGGCCTAGCCACCCTCTCTCCCGCCGACTTGGGCCAACTCGTACGCCAAGTTGGCCCAACCGGGCGTACGACTTGGGCCAACTCGTACGCCCGGTTCGGCGAACCCGGGTGGGTCAGCCGGTGACGAAGCGGCGGAGGACGTCGGCGCAGTGGGTGATCTTGGCTGCGGGCACGTGTTCTTCGGGGGTGTGGGACAGGGACGGGTCGCCGGGGCCGAAGTTGACCGCGGGCATGCCCAGGGCGGCGAAGCGGGCCACGTCGGTCCAGCCGAGCTTGCCCACCGGGTCGGCGCCGGAGGCGGCCAGCAGCTGCTTGGCCTCTGGCGCGTGCAGGCCGGGCAGCGCGCCGGGAGACACGTCGACCACCTCGACCTCGAAGCCGGCGAACAGCTCGCGCAGGTGCGCCTCGGCCTGCTCTGGGGTGCGGTCCGGGGCGAAGCGGTGGTTGATGGTGACCACGCAGTCATCCGGCACCACGTTGCCCGCGACGCCGCCGCCGACCTTCACCGCCTGCAGGCCCTCGCGGTAGGTGCAGCCGTCGATCTCCAGCACCCGCGGTTCGTACCCGGTGAGCCGGTTGAGCACCTCGCTGGCGGCGTGGATGGCGTTGCTGCCCATCCAGGCCCGCGCGGTGTGCGCGCGCTTGCCCCTGGTGCGCACCTCGATCCGGATGGTGCCCTGGCACCCGGCCTCGATCACCGCGCCGCTGGGCTCGCACACGATGGCCAGGTCCGCGGCCAGCCACTCCGGCAGCTCGCGCTCGATCCGGCCGAGGCCGTTGCGGACCGCCTCGATCTCCTCGCAGTCGTAGAAGACGAAGGTCAGGTCGTAGGCGGGCTCGGTGACGGTGGCGGCCAGGTGCAGCATCACCGCGTCACCGCTCTTCATGTCCACCGTGCCGCAGCCGTGCAGCACCAGGTCCGCGCCGGAGCCGGTGCGGCGGTGCGGCACGTTGTCCACGATCGGCACCGTGTCCAGGTGCCCGGCGAAGATGATCCGGGAGGACCGGCCCAGGTTGGTGCGGGCCAGCACGGTGTCGCCGTTGCGCAGCACCTCCAGATGCGGGGCCTGTTCGCGCAGCGCGGCCTCCACGGCATCGGCCAGGGCGGCCTCGTTGCCGGAGACGCTGGGCACGTCCACCAGCGCGGCGGTCAGCTCGATCGGGTCAGCGGCGAGGTCAAGGCGCGTGGTCACGCCCGGCAGGCTACCCAGCGCCGGGTGTCCCGGGCGGTTGCGGACCCCCGGTAAGGACCGCTACCCCGGTGCACCAGTTACCATGCTCCGGTGAGCACCGAGCAGACCACTGATCCGCAGGTCACCGGCGCGTACGGCGTCGGCCTGGCCACCATCGCCGCCGACGGCACCGTGCTGGACACCTGGTTCCCCGAGCCCAAGCTCGGCGAGCCGGGCCAGGGCGGCACTGAACGGCTCTCCGCCGAGGACGCCGCGACCGCGCTCGGTCCCGACGTGGCCGCGCTGCTCGGCCCGGACGCCGCCCGCGGCGTCGAGGTGGTCGCGGTGCGCACCGCGATCGCCAGGCTGGCCGACAAGCCGCTGGACGCGCACGACATCTACCTGCGCCTGCACCTGCTCTCCGCCCGGCTGGTCCAGCCGCACGGGCAGAACCTGGACGGCATGTTCGGGCTGCTGGCCAACGTGGTGTGGACCAACCACGGCCCCTGCCCGGTGCCCGGCTTCGAGGCGACCCGGCTGCGGCTGCGCGGGCGCGGCCCGGTGACCGTGTACAGCGTGGACAAGTTCCCGCGGATGGTCGACTACGTGCTGCCCGCCGGGATCCGGATCGGCGACGCGGACCGGGTCCGCCTGGGCGCGCACCTGGCCAGCGGCACCACCGTGATGCACGAAGGCTTCGTCAACTTCAACGCGGGCACCCTGGGCGCCTCCATGGTCGAGGGCCGGATCTCCGCCGGGGTCGTGGTGGACGACGGCTCCGACGTCGGCGGCGGCGCCTCGGTCATGGGCACCCTCTCCGGCGGCGGCAAGCAAACCATCAGCATCGGCAAGCGCTGCCTGCTCGGGGCCAACGCGGGCATCGGCATCTCCCTCGGCGATGACTGCGTGGTGGAGGCCGGGCTCTACGTCACCGCGGGCACCAAGGTCGCGCTGCCGGACGGGTCCACGGTCAAGGCGGGCGAGCTGTCCGGGTCCAACGGACTGCTGTTCATCCGGGACTCGGTGACCGGCGCGGTGATCGTGAAGGCGCGGAAGGGCACCGGCGTGACGCTCAACTCCGCTTTGCACTCCAACGACTAGCATCGGCCGGGTGCCGAAGATCACACGGAAACCCACGCTCGGGCCGGGCGATCCGGTGCACCTGCACGTGCGGGCGGCACTGGCGGCCCGGCTCGCCGCGTTGCAGGAGCACGAGGCGGGCACCCGCTCCGGGGCCGATGCCGAGGACCTGCACCAGATGCGGGTCGCGGTGCGGCGGCTGCGGGCCATGCTCAAGGCGGCCCGGCCGTTCCTGGACCGCAAGATCGCCGACCGGCTGCGGGCCGAACTGGGCTGGCTGGGCCGGGCGCTGGGACCGGTGCGCGATCTGGACGTGCTCCTCGAACGGCTCACCGCCGAGGCCGAGAACTTCCCGGACGACGAACGCGCCGCCGTGCACACCCTGGTCGCCGGACTGCACGCCGAGCGCGAGCAGGCCCGCGCCGCCCTGCACCAGGCCCTGGACGCCAAGCGCTACCAGCGGCTGCTGAGCGCGCTGGCGGCCGAGGCGGCCAGCACCGAGCCCGGACCACCCGTGGACACGCTGACCGCGCTCTCCGGGCTGGTACGGGGCGAATTCGACCGGCTGGCCCGCGCGGTGGCCAAGGCCGGACCGGATCCGGTCGACGACGTGCTGCACGCGCTGCGCATCGACGGCAAGCGGCTGCGCTACACCGCCGAACTGGCACTGCCCTTGCTGGGCAAGAAGATCCGGCCGCTACTCAAGGCGACCACCGACTTCCAGGACGTGCTCGGCGAGCACCAGGACGCCTGCGTGGCCCAGGACCGGGTGCGGGCACTGCTGGGCGCACACGGCGAGGTGATCGACTTCGACCTGGCCTTCGTGGGCGGCAGGCTGGTCGAACGGGAAGAAGCCCGCCGGGTGAGCCGCCGGGCCGCCTGGTGGACGGTCTGGCTCACCCTCGAACAGACCGGCCGCTCAGCTCTGTAGCCGCTCCGCAGCAGCCGCCACCCGCTCGTCCGAGGCGGTCAGCGCCACCCGCACGTGCTTGCCGCCACCGGGCCCGTAGAAGGTGCCGGGAGCGACCAGGATGCCGCGCCGCGCCAGCCAGGACACCGTGTCCCAGGCGTCCTCGCCACGGGTGGACCACAGGTACAGGCCGGCGGTGGAGTGCTCCACGGTGAACCCGGCCGCCTTCAGCGCGGGCAGCAGCACCTCGCGCCGGGCCCGGTACCGCTCCCGCTGGCGCGCCACGTGCTCGTCGTCGGCCAGCGCCGCGGTGACCGCGGCCTGCACCGGCCGGGGCACCATCATCCCGGCGTGCTTGCGGATCTCCAGCAGCCGCGCCACCAGGACCGGGTCCCCGGTGAGGAACCCGGCGCGGTAACCGGCCAGGCTGGAGGACTTGGACAGCGAGTGCACCGCGAGCAGCCCGTCCAGGCCGCCGTCGCGGACCTCCGGGTGCAGCGCGGAGACCGGTTGCGCGTCCCAGCCCAGCGACAGGTAGCACTCGTCCGAGGCGACGACCGCGCCGACGGCTCTGGCGGCGCGCACCGCCTCGGCGAGCTGGCCGGCCGGCAGCACCCGGCCGGTGGGGTTGGACGGGGAGTTCAGCCACACCAGCTTCGTGCCAGGCGGCGGGGCCTGGCCATCGGCCAGCCGGACCACCTCGGCCCCGGCCAGCCGCGCGCCGACCTCGTAGGTCGGGTAGGCCAGCTCGGGCAGGGCCACCACATCGCCGGGCCGCAGCCCGAGCAGGGTGGGCAGCCAGGCCACCAGTTCCTTGGACCCGATGGTCGGCAGCACCGCCGCCGGGTCAAGGCCGGTCACGCCGAACCGCCGGGCCATCGCGCCGACGGCGGCCTCGCGCAGTTCCGCGGTGCCGTGCGTGGTCGGGTAGCCCGGGATCCCGGCGACCGAGTTCAGCGCGGCCTGGAGCTTCCCGTCAACCTCGTCCACGGGGGTGCCGACGGACAGGTCGACCACCCCGCCCTGGTGCGAACGCGCCTGGGCGGCGTGGCCGGCGAGCGAGTCCCACGGGAAGTCGGGCAGCGTGAAGCGGTCCGGTGTGGCTGAGGTGCTCACTCGCCCCTGGGCTCCAGCGCCTTGATGAAGTCCGGGTCAGCGGAAACCTTGCCGACCTTCGAGGCGCCACCCGGCGAGCCAAGCTCGCTGAAGAAGTCCACGTTGGCCTTGATGTACTGGTTCCACTGATCCGGGGTGTCGTCTTCGTAGTAGATGGCCTCCACCGGGCACACCGGCTCGCAGGCGCCGCAGTCGACGCACTCGTCCGGGTGGATGTAGAGCATCCGGTCGCCCTCGTAGATGCAGTCGACCGGGCATTCCTCGATGCAGGCCTTGTCCAGCACGTCGACGCAGGGCTCGGCGATCACGTAGGTCACAGCAGGTCTCCTGCTCCTTGGTCCGTTCCAGCCACGCTGTCGGGCTCAGCGCGACACCAGGCAAGTATTCCTTGCCCGCCGGTGACAATCACACCTGGTGGGCTCGCTCACAGCGAAATTAGGTGCGCCTATCTTCTGCCGCCAGAAGAACAAAGAGGTGATAGTGCCCAGGTCAGCGGGGCTGCGGCAGGGTAAGCCGGGTGCCTAGGGCGGCCGCTCCGGCCAGCGAACCCACTGACAGAAGAACCAGCGAGCGCCAGTCGTCGGTCAGCAGCACGTCCCCGCCGGGCCCGGCCACGCCGAAGACGACCACCGCGCCGAGCCAGGCCAGGAACGGCAGCGCGACCACGATCATCCGGCTGCTGCACCGGGCCGCGGCCAGCACCAGCCAGGGCGTGGTGACCGCCGCGATGAGGATGGTCACCGGCAGCGGCCAGTTGTAGGCACGCGGCACATCCGGCCAGAAATCCCACACCCGCAGCGGCAGGAAGAGCAGCTCCAGCCAGGCCAGCAGCACCGCGTCCAGGATGAGCACCACCAGCACGACCGGGTTGGCCAGCACGGCCACGCGTTCGAGGAGCGGCCGTCGTGCGCGCTCTTCGACCGGTAGCTCCTCGACCTCGGTCACCGTGTCCCGCCTCCGTCCGTACCGGGTGCACCTCCCCCGCCGAAGAGGTCGGTGGCGATCCCCTCGGCGCTGCCGCGGGCCAGCACGAACTGCTCGGTGGCCAGCACCGGCTGGGCGATGCCGTTGGACAGGGCGTACGCGGCCGCGCCGTCGTTGCCCTGCCACACCTGCACCTGGGTCGCGTGCGCGCGCAGCGCACTGAGCTTGGCAGGTACGTGATCGGTGATGTCCACCGAGGTGGTGATCAGCGCGTCGTCCACCGCGGGCAGCTCGCCGTCCGCTGGCAGCCGGAAGGGCAGGCTGTCCAGCTCCTTCAGCCCGGCCACCCCGAGGTCCAGGTGCGCCCGCGCGGTCACCGTGTGGAAGACCCGGTCGATGCCGGGCACCTCGGCGGTGGCCGCCATGGTGACCTCGTGCGCGCGGATGTGGTCCGGGTGGCCGTAGCCGCCGAAGCTGTCGTAGGTCACCACGACCTGCGGCTTCACCTCGCGCAGGATCGCGGCCAGTGCCGTGGTCTGCTCGTCGAGGTCACCGGCGACGAAGCTGCGCGGGTGCTTGTTGGCCGCGGTCCCGGCCATGCCGGAGTCCCGCCAGCGGCCCATGCCGCCGAGGAAGCGGTGGTCGATCACGCCGAGGGCGGCGCAGGCCCCGCGCAGTTCGCCGACCCGGTAGCCGCCGAGCTGGTCGGCGGCCTCCGGACCCAGGCCGCGCAGGCCTTCGGGGATGACCTCGCCCTCTTCGCCCAGGGTGCAGGTGACAACGGTCACATGCGCGCCATAGGCGGCATAACGGGCGATGGTGCCGCCGGTCCACAGGCTCTCGTCGTCCGGATGAGCGTGTACCAGCAGCAACCGTGGTGGGGCGGTCAGTGTCACCGGAATAGCCTAGTGGCTCAGAGTTGAACCGTTTTGCCAGATGTCACCACAGCGCGGTAACTCTTCAGTGTGACGCTGCGCGACATTCAGCCATCAGGGTGCGGCCGGTACGCCACCTAGTCGCTGACTTCCCACTCGGCCACGTTCCAGGTCACGCCCAGCCGAGGGTGGTAGGTGACCTTGTCGATGGTGTCCCGGTAGCCGACCATCGTGGGCACCTGGAACAGCGGCAGCGAGGTGATCTCCTCGGCCAGCGTGCGGTCCACGTGCTGGAGCAGGTCGGTGCGCTTGGCCGCGTCCAGCTCGAAGCCGACCTGGTTCAGCTCGGCGTCCACGGTCTGGTTCGACCAGCCGCTCCAGTTCTGCCCGCCGGTGCTGGCGTACATGCCCTTCTTGTCCGACTTCCACTGGGTGCCCACCCAGCCGAAGAGCGCCACGTCGTAGTCGCCCCGGCTGTTGCGCCCGTCCAGGAAGGCCGGATCGGTGTCATCAACGATCTTGATGCCGGCCAGTTCGCAGGAGGACTGGATCAGCTCCACGGTCTGTTTGCGCCGGGGCAGCCCGTTGTGGCTGATCCGGATCTCCAGTGTCTTGCCGCCCTTGTCGAAGTACCGGCCGTCCCGCCGCCAGCCCGCGGCCAGCAGCGTCTTCACCGCCTCCTCCGGGCTGTCCAGCATGAAGTTGCCGTAGTTGTCCCGGTAGCCGTCCTCGCTGGGCAGGAACAGCAGGCTGTTCAGCGGTCTGGCCGAGGGGTCGACGCCGCGCACGACCTTCTGCACGATCTCCCCGCGCCGCACGCACTGGGCGAAGGCGTGCCGGACCGCCTTGTCCTGGAACAGCGCCCGCCGCCAGTTCAGGTCAAGGTGCTCGAAGGTGAGCCCGCCGCCCGCGGAGTACTTCACGCCCTGGGCGCCCAGCCCGCGCAGGGTGGCCGCGGTGTTCGGATCCGGCTGCGGCGCGATCACCTGCATCTTGTTCTCCTGCAGGGCGCGCACCTGGTTGGCCGGATCGGCCTCGCTGCGCAGCACCACCGAGGCCGGGCCGCCCCGGTTGCCGATCCACTTCTCGTTGCGCACCAGCCGGACCTGTGAGCCCGGCTGCCAGCTCTCGATCCGGTACGGCCCCGAGCCGGGCATCAGCCGCGGGCTGAACCCGGTCCAGCCGGTGTTCCAGAACTTGGACACCTTCTCCAGCTCGGCGTCCGGGGAGTTCGGGCCGACCTTGGTGATGTCGGCGATGCCGGTCTCCCGCTCCAGCACGTGCGCGGGCATCAGGTGGGTGGCGTCGAAGCGGCTCTTGTAGTCAGGGAAGGGCTTGTCGTAGGTGGTGACGAAGGTCAGATCGTCCTTGCACCGCGGGGTCATCAGCTCATAGCCAGTGGTGGCCGCCGGCCGGAAGTACTTGGCTGGCTTGCCATCCGGGCCGGAGACGGGGGCGCCGGTGGCGTCGTTGCGCACCGCCTTGCCGCTCTGGGCCAGCCAGGCCAGGTAGAAGTCGTCGCAGTCCCACGGCGCGCCGTCGGACCACTGCACGCCCGGCCGGATCCGGTAGGTGACCACCTGCGGGGCGGTGGAGGTCAGCTCCACGCTGAGCATCACATCGGTGTTGAGCAGCGGCAGCAGCGTGTCCTCGTGCACGAACGGACCGGCCAGCACCGGGGTCAGCGCCAGGGTGTTGTTGAAGTTGCCCGCGTCGGCGACCTGGTTGTTGAACACGGTGTAGGGCAGGTCGTGGCCGATGACCACCTCGCCGCCGGAGCGCACCGCGGGCAGCTTGTAGCGGTCGGCGCCTGGCTCGCGGCCCTTGGCGCCGGTGCGCTGGCTGTCGCCGTTGAGGCCGGCGTCGTCCGTCGCGGAGGAACAGGCGCCCGCGACCAGCGCGAGGCAGGTCAGGACCGCCACAAACGCGCGCACGGGTACTCCTACCGTTGACAGGGACACGTGCGGAGGTTATGGAGACCCGCAGCGGCGGTCACCATCAGGCCACGGATCGTGACCAAAGGGTGATGCCGTTATGCGGAGCGTTACTTGGGCAGGTTGCGCTTCCAGGTGTTGGCCGTGGTGAACGGACCGGCGAACGGCGGGCCAGGGTCCACCCCGGTGACCTCGGTCCCGGTGGCGAGCACGTCGGCGAGCTGGAACAGCGGCACCGCGATCACCTGCTGCCACAGCGTGGTCTCGATCCCTGGCAGCACCTGGGCCAGTGGCGCGGCCCCGGTCAGCGCGGAGTCGATCACCGGTTGCAGGGTGCGGTCGCAGAACCCGGCCGGGTTGGCAGGCGGATCCGTCTGCACGGCGGGGCAGCCGAAGCCGGAGGCCAGCACGGTGGCCGGATCGCCGTCCACCACCTGCGGCACCACCGCCAGGTCGACCACGCCCGCGTCCACGCTGGGCGTGCCGGTGGCCGAGGTCGGCGGGGCGCTGGTGCTGCTGCTCGGCGCGGTGGTGCTGGTGGCCGTGGGCGGGGTGCTGGGCAGCATCTCGCCGAAGAGCTGGTCGCCACCCGAATTGGTGATCTTGGCGTCGATGCCGAAATCGGCCAGCTGCCGCCGGATCAGGCCGGCCAGCGAGGCGTAGGGCTCGCGGTCGGTCGGCGCGCCGATGGTGATGCCCAGCGGCCGTCCCTCCCTGGCCCACTTGCCTGCCGCGTCCCGCCGGTAACCCAGTTCGGTGAGCAGCGCGTCCGCCCGGCCGTGATCCGGCCGCGCCGCCGGGCTGTCCGCTGGCATGGTCGGCGCGTAACCGGCCTGCACCGGCCCGTAGACCTGGGCGTCGGCCCGCTGGCTGGCTGCCGGGCCGTTGCCGGTGCCCGCGGCGATCAGCGCGTTGCGGTCGATCACGCTGACCAGCGCGGTGCGCATGCGGACATCGGCCAGCACCGGGCTGACCGGGCGCAGCAGCAGCTGCACCGTGCTGCCACGCGGGATGGTGGTCAGCTTGGCCACCGGTCCGAGCGCGGCCAGCTGCTCCATCGCGGCCTGGTCGGGGGTGAGCACCAGGAGCTGGTCGTTGCCGCTGCGCAGCGCCCCGGTCAGACCGGGCACGTCGGTGCGGCGCAACACGATCCGGCCCAGCGTGGCCGGGGTGCCCCAGTAGCGGTCGTTGCGCTCCAGCGCCACCTCGCCGCGGACCAGGTCGAGCTGCCGGATGGAGAACCGGCCGCCGGAGGCCGGGAAACTGGTGTCCAGCACCGCGTTCCAGCCGCCGAAGGCGTCCTTGAGCAGATGCGCGGGCAGCAGGTTGCGGAACAGCGAGCGCCAGCCGGGGTAGGGCTTGCTGAAGACCACCTCGACCGTCTTGCCGCTGTCCCTGGAGACCACGTTGCTGATCAGCCGGTAGCCAGCCGGGTTCACCGTGCCCGGCTGGGTGGTCATCTGCCGCCACAGGTAGTCGAAGTCCTCGGCCGCGATCGGCCCGCCGTCGGACCAGGAGGCGTCCTTGCGCAGCGAGTAGGTGACGGTGAACGGCTCGCTCTTGGTGACCTGGGCGCTGTTGAGCACCGCCGGATCGGGCCGCGGCACGCCGTCAGGGCCGGGCCGGAAGGCCGAGGGCAGGATCAGCGTGGCCAGCGCGGTGGTGGCCACCGACTGGTCGGCCAGCACGTGCGGGTTGAACCCGCGCGCCAGCCGGTCCACCCCGACCAGCACCTCGTTGACGTCGATCACCTTGGTCGGCGCGCCCTGCGCGCCGGAGGTCACCAGCGGTGGCGGCGGGGTGCTCGTGCAGGCGGCCAGCACGCTGACGCCCAGCAGGACGAAAGCGCAACGCCGTGTCCTGGATGCGGCCGAGCCCACTCGGCACTCCTCCCTAGATGATCACCCCAGCCAACGCCAGGCTGGTGGTGCAGAGGCTCCCAGACCGTAGCCGAAGCCCTGTGAACGGGACGTCTGAACCCCGGTTCAGGTTGTGCGGGATGCCCTTCGAAAAGCGGACGCCCCCGCGAACAGCGGCCCGCGGGGGCGTCCGGTCAGACTTTCAGATCACGCCTTGTCGCGAGTCTTGGCGCGGGAGCGCTCGCGGCCGCGCAGGGTCGAGTCCAGGATCAGCTTGCGGACGCGGATGACCGAGGGGGTCACCTCGACGCACTCGTCGCTGGAGCAGAACTCCAGGGCCTCTTCCAGGCTCAGCTTGCGGGGGCGGGCCAGCCGCTCCAGCTCGTCGCCGGTGGAGGAGCGCATGTTGGTGAGCTTCTTCTCCCGGCAGACGTTGACGTCGAGGTCCTCCGAGCGCGGGTTCTCGCCCACGACCATGCCCTCGTAGGCCTCGGCGCCCGGCTCCACGAAGAAGGTGCCGCGGTCGGCCAGCTGGATCATCGCGTAGCTGGTGACCGCGCCGGTGCGGTCGCACACCAGCGAGCCGGTGTGCCGGGTGCGCAGTTCGCCCACCCACGGGAAGTAGCCCTCGAAGACGTGGTTGGCGATGCCGGCGCCGCGGGTCTCGGTGAGGAACTCGGTGCGGAAGCCGATCAGGCCGCGCGCCGGGATCACGTAGTCCAGCTTGATCCGGCCGGAGCCGTGGCCGGACATGTTCTCCATCCGGCCCTTGCGGTTGGCCAGCAGCTGGGTGACCGAGCCGAGGTGCTCCTCGGGGGTGTCCACGGTCAGGCGCTCGAACGGCTCGCAGAGCTGGCCGTCGATGGTCCTGGTGACCACCTGCGGCTTGCCCACGGTCAGCTCGTAGCCCTCGCGGCGCATCTGCTCGACCAGGATGGCCAGCGCCAGCTCGCCACGGCCCTGCACCTCCCAGGTGTCCGGACGCTCGGTGGGCAGCACCTTGATCGAGACGTTGCCGACCAGTTCGGTGTCCAGCCGGGCCTTGACCAGGCGGGCGGTCAGCTTGTCGCCGCCGTTGCGGCCTGCCATCGGGGAGGTGTTCACACCGATGGTCATGGAGATCGCGGGCTGGTCCACGGTGATCCGGGGCAGCGGGTCCGGGTTGTCCAGGTCGGCGAGGGTGTCGCCGATGGTGATCTCCGGGATACCGGCGATGGCCACCAGGTCACCGGCGGAGGCGAACTCGGCGGGCACCCGCTCCAGCGCCTCGGTGATCAGCAGCTCGGTGATCTTGACTCGCTGCGTGGTGCCGTCCTCACGGCACCAGGCCACCCACTCGCCCTTGCGGATCTGGCCAGCGTGGATGCGGCAGAGCGCGATCCGGCCGAGGAAGGCGGAGGCGTCCAGGTTGGTGACCAGGGCGCGCAGCGGGGCCTCGGCGTCGCCGGTGGGCGGCGGCACGTGCTCCAGCAGCACGTCGAAGAGAACGTCCAGGTTCTCCGCGTCCGGCATGCCGCCGTCGGCGGGCTGCTCCAGGCTGGCCTTGCCCGCGCGAGCGGAGGCGTAGACGACCGGCAGGTCCAGCACGGCCGACATGTCCAGGTGCTCGACGCCCTCGGCGTCCAGGTCGGAGGCCAGCTCCAGCAGCAGGTCGTGGGTTTCCTCGACCACCTCGGAGATGCGCGCGTCCGGCCGGTCCACCTTGTTGACCACGAGGATCACCGGGAGACCGGCGGCCAGGGTCTTGCGGAGCACGAACCGGGTCTGCGGCAGCGGGCCCTCGCTGGCGTCCACCAGCAGCACCACACCGTCGACCATGGCCAGGCCGCGTTCGACCTCACCACCGAAGTCGGCGTGGCCGGGGGTGTCGACCACGTTGATGGTCATGACCCCCTCGGGGGTGAGTCGCTTCACGGCGGTGTTCTTGGCGAGAATGGTGATGCCCTTCTCGCGCTCCAGTTCACCGGAGTCCATGACGCGGTCGACCAGCTCGGCGCGGGCGGCGAAGGCCCCCGACTGCCGGAGCATCGCGTCGACGAGAGTGGTCTTGCCATGGTCGACGTGCGCGACGATGGCGATGTTGCGAAGATCGGTCCTGACGGTGGCCGGCGCGGCGGTGGGCACGCGAAACTCCTCGGAATCTGCCTGTTGGGAGATGGCCACCGGCTTCTGCGCCGCTTCGTAGCCCACCCCATGCTATCCGCCCGGAAGCACCTCGCCGGACGGATCCCCTAGTTGATCAGGTAAGCCTAACCTACTATGAGGCAAACCTAGGGGAGTGGGAGCCGCCGCGTGGGCAAGGTCAAGAAGAAGTGCTGTCGCTCAAAACCGCGTTGTAAGCGATGTCCGGTACTGGCTCTCAAAAAGGCCAAAGAGAAGTTAAAGAAATAGCAAGAAACATGGAGTTGTGGCCCCGCCGGGCACAGCGGACAGGAATACCTGCCGGGGGCTGCCGACGGGAGCCGGCGAATGGTGGACGTAGCGGTGTGACGGGCCGCAACGGACTGCTGAACTCAGCTCGCGAGCAACTCGTTGTAGGCGAGCAGTGCGGGCGCGGTGCGGGAGGCTTCGAAGTCGATCACCTCGTGGCGGACCACTCGGCGCAGCTTGAAGGGGTCGGTGGCCAGGATGGCGTCCAGGTGACCGCGCACCATGGGACGGGTGACGATCAGTCGGTCATGACGGGCGCCCAGGGTCCGGCAACGGCCGGAGAGCAGGAAGTTGCCTGCCGCGTACTGCCGGTCGAGCCACGCTGCATGCTCCGGCAGTACCAAATCGACCTCGTCGGTCGAGACGGTGTAGTTCAGCAGCACGATGTACATAACTTGAAAATACGCCCGTGCACCGAGTTTGGATCACATGGCCATTTCGACTTATACGCTTTCTTAACACCCCCCGGCCGGGGTACTACCACCGTGTCGGCGAGCACGATGTGTCATCGGACACGTTCGGCCGAACCGTGATGGTCTAGGATGCTCCTCATGCGCTTGATGTCCAGTCTCTGGCGGGCCGCCCACCGGCGGCCCTAGTCACGCGCACCCATCCTGACCACAGGCCGCCGCTGCGAGGCGGCCTGTGGTGTATGTGCAGCACATCCGGTCCCCGCGGCGGCGCACGAACCCGCGAGGAGACCCTCGATGACCCAGTTCTCCGGCATCCAGCCAACCGGCCTGACCCACCTCGGCAACTACCTCGGCGCGCTCCGGCAGTGGGCTGCCCAGCACGGTCCGGATGATCTTTTCTGCGTCGTTGACCTGCATGCGATGACCATTCGACACAACCCGAACGTGTTGCGAGCCCGTGCCAGAGAGCAACTGGCGATGCTCCTGGCGGCCGGCGTGAATCCGGACATCGCGTGTGTTTTCACCCAATCGGACCTCATCGAGGAGCACGGCGCCCTGACCTGGGTGCTGGAGTGCGTGGTGTCCTACGGCGAGCTGGCCCGGATGACCCAGTTCAAGGAGAAGGCCAAGGGCCAGGACGGGGTGCGGGCCGGGTTGTTCACCTACCCGGTGCTGATGGCCGCGGACATCCTGCTGCACGGCGCGGACGAGGTGCCGGTCGGCGATGATCAGCGGCAGCACCTGGAACTGGCCCGCACGCTGGCCAAACGCTTCAACTCCACCTATGGCGAGGTGCTGACCGTGCCCAGGGCGGTGACCCCGCGAGTGGGTGCCAGGGTGGCCGATCTGGCCGCGCCGGAGAAGAAGATGTCCAAGTCCAGCGGCGACCAGTCCGGCACCGTGCTGGTCATGGATCCGCCGGAGCTGGTGCGCCGCAAGATCACACGCGCGGTGACCGACCAGTTCGGCGAGGTCCGGCACGACCCGGCGAACCAGCCGGGCGTGACCAACCTGCTGGACATCCTCGGCGCCTGCACCGACCGGGATCCGCGGCAGCTGGCCGGGGAGATCCGGGGCTACGCGGAGCTGAAGGAGCAGACGGCGGAGGCGGTGGTCGAGGCATTGCGGCCGGTGCGCGAGGGCACCACCGCGTTGCTGGCGGATCCGGCCGAGCTGGACCAGATCCGCGCGCACGGCGCGGAACGGGCCAGGGCCCGCTGCCGGCACCGGCTGGACGCGGTGCTGAAGGTCACCGGCCTGCGCTGAAGGTCACTGCTGGTCCGCGCTGACCTGCTCGGTCAGCGCGACCAGGGCGGGCACCAGCACCCGGTCGGCGGCCACCCAGTCGAGTCCGGCCAGGTGCGCCGCCGCCACCCAGCGCACCGCCCGGTGCTCCACCGCGCGTGGCTGGACGTCCGCGGCGTCCAGCCACGCGGTGTGCGTGCGCAGCAGGCCAACCCCGGGCAGCGGGATGTCCGGGCCGAGCCTGCCCAGCGGGCGCACCACCACGCCCATCTCCTCGTGGCACTCCCGGACCAGCGCCTCGACCTCGGTCTCCCCCGGCTCGACCCGGCCGCCGGGCAGTTCCCACTTGCCTGCCAGGCTCATCGGGTAACTGCGTTGCTGCACCAGCAGCTTGCCCTCGCGCACCACCGCGGCGGCCACCACGATCTTCGCCGCGGCCAGCTCCAGCGAACGCAGCTCCACCTGGGTGCGGTGCGCGGCCAGCAGGCGCAGCACCAGCCTGCGGAACATCAGCAGATCGCCGAGTTTGCCCAGCGGGTTGTTCCAGCTCAGGCTCTCGGTGACGAGCACGCCGCCACCGGTGTCGGCCACCCGCACGGTGACCCCGCCGCCGTTGTCGGTGACCAGGCTCAGCCCGTGCTCGTCCACGTGGTCCACCCGCAGCCGCTGCGCGGGCAGCAGCGGGAACCCGCACTTCAGCTCATCCCCCAGGACCAGCAGCGCACCCTCGGCGTTGACCTGCAACCGGCCACCGGCGGCGGCCACCGCCTGCCCCCAGGTCGTGACCTCCCGCAGCGCCGCCGCTACCGTCCGCACCGGCGCGTCGATGAGGACCGTGGACCGCAACACACCCATGCCCGAATCCTGTCAGCCGCGCCTGACAGGTCAGGGTTTGGGCCAGCGGATCTCGAACCGGGCGCCGCCCTCCGGGGAGCCCGCGGCCCGCACGGTGCCACCGCGCCTGCGGACCAGATCGGCCACCAGGGCCAGCCCGAGACCGGCTCCGCCGCTGGCCCGGTCCCTGGCCTCGTCCACCCGGTGGAAGCGGTCGAAGACCTGATCCCGGTGGTCCTCTGGCACGCCGGGGCCGTCGTCCTCCACCAGCAACCGGCCCTGCGCGCCCGCGGGCAGCACCAGCACCCGGACCAGGGCGCGGGCGTAGCGGGCGGCGTTGCGCAGCACGTTGTCCACCACCAGCTCGACCTCGCGGGGGGCGGCCAGCACCAGCACCGGGGTTGGCGCCTCCACCCGGACCACGATGCCGCGCTCGCCCAGCCGGGCGGCCGAGGCCCTGGCCACCGCGACCAGGTCCACCGGCTCGGCCTCGGGCAGGTCCACCGCGTCCGCGCGGGCCAGCATCAGCAGATCGTCGACCAGTGCGGAGAGCCGCTCGGCCTCCACCGCGATATCGGCCAGCGTCTCCTGGGCCAGTTCCGGATCGGGGTGGGCCACCGCGACCTCGGCCTGCACCCGCAGCGAGGCCACCGGCGAGCGCAGCTCGTGCGCGGCGTCCCCGCTGAACCGGCGCATCCGCTCGGTCGCCTCGTCCCGCCGGGCCAGCAGCGCGTTCAGCTCCTCGGCCAGCGCGCGCAGCTCGTCCCTGGCCTCGGGCACCGGCAGCCGCTGGCCGGGTGGCAGCGCGCCCGCGGCGGCCCGCATCCGCTGCACCGGGCGCAACGCCAGCCGCACCGCCACCCAGGCGGTGCCCGCCACCGCGAGCATGGACAGCAGCGCGCCGGGCAGGAACCAGTAGCCCGCGCGCTCGAAGACGCTGAGGTAGGCGGTGAACTCGGTGCCGACCACGACCAGCCGCTGCACCCCGTCCGGCCCGCTGACCACCTTGCCGACCCAGCGCACCGCGGGTCCGAACCGCTCCTCGCCCTCGGCCTCGTCCTCATCCGGGCTGAAGAAGCCGGGGAAGACCGACACGCCCTGACCCGCGCGCAGCTGCCGGACCTGCCAGTCGTGCAGCAGCACCGGCGGCAGGCCGTCGGCGGCGCCGCCGGAGGTGTCCAGCACCCGGATCCGCTGGTCCCGCTGTCCGGCCCCGGCCGGGCGGCCCGCGGTGATGTCGGCGGAGACGCTGTCCAGGGTGGCCCGCAGCTGGCCGTCCACCTGGTCGGTCAGCGCGGAGGCGAAGATCGCCGAGGTCACCTGGGCGATCCAGCCGAAGACCAGCAGCGCGACCGCGGCGACCACCATGGTGATCCGGGCGCGCAGCGTGCGCCGGACCCACCACTGGCGTATCGCCCGGAACATCACGCCTCCCGCGGGGCTTCGGCGCTGGCCAGGTAGCCGTGCCCGCGCACGGTGCGCACCAGGTGCCCGGCGCCCACCGCCTCCAGCTTGCGCCGCAGGTAGCCGACGTAGACCTCCACCGCGTTGCGGGTGGCCGCCTGCTCATCGCCCCAGGCCGCGCGCAGCAGCTCGTCCTTGCTGACCACCACGCCCGGCCGCCCGGCCAGGGTGGCCAGCACCGCGAACTCGCGCGGGCTCAGCGCGACCGGCGCACCGGCCCAGCTCACCTCGCGCACCGCCCGGTCCACGATCAGCTCGCCCAGCCGCAGCACGTCGCGGGGTCCGCTGTCCGCGCCGCTGCGCCGCAGCAGCGCCTTGACCTGGGCCACCAGCACCACGAAGGAGAAGGGTTTGACCAGGTAGCCGTCCGCGCCCAGGTCCAGCCCGTCGGCCTGGTCGACCTCGCCGTCCTTGGCCGAGACCATCAGCACCGGGGTGCGCACGCCCTCGGCGCGCAGCCGCTCCAGCACCCGGTAGCCGGACAGGCCGGGCAGCATGATGTCCAGCAGCACCACGTCGAAGGAGCCGGTCAGCGCCGCGCGCAGGCCGGAGTTGCCGTCGGGGGCGGTCACCACCTCCATGCCCTCCGCGCGCAGGCCGCGTTCCAGCGCCCGGCGCACCCCAGGTTCGTCGTCCACCACCAGCACTCGTGCGCTCACCGGGCAAGCATGCCGGTGTTCGCGCAGGTCGTGCGGGAGGCTCTCAGTGCTCTCTCAGCGAAAGGGCGGCATTCTCAGTGGTGTCTCAGCAGGGCGGGGCCAGTCTCGGCTGCACGGGACGACCCCGATTCGCAAGGAGGAGACATGGACCGAAGGAAGGCCACAGTCACGGCGGCCACGGCCGGCGCGATGGCCGGTGTCGTCGGGCTCGCGCTGCTGGCGCTGCCCGGTGGGGCCGGCGCCGCGCCGACGTTGCCGTCGGTGGCCGCCGAGGACCTGGTGCAGTCGGTGCTGACCACCACGCCGCCCGCGCTCGGGGGCACCGTCGAGGTCACCAACAACCTCGGCCTGCCCGCGATCCCTGGCGCGCCCCAGGTGGCCACGGGCAACAGCAAGCTGCGGGTCTGGACCGACGGAGCGGGCAAGAGCCGGGCCTCGGTGCCGGACGGCCAGAACGAGAAGACCATCGTCCAGGACGGCACCACCGTCTGGAGCTGGGACTCGGCCGAGCGCAAGGTGACCAAGTCCAGCGTGGACGCCAAGACGCTGGAGCAGAAGAAGGCCGAGTTCGACAAGGACAAGAAGGTCCAGCCCACCGATCCGGCCAGTGCCGCCCGGGAGCTGGTGAGCCTGGTCCGCCAGCAGAGCGACCTGTCCGTGGACGGGACCGCCGAGGTGGCCGGGCGGCCAGCCTACGAGCTGGTGCTGACGCCGAAGCCGAACGAGCGCACGCTGCTGCGTGGCGTGCGGGTCGCGGTGGACGCGGAGAAGCGCATCCCGCTGCGGGTGACCGTGCTGACCAACGGCACCGACGCCCCGGCACTCCAGGTGGGCTTCAGCCAGCTCAACGTGGGTCCGCAGGACGCGAACCTGTTCAAGTTCACCCCGCCGGCCGGGGCCACCGTCGAGGAGCGCAAGCTCGACGACAAGGTCAAGGAGCACAAGGCTCCCACCCCGGCTGAGCTGGACAAGGCCAGGAAGGAAGCCGAGAAGGCCTTCCAGGTCGTCGGCGAGGGCTGGGACACCACCATCGTCGGCAAGCTGCCGGAGCAGGCGCTGAAGCAGGCGCCCAAGCCGGCCGAGGGCAGCCGGGGTCAGCGTGGCGGCAACGCCGCGGGCAACCCGCTGGACCTGGTCAAGCAGCTGGGCAAGGAGGTCAACGGCTCCTGGGGTTCGGGCTGGGTCATCGAGACCAAGGTCGGGACCGCGCTGGTCACCTCCGATGGCCGCTTCGCGGTCGGCGCGGTGCCGCAGCAGGTGCTCACCGAGGCGATCGGTCAGGTGAAGTGACTGCCGGACTGGCGGGCACGGAGATCGGACAGGCGGGGGTGGCTCCGGCCGCCCCCGCCCCCTCCGGCACCCTGGCCGCCCGCACCAGGGGACTGCGCAAGGTCTACGGCAAAACCGTCGCGGTGGACCGGGTCGACTTGGACGTGCCGCAGGGCGCGGTGCTGGGCATGCTCGGCCCCAACGGCTCCGGCAAGACCACCACCATCCGGATGCTGCTCGGCCTGGTCCGGCCCACCGCCGGTGAGGTGGAGCTGCTGGGGCACCGGATGCCGGATGGCTCGACCGCGGCGCTGGCCCAGGTCGGCGCGCTGGTCGAGGGACCGGGCTTCCACCCGTTCCTGACCGGCCGGGACAACCTGCGCAGGCTCGGCGCGGCCGAACCGCTGCTGGAGACCAGGGCGATCAAGGGCGCGGTGGCCGACGCGCTGGAGCGGGTGGGGCTCGCGCACGCCGCCGACCGCAAGTTCCGCGGTTACTCCCTTGGCATGAAGCAGCGCCTCGGCCTGGCCGCCGCGCTGTTGGTGCCGCGCAGGCTGGTGGTGCTGGACGAGCCCACCAACGGCATGGATCCGGCCGGTACCAGGGAGATCCGGAAGGTGATGGCGCAGCTGCACGCGGTCGGCACCACCGTGGTGGTGTCCTCGCACCTGCTCGCCGAGGTCGAGGCGACCTGCACGCACGTGGCCGTGCTGCACCAGGGCACCGTGGTCGGGCAGGGGCCACTGGCGGATCTGCTGGAGGCGGGCGCGCCCACGCTGACGGTGTCCACGCCGGACATCGCCGACGCGGTGGAAGCGTTGCGCTCGGCCAGGATTCCCGCGCGGGCCGCTGACGGCGGTGTGCGGGTGGAGCTGACCGGCGCCGAGGCGCCGAAGGTGATCGAGACCCTGGTTCGGGCGGGGGTCTCGGTGCACGAGGCGCATCGGGAACGCACCGGTCTTGAGGAGCTGTTCGCCCGGCTCACCGAGGAGGACGGGGCATGACCGCCACACTCGCCGAACCGACTCCCGCGGCCACCCCGGTCGCGGTGCACACCGGCCCCAAGCAGGCTTCCGCCTGGCGGCTCTACGCCTCCGAACTGCGCTGGATCCTGCGCAGGCCGCGCACCATCGTCGCGCTGGTGCTGATGTCGCTGGTGCCGATCGCACTCGGCATCGGGGTCACCGTGATCGGCGGCAGCATGCCGGGCCGCGGGCCGGGGATGATCATGGCGGCGGTGGGCAACGGGATGGTGCTGCCACTGGCCGCGCTGACCATCTCGATGACCATGCTGCTGCCGCTGGTGGCCACCATGTCGGCCGCGGACGCGCTGGCGGGCGAGGCATCCCACGGCACGTTGCGCGGGCTGCTGATCGCCCCGGTGAGCCGGGTGCGGCTGGTCGCGGTGAAGGCCGCGGGCGTGGCCACCGTGATCGTGATCGCGGTGTCGCTGATCTCGCTGCTGGGCATGCTCACCGGGGTCATCATCGTGGGCGGCACCGAGGTGGTCTCGATCTCCGGCACCACGCTGCCGATCGGGGAGGCCATCGGCAAGATCGGCCTCGCCACCGGCTGGGCCGCCTTCCAGATGATGGCGCTGGCCGCGATCGCGCTGGCGGTCTCCGCGCTCACCGAACACCCGCTGGTGGTGCTGGCCGCCACCCTGGGCGGGCTGATCGTGGTGCAGGTGCTGGGCGCGATCCCTGGCATGGAGTGGCTGCAGCCGTACCTGCTGCCCAACGGCTGGACCGCGGTGGCCGATGTGCTGCGCGATCCGATGCCCTGGGACGGTCTGCTGGACAGCACGGCCAAGGCCGCCTGTTACCTGGTGATCGGGTTGTCGCTGACCTTCCTTCGCATGTCCACAAAGGACGGATGATCAGGCGGGCAGCACCGCGACCGCCTCGGGATCCAGGCGCAGCCGCACCGGATCCCCGGCGGGCGGTGCACCGAGCACCGGCCCGACCGCCTCGACCTCGCTGATCTCCGGCAGATCGGCGAGGTCGAGGCGTACCACCAGGCGGATGTGGTCGGTGCGGTGCACCCGGCGCACGACCAGCCCGCTCAATGGCCCGTCGGCGTCGGTCCGCAGCGCGGCCGCGCGCAGGCCGAGCCGGGCCGGGCCGTCCGGGAAGTCCTGTGCGGCAACGGATCCGACCGCGGAGTCGGCCACGCCGTCGCGCACCAGCGCCGGGATCAGCGTGCCGCAGCCCAGGAACCGGGCCACCTCGACATCGGCGGGCGCGCGCCAGACCGATTCGGGGGTGCCGAACTGGCGGATCCGCCCGGCCGACATCACCGCGACCCGGTCTGCCAGGGTGAACGCCTCGTCGTGGTCGTGCGTGACCACCAGCGCGGTCGCGCCCGCCTTGCGCAGCAACGTGGCCAGGTCCATCGCCAGCTGCTCGCGCAGGGCCCGGTCCAGCGCGGAGAGCGGTTCGTCCAGCAGCAGCAACCGGGGCCGGGGCGCCAGCGCGCGGGCCAGTGCCACCCGCTGCGCCTCACCGCCGGAGAGTTCGGTGACCCGCCGCCCGCCGTAGCCGCGCAGCCCGACCAGTTCCAGCAGTTCCTCGATCCGGACCCGCTGCTCGGCCCTGGGCACCCCGTGCATGCGCAGGCCGAAGGCGATGTTGCCCGCGACATCGCGATGCGGGAAGAGCTGGCCGTCCTGGAAGACCAGGCCGAATCCGCGCCGGTGCACCGGGATCGGCGCCAGGTCGTCGCCGTCCCAGCAGACCGTGCCCGCGGTGGGTTGTTCGAGTCCGGCGATGGCGCGCAGCAGGGTGGATTTGCCACAGCCGGACGGACCGAGCAGGGCGAGCACCTCACCCTCTGCAATGGACAGATCAACCCGGTCCACCGCGGTGGTCGCGCCGTAGGTGACGGTCATGCCGTCGACAGTGAGACCCATCAGAACTCCCCGGTGCCGACTCTGAGCTTCTCGATCACCAGCACCGCCAGGCCGGTCACCACCATCAGCAGGGTGCAGGCCGCGTAGGCCATCGCCTCGTTGAGTTCGCCGGGCCGGGCGATCAGCCGGGCGATGGCCACCGGCAGGGTGGGCGCCTCCGGCCGGGCCAGGAAGCTGGTCGCGCCGAACTCGCCCAGTGCCACCACAAAACCGAACCCGGCGGCGGCCAGCATGGACCGCAGCGCCAGCGGCAGGTCCACCTCCCGCCAGACCCGCAGCGGCCCGGCGCCCAGCGTGGCGGCGGCCTGGCGCAGCCGGTCGTCGATGGCCCGCAGCACCGGCAGCACCAGCCGCACCACCAGCGGGGTGACCACCAGCGCCTGGGCCAGCGGGACCAGCAGCGGCGAGGTGCGGAAGTCGCCGGGCAGGGCGTCCATGGTGACCAGGTAGCCGAAGCCGACGGTCACCGCGGACACACCCAGCGGCAGCATCAGCACCAGGTCGAGGGCCTCCCCCGCGCCACGGCGGCGCACGCGGGAGAGCACGATCGCCGCCAGCAGGCCGATGACCAGCGCGAGCAGGGTGGCGTCCCCGGCCGCGCGCAGCGAGTTGAGCGCGGCCTCGAATCCGGACACGGCCAGCGTGCCCTGGGTGCCGCCGGTGGCCAGCGCCCGGTAGCCGTCGAAGCTCCAACCGTCCGCAGTGGACAGTGAGCGGAGCAGCAGGCCGAGGATCGGCACCAGCAGGGCCAGCACCACCAGGGCAGCGCCCGCGACCACGAACCACTCGCCGCCGTGCGGCTTGCGCAGGCTTTCCTCGGCGGCGCGCAGTTTCAGCTGTGCCTCCCGGCGGCGGCGCGCGACCGCGCCGATGACCAGGGCGGCGATCACCGCGGCGAGTTGCAGCAGGGACAGCGCGGCCGCGCCGGAGAGGTCGAGCAGGTTGACCGTGCGCAGGTAGATCTCGGTTTCCAGGGTGCGCAGCCGGGAGCCGCCCAGGATCAGCACCACGCCAAAAGCGGTGGAGCAGAACAGGAACACCACCGCGGCGGCCGAGCCGATGGCCGGGCCGAGCGCGGGCAGGGTGACGCTGAGGAAGGTGCGCCAGCGGGAGGCGCCCAGCGCGCGGGCGGCGTCCTCGGCCCTGCGGTCCAGGTGCGACCACAGGCCGCCGACGGTGCGCGCGACCACGGCCACGTTGAAGAAGGCGTTGGCCAGCACGATGCCCAGCGCGCCCGCGTCGCCGAGCACCGCGCGGAAGGCCAGGCCCACCACCACGGTGGGCAGCACGAACGGAATGGTGATGGCCAGCCGGACGAAGCCGCGCCCGCGCACCTGGCAGCGGGCGAGCAGGTAGGCCACCGGCATCCCGGCCAGCAGCGCGACCGCGGTGGCCGCGGCGGCCTGGCCAAGGGTGAAGGCGACCAGGTCCCAGGTCGCCGGGTCGGCCAGGGTCTTGCCGACCCCGGTGCGACCCAGCCCCAGCCCGATGATCGCGGCCACCGGCCAGGCGAAGAAGACGGCCAGGAAGCCCAGCGGCACCGCCGCCGCGACACTGAGTCCGATGCGGGCCGCCCGCCCCGTAGCTAGCCCTGAACGAGCTTGCGCCACTGCTCCACCCAGCGCTCCCGGCCCTCGGCGATCTTGGCCGCGGGCAGCGTGGCGGCCGACTGCGGCTGCGGCGCGACCTGCTGCCACACCGCGGGCAGCGCCACACCCTCGCGCGCCGGGTAGACATACATCTGCTCGGCGACCTGGGCCTGGAACTTCTCGCCCAGCAAGAAGTCGACCAGCTTGCGCGCGGCCTCGGGCTGCTTGGCGCCCTTGAGCACGCCGGTGTACTCGACCTGCCGGTAACAGGTGTCCAGCAGCGCCTTGGTCTTCGGCTTGCCGTCCGGCCCGACCTCGGCCGCGGGTGAGGAGGCGTAGGAGAGCACGATCGGCCGGTTTCCCTTGCCGCCCACCGAGAACTCCTGCTTGTAGGCGGTCTCCCAGCCGTTGACCACCTTGACCCCGTTGGCCTTCAACCGGTTCCAGTAGCCCGGCCAGCCGTCCTCGCCGAACTTGGCCACCGTGTTGAGCAGGAAGGCCAGGCCGGGTGAGGAGGTCGCCGGGTCGGAGACCACCAGCAGGTCCTTGTACTTCGGGTCGGCCAGCTCGTCCAGGGACTTCGGCTCGGCCAGCCCCTTCCGCGCGAAGTAGGCCAGGTCGACGTTCATGCACACATCGCCCAGGTCGACCGCGGACAGCGCGCCGGAGCTGTCGGCGGCGTAGCGCTGCGGGCCCTTGGCCGCCTCCGGGCTCTGGTAGGACTCCAGCAGGCCGTTGTCGATGGCCCTGGAGGCGAAGGTGGAGTCCACGCCGAAGACCACGTCGCCGAGTGGGTTGGCCTTGGTGAGCACCAGCTGGTTGGTCAGCGCGCCCGCGTCGCCCAGCGCCCGCTGCTCCACGGTGATGCCGCTCTGCTTCTTGAACTCGGCGAACAGGCCCTCGCTGACCGCGAAGGACTCGTGCGTGAGCAGCACCACCTTGGTCTCGCCGGGTGGGGCCGGGGTGGTCCCGGAACCGCCGATCAGCGAGCAGCCGGTGAGCATGGCAAGGGTGGTGACCAGCGCGAACGCGGTCGTGGTGCGACGCAAAGTTCCTCCTGACGCAATCCCTACACCGGCATGATCCGGATCAGGTGCGGACGGTCGAGAGCTGACCGCTCTCCTCTCAGCCCGGCTACACCGGACTCCCGTGGCATCTAGGGGCTAGACCTTACGCCGGGTCGCGCGCGGGCACCCGCACGAGGACCATGAAGGCATGGCCGAACTGCTGAGCGATGACCAGATCCACGACCACCTGCTCCGGCTGCCGCAGTGGCTGGCCGAGGGCACCGCACTGGTGCGCACGGTCGAACTGGACAGCTTCCCGCAGGCCATCCAGGTGGTGAACCGGGTGGCGGAGATCGCGGAGAACGACAACCACCACCCGGACATCGACATCCGCTGGCGCACCCTGACCTTCCGCTGCTCCACCCACTCCAAGGGCGGCATCACGACGCTGGACGCGGCCCTGGCGCAGGAGATCGACGGTGTGATCGAGGCGATCGCGGGCTAGCTCCGGAACGGCCCGGTGACCTCGTAGGTGATGCCACCGCTGCTGGACCCGCTGGTGCCGCGCTGGGAGGAGAAGTAGAGCCGGTTGCCCGCCGGGCTGAACGCGGGTCCGGTGATCTCCGACCCGCTCTGCCCGGTGATCCGCAGGAACGGCGCGACGATGCCTGCCGGAGTGATGAGGCAGATCTCCATGTTGCCGCCGTCCTCGGCCACGAACAGGTCGCCGCTGCTGGTCCCGGTGACGTTGTCCACCCCGGTCAGCGGCGCGGCGCCGCCGGTGACCAGGTTGTCGTCGTAGGTCAGGCTGATCGAGCTGGTGCCGGCGTGGTACGCCCAGACCCGGTTGTCGCCCTTGGTGGTGAACCAGCAGGTGCCGCCCGCGTAGTAGCAGCCCTCACCGCCGTTGAAGCGTTTCGCGCCGACGACCTGGTTGCGGGTCGCGGTCGGGCTGCCGTCGACGTCGCCGACAACACCCCAGGTCACCGGGCCACTGGTCTGCGAACTGGTGCCCTTGAGCACCTCAAGGGTGCCACTGGAGAGGTCGCCCCAGGTGGTGGGCTTGAAGCGATAGAAGCAGCCGTCCGGCACGTCCTCGGTGAGGTAGACGTAGCCGTGGTCGGGGTCGGCGGCGCAGGCCTCATGCTTGAACCGGCCCATCGCGGGGCGGCGGATGGCGGCCTTGACGCCCCACGGGTCGGTCTCGTAGACGTAGCCGCGGTCGACCTCCTCACAGGACAGCCAGGTGTTCCAGGGGGTGGCGCCCCCGGCACAGTTGACGTTGGTGTTGGCCAGCGTGCGGTAGGCCCCGGTGATCTGGCCACTGGCGTTGAACTTGACCGCGCCGACCCCGCCGGTGCTGGACACCTCGCTGTTGGAGACGTAGATCCAGCCGCTGCCGTCGACGAAACAGGCCCCGCCGTCCGGCGCCGGGTGCCAGGTGTAGCCGGTCCCGGCCACCTGCTGCCCGGTCCGCGCGATGACCCGGCTGGTGAAGCCCTGCGGTAACTGGATGCCGTTGCCGTCCGCGGCCAGCAGTGGACCGTACGGACTGGCCCCCGGCTGCGCGCCATCGGCGAAGGCGTCCCGCCAGGCCGCCCCGCCAAAGGCGGCGGCCGCGGCGCCGACCACGGCGACCCGCAAGAAGTTGCGTCGTTGCACGGTGAACTCCCGTCAGTTCGGGTGACACTCAGGAGTCTTGCGAGCGCCAAGGGTCACCGGTACCGGCAAAAGTCCGGTGAACGAAAGGTGAAGCGCGACACAAGGATGGCCGTCGGCGAAGCACTGTCCACAGTGGACACAGGGGGACAGGCACGCCGAGTTTGGCTATGGTCGTGGACGTGTCTGAACCCGAGCGTCAACTCGTCAGGCCCACTGTCCACGCGGTCGTCCTGCACGGCGACCGCCTACTGGTGCGGCGATCCAGTGATGCCCCGGAGGGCACCGGCTACGCCTTCATCGGCGGCCAGTGCGCCCCGGGCGAGACCTTCGAAACCCGGCTGCGCCAGGCGATCGACGAGCAGACCAGCACCCGGTTGGTCCAGTCCGAGTACCTGTTCGTGGTCGAGCACTTCTTCACCGAGGCGGACCAGCCCGCGCACGCGGTCGAGCACTACCTGTGGGCCTCGGTGGACCGGGTCGCGGTGAGCGGCCGCACCCCCGGCCACGACTACGAATGGCTGCCACTGGCCACCCTGGCCGAGTCCGACCTGGCCCCGCACCCGGTCCGCGACCTGATCGCGGCCGGCAGGCACCGGGACCCCAGGCACCTGGTGGTCCGGGACGGCGAACTGGCCTGATCAGTTCACGCACGGGCAGGCCCAGCGGCGATGCCAGTGCGGGGCCTCGGCCGACTCCCGGATGCCGAGCCGGTCGAAGACCTCCCTGGCCTCCCGCCAGGCCCGGTGCGCCGCGGGCTGGTCGCCTGCCGCCGCGTGCGCCGCGCCCACGTCCCGCAGGGTCCGGGCCCGCCACGCCGGCAGCCGCAGCTCCGCCCAGCCCGTCAGCGCCAGTTCCAGGTAGCGCAGCGCGGGTTCGACCTGGCCCTGGGCCAGCCTGCTCTCGCCAAGGGTGCGGTGCAGCAGGGCCAGGCCGAAGGTGTCGTGCAGGGCCTGGCTGGTCTGGGCGGCGCCGAGCAGGGCGGCCTCGGCCTGTTCGGGGCGGTGCTGGCGGATCCAGACCTTGGCCAGGGCCTGGGTGGTGTAGCAGCAGAGCAGGTCGTCGGCGACCGCGCTGACGATGCGGTGGCTGCGGCGGCAGTACTCCTCGGCCTCGTCCCAGCGGTCGGCGGCGCGGTGCACCAGGCCGATGCCGCGCAGGGCCAGCGCCTCGCCGCGTTCGTTGCCCGCGGCGCGGTAGGAGCCCGCCGCGGCGGTCAGGGTGTCGATGGCCTCGGGGTCCTCGCCGAGTTCGCGGTGGGCGTAGCCGATGCCGTACAGGGCGTGCGCGACGCCTTCCTCATCGCCACTGGTGGCCAGCATGTCCCTGGCCCGGCGCAGGGCAGGCAGCGCGGCGGCGTGGTCGGCGAGTTCGCGGCCGACCATGCCGATGCCGTTGAGCGCGACCGCCTCGCCCCTGGTGTCGCCGACCTCGGTGAACAGCGCCCGCGCGGTGCGGAAGTGGGTGCGGGCCAGTTCGTAGCGGTCCCGTTTGTAGTGCAGCTGGCCCAGGCTGCACTCCAGCGCGGCCTCGCCCCTGCGATGGCCGGTGCGGCGCAACGCGCTGATCGCGGCCTCGTGCGTGCGGGCCCAGCCGTCGTAGCGGTTGCGCACCGCGAAGAAGCTGAACACCAGCGCCTCGGCCAGTGCCGCCGCCAGCTCGGCCAGGTCCAGTTCGGCGGCCCTGGACACCGCGGCCACCAGCGCGGGCTCCTCCTGCTCGAACCAGCGCTCGGCGCCGGTGATCCGCGGCCGGGGCTGGCTGCTCAGGTCGGTGTGGCAGAGCCGGGGCACCGCGGGCGGCAGCGGCTCGGCCAGCTCGTCCACCGCGGCCAGCAGCGCGGTCACCGCCCTGCGCACCGCCTCCCGCCGCTCCCCCGCGGTGTCCTCCAGCTCGGCGCGTTCCCTGGCGTGCAACCGGACCAGGTCGTGCATCCGGTAGCGCAGCGGCTCGGCAGGCGCGCTGCTGACCTCGATCAACTGGGCGTCCACCAGCTGATCGAGGACGTCCTCGGCGGTCTCCTCCGGCTCGCCCAGCAGCGGCGCGGCCAGCCAGCCCGGCAGGTTGCCGTAGCCCAGCGTGCCCAGCAGCCGGTACGCGCGCCTGCTCGGCTCGTCCAGGCCCAGGTAGCTCACGGCCAGCCCGGTGCGCACGGCCAGATCGCCGACGGACAGCTCGTCCAGCCGCCGCTGCTCGTCCCGCAACCGGCCCAGCAGCCGGGACACCGGCCAATGCGGGCGGGCGGCCAGTTTCGCCCCGGTGATCCGGATCGCCAGCGGCAGGTACCCGCACAGCTGCGCCGCCTCGGCCACCGCCGCGGCCTCGGCACTCACCCGCTCCGCGCCCAGCAACCGCGTGAACAGCTCCCGCGCGTCCACCGGCGGCAGCACGTCCAGCGCGACCCGGCGCACCCCCTCCAGCCCGGACATCCGGTGCCTGCTGGTCACCAGCACCAGGCAATCCGCGCCGCCGGCCAGCAGCGGCCGGACCTGGCTGGCCCGGGCGGCGTCGTCGAGCACCACCAGCATCCGCCGCCCGGACAGCTCGGCCCGCCACAGCGCGGCCCGCTCCCGCAGCCCCTCCGGAATCCGCTCACCCGGCACCCGCAGCGCGCGCAGCAGCGCGTCCAGCACCTCCTCCGGCGCGAGCGAGCCCAGTTCGACGAAGAGCTGCCCGTCCGGGTAGCGCGGGGCCAGCCGGTGCGCGGCCCGCACCGCCAGCGCGGTCTTGCCCACCCCGGTCGGCCCGTCCAGCCACCACACCGGCAGCACCCCGGAGTCCCGGCCACCCACCGCGCACAGCCGGGTCAGCTCGGCGGCGCGGCCGGTGAAGTCCGGCACATCACGCGGCAGGTGGTTGCGGCTGACCGGCGCGGGAGCGGACGCGGGACGGGGTTCGGCGAGCAGTTCGCGGTGCAGTCGTTGCAGTTCCGGGCCGGGTTCCACGCCGAGTTCGGCCACGGTCAGCGCGCGGGCCTCGTGGAAGACCCGCAGTGCCTCGGCCCGCCGTCCGCCGCGGTGCAGCGCGGTCATCAGCTGGGCGCGCATCCGTTCCCGCAGCGGGTGTTCGGCGAGCAGCGCGGGCAGTTCGGTGACCAGTTCGGCGTGCCGGCCCAGCCGCAGGTCCGCGTCCATCCTGGCTTCCAGGGCGGCCAGCCGTTCCTCTTCCAGCCCGGCGAAGAACCGCTCCCGCATCCGGTCCGAGCCGATGTCGGCCAGTGGCCTGCCCCGCCACAGCGAGAGCGCCCGGCGCAGCAGGATGCCCGCCTGCTCGGGATCGGACTCGCGCCGGGCGGCCGCGGTCCAGGCCCGGAACCGGTGCAGGTCAACCTGATCCGGCCGCACCGACAACACGTAGCCGGGCGGACTGTGCCGCAGTGGCACGGCGAGCAGCTGACGAAGGTGCGAGATGTGCACCTGGAGGGCCTTGCGCGCGTTCGGCGGCGGCGACTCGCCCCAGACCGCGTCGATCAGCCGGTCGGTCGGGGTGATCACGCCGGGGTTGAGCAGCAGCAGGGCCAGGATCTGCCGGGCGCGCGGCGGCGGCTGTTCCTTCGGCAGCCCGGATGACCAGATCTCCACCGGACCGAGAATGCGAAATTCCTCCACCATTGGCCCCCGGCGCAGACGGCTGAACGGCCATTGTTGGGCCCGATTCAACCGGTTGTCTGCCCCCGAGGGTCGCCCCGCGCACTCAAGAACCTGATATCGAAACGATCAGCCGGGCGGATTCGAGACCCCAGCCGCCCGGCTGACCATTCCCGCGCTGCCCTTACGGCCTGGTGCCGCCGTAGAAGGTGCTCCCGCTGAGCGTGCGGGTGACCCGGCGGACCGCGTTCTGCTGATTGCCCTCGATCATCTTCACCGTGCTGCCGGAGCGGGATTCGATGATGCCGATGTGCGTGCTGGTGGACGGGGACGACGGTCCCGTCCCGAACAGCAGCACATCACCCTTGACCGCCGAACCCAGGTTCGCCTTGCTGTAGGACTTGCCGTTGCGCTGGCCCCACTTGTAGACGTCACCGGTGAACGGGTACTGCGGGATGCTCACCCCCGCCTTGCGCCAGACCCAGGTGCTGAACAGGGCGCACCAGGCCACACACATCGAGGAGTACTTGGTGCAGTTGCTGCCCGCAGGCCGTTCCCCATTGCCCAACTCGGCGGCGGCGAACCGGATGATCTGGTCCCGGTTCGCCAGCGTGCCCGCGGGCGCGGCGGCCACCGGCACGGTGTCAGGCTGGGTGGCCGTCGTCCTGGCCGCGTCCTGGGCCAGAAACTCCCGCAGCGCCTCACCGGTGAGCGGGCGGCCGTCCAGATCCTCGACCGCGAGCACGGCGGGCGCCACGGTGTCCGGATCCTCCGCCGCGATCGCCGGGCCGGTGACCACGGACGAGGCCAGCACCAGGCTGACCCCGACCCCCAGTACGGTCAGACCGCGAACGAGGCGCCGCGGGATGATCTTCTCCATGGCAGGTTTCCCCTCATCGGCATCACCGCGCTTTCCGCGGCGAAGTCAGGGTCGACCAGCCCGCCTAATACCCAGCAAAGAAACGGTTAAGCTCCCGTTCGGGTGAGGCCCGGCAAGTTTGCGCACTGAAGAAGGACTGGCACTGAGAGCGCTCCCCAACGATTCGCCCACGTGTGCCCGCCGCCGCCTTTCGCCGAGGTCGCGCTGAGCACGTTCTGCTCGCTGGATGGGTGGCTCAGACGTTGAACCGGAACTCCACGACGTCAGCGCTTGTACGGATCGATCAGTGTCAGTGGTGTCCGGGCTGATTCCAGGGCTGAAGCCGGAAAAGCGGAGCCGACGGTGTAGAAACGGGCGCGGGTACGACCGACCGGTGTCAGGATGCCTGCCATGACCAGGTCCCGCAGGTCACGTTGGGCTCGCTGCAACCCCAGGTCCTCGGCTCGTTCGTAGCGCGTCCGGCGCACCCGGCCCGACATCGCCACGTCATGCAGCGCCGACACCACCCTCTGCTCCAGCCCTCGGGCCTCCGCGAACTCACCGAGCAGAACCCACACCCGGCTCGAACGATCCAGTCGGCCACGCACGGTCTGCGCCTGCTGGTGATACGCGGTGAGATTGAAGCGGACCCAGTCAGAAACGTCCTGGCCGGGGAGGTAGGTCGCCCCTCGGTGCTGCAGTTCGCGGTAGTACTCCCAGGTATTGCCAGGCCGCCCCAGCCAAGCCTCGATTGAGGAGAACTCAGGGGCCAGTTCTCCCTCTCTCGCGATCATGAGTGTTTGGAGGGACCGGGACATGCGGCCGTTGCCGTCCGCCCACGGGTGAATGGAAACGAGATGCAGATGCGCCATGGCAGCCCGTACCAGCGGATGGCTGCCGTCATCCGTGTTCAGCCACTCGACCAGCTCACCCACCAACGACGGCACGTCGACCGCATCCGGCGCCGTGTACACCGCGATGCTGGGGTCACGCGCGTCCGTCACGTACACCGCACCATGGCGCCATTGCCCGGCCGGCTTCCGCCGAGTGTGCCGGTGCCCCTGCAGCATCCAGTGGAGCGAGTTGAGGAACTCCTTGCCATAACGGAAGTCCGAGACATCGTGAAGCGTCTGAATGTAGGTCATCATCCGCTGATAGGCGAGCGTCTCGTCGCGATCTTCCTCGGAGACGTCGACGTCCCGCTCGCCCTCCAGGAGGTCCTCGACATCGACCGTGGACACTTTGAAGCCCTCGATCGAATTGGAGGCCGCAACCGCGTCAGCTGTCAAGAACTTGCGCAACCCCTCAGCCCATTTGGCCGGAGTGTTCCGCACCTGCTGGTGCAACGAGCGACGAAGGCCGTCGATCTCCCCAAGGACGCGCTGGTCCTCAGCGTTGAGAGCAGGTGTGGGGTAAAGCATGCCCCAACGATAGATTGACGCAATCATTACGTCAATGCGTCAGGCCGGACCGCGAGGCCCGCCCCTGCCCGTCAGACGTTGAACCGGAACTCCACCACGTCGCCGTCGACCATCACGTAGTCCTTGCCCTCGATGCGCACCTTGCCCGCGGACTTCGCGGTGGCCATCGACCCGGCCTCCATCAGGTCGGCGAAGGAGACCACCTCGGCCTTGATGAAGCCGCGCTCGAAGTCGGTGTGGATGACGCCGGCGGCCTGCGGGGCGGTGGCGCCCTGCGGGATGGTCCAGGCGCGCGATTCCTTGGGGCCTGCGGTGAGGTAGGTCTGCAGGCCCAGGGTGTGGAAGCCGGCGCGGGCCAGGGAGTACAGGCCGGGTTCGTGCTGGCCGATGGACTCCAGCAGTTCGGCGGCGGACTCCTCGTCCAGTTCCAGCAGTTCGGACTCGACCTTGGCGTCCAGGAAGACGGCGTCGGCGGGGGCGACGAGTTCGCGGAGTTCCTTGAGGCGGGCCTCGTTGGTGAGCACGGACTCGTCGGCGTTGAAGACGTAGAGGAAGGGCTTGGTGGTGAGCAGGCTCAGCTCGCGCAGGTCCTCAAGGTCGACTTCCTTCTGCGCGGCGAACATGGTCCGGCCGCTGTCCAGGATGTCCTTGGCCTGCTTGGCCGCTTCCAGCACGGGGCGGCGGTCCTTCTGGGTGCGGGCTTCCTTCTCCAGCCGGGGGATGGCCTTCTCCAGGGTCTGGAGGTCGGCCAGGATCAGCTCGGTGTTGATCGTCTCGATGTCCGAGCTGGGGTCGACGCGGCCGTCCACGTGCACCACGTCCGGGTCGTCGAAGACCCGGATGACCTGGCAGATCGCGTTCGCCTCGCGGATGTTGGCGAGGAACTTGTTGCCAAGGCCCGCGCCCTCGGAGGCGCCCTTGACGATGCCTGCGATGTCCACGAAGGACACCACGGCCGGGACCTCACGTTCGGAACCGAACACCTTCGCCAGCTGGCCGAGGCGCGCGTCCGGCAGCGGGACCACGCCGACGTTGGGCTCGATGGTGGCGAACGGGTAGTTCGCGGCCAGGACGTCGTTGCGGGTCAGCGCGTTGAACAGGGTGGACTTGCCCACGTTGGGCAGGCCGACGATGCCGAGGGTGAGGCTCACGACCAGCCAGTCTAAGGGGTGGCCCGCAGCCACTCGTCCAGCAGGCCACGCAGGTGCTCGCACTCGGTCGCCGGGTGCTCGGCAACGCAGTTCAGTGGATGCCGGAGCAGGTCGCTGGCGCGCTGGGCGCGGGCGATCCGGGCCTGGAGTTCGGCCACGTGCGCCTCGATGATCCGCTGCCATCGCGCGCGGTCGGCCAGCAGCAGCGCGCCCAGGTCGTCCAGGCTCAGGCCGAGTTGCTGACCGGCCTGGATGAAGGCCAGCCTGCGCAGGCCGTCCTCGTCGTAGTAGCGCGCGTTGCCCCGGCGCTGGGCGGGGGTGAGCAGGCCACGGCGTTCGTAGTAGCGCAGGGCCGAGGTGGCCAGGCCGAGGCGGGCGGCGGCCTCGCCGATCGGGACCAGGGTGTCCATCCCGGCATCTTGACTTGAACCCGGGTTCAAGCGGAAGCCTCGGGGCATGTCATGGATGACGGATCGCCCGCTGAACCAGTTCGCCCTGCCGCGTGGCTGGCGCGGCAGGCTCGCGGGCTGGGTGATGGCCAGGACGAACGGGACCGAGATGGCCGAGGTGCTCGGGGAGCTGGGGCCGGTGCGGGGCCGGGCGGTGCTGGAGGTCGGGTTTGGACCCGGACTCCTCAGCAAGGCGCTGACCGGCGCGGATGCCCTGGTGACCGGAGTGGACCCGTCCAAGGTGATGCTGCGGCAGGCCCGCCGCCGCGCCCCTGACGCCCGGCTGCGGCTGGGCAGCGCGCAGCGGACCGGGGGTGCGGACGGTGAGTTCGAGGTGGTGGTGTCGATGAACAACCTGCCGATGTGGCCCGACCTGGACGCGGCACTGGACGAACTGCACCGGGTCACCCGGCCGGGTGGGCGGCTGGTGCTGGCCTGGCACGGCGGCACCGAGCCGGCCAGGCGGACCCTCGGCATGCTGCTGCCAACCGAGGCCGCCGAGCGGGTGCTCGCGGGGCTGCGGGCCCGGTTCGCGAGCGCGGAGCTGACGAAAACCAAGCACTGCGAGATCTTCGTCGGCACCCGCTGAGTCAGCTGCCCTCGTGGGTGAGCAGCCAGCGCTTGACCTCCGGCCCCCAGCGGAACCCGCCAAGGCCGCCGCCGGTGCGCAGCACCCGGTGGCAGGGCACGAACAGCGCCGCGGGGTTGCGGGCGCAGGCGGTGGCGGCGGCGCGCACCGCGGCCGGGCGGCCGGCCAGCGCGGCGTACTCGGCGTAGCTGACCGGCGCTCCGGCGGGCACCGTGCGCAGCACCCGCCAGGCGGCCTCCATGAACTCGCCGCCGCGCTGGCGGACCGGGGTCTGGGCCACCGCGGCCAGGTCGCCTTCGTGGTAGGCGATCACCGCCTTGGTGACCGCGCCCAGGTCGGCGCGGGTGATCAGCTCGGCAGGGCGGATCGAGGCGTGGATGAGCGGGTGCAGGGCGCCGGGGTCGGCGGTCCAGCCCGAGGCCAGCACCGCGCCGTCGGTGTCGACGATGGCGCTGAACGGACCGGCCTCGGTGTCCACTGTGGACACGGCTGCGGTGGTCATGCGGTTCTCCTGTCAACGTTCTCCGCACCGGTGGTGCGCAGCAGGTGGGCGGTGGCATAGGAGCGCCATGGCCGCCAGGCCCGGGAGCGGGCGGTCAGGGCCGGGTCGGGCACCCGCCAGACATCCGGCGCGCCCAGCACCCTGGTGACGATCTCCGCGGCCATCGCGGGAGTGATCGCGGGGTAGGACAGCAACTCCGCGGTCAGCTCGTCGGTGTCGCGGCCGAAGTGCACGTCCAGCGAGCCGTCGGCCAGCGCGGTCACCACCTCGCGGTCGGCCGCGCTCAGCTCGATCGCCAGCACGGCGGCCGGCGCCGGGAACAACGTGGTCAGCCGTCCATCCGAAGTGGACAGTGGTTCGCCGGGAGGCAGCTCTGGCAACAAGGTTCGCAGCACGGTCTCGGCGCCGTCGACGCTGCCGGGCACCCGGATGCCGGGGGCGGCGGCCACCAGCGGGGCCAGCAGCGGGTCGGCGCCGAGCAGTTCGTCCACCGCGCACGGGTCGGCGTCCAGGTCCAGCAGACGCCGGACCCTGGACACCGCGCTGCCCAGATCACGCAGGTCGGTCAGGGTCAGGGTGCAGGCCACGTGGGTCGGACCGGGTTCCAGCCAGACCGTGGCCGGGCCGTGTGGCAGCCGCAAGGTGCGCCCGTACCGGCCGGGCTCGGCCTGCTCGATGCCAGGGATGGCCTGGGCGGCCAGGGTTTCCAGCAGGCCGGCGGCGTCGAAGGGCGGCCGGAACGGCAGCCGCAGGGTGATCGCGCCGGGCGGGGCAGGCAGTTCCCGGCGGCGGCGGCGCAACGCTTCGGCGCGCAGCTGGGTCGGGTTGACCGCGAACACCGCGCGAATGGTGTCGTTGAACTGCCGCACACTGGCGAACCCGGCCGCGAAGGCGACATCGGCGAAGGTCAGCTCGGTGGTCTCGATCAGCAGCCGGGCCGCGTGTGCCCGGTGCGCGCGGGCCAGCGCGAGCGGACCGACGCCCAGTTCGGTGGTCAGCACCCTGGTCAGGTGCCGTTCGGAGTAGCCGAGCCGGGTGGCCAGGCCGGGCACGCCGTCGCGTTCGACCACCCCGTCGGTGATCAGCCGCATGGCGCGGGCGGCCAGGTCGGCGCGCAGGTTCCACTCCGGGGAACCGGGCACCGCGTCCGGCAGGCAGCGGCGGCAGGCGCGGAAACCGGCGGTCTGCGCGGCGGCCGCGGTGAGGTGGAATTCGACGTTGCGCCGCTTGGGGGTGACCGCGGGGCAGGACGGGCGGCAGTAGATGCCCGTGGTGCGCACCGCGAACACGAAGCAGCCGTCAAACCGGGCGTCGCGGGCGGCGACGGAGCGGTAGGCGCGTTCCGGATCGAGGAGCATGACACCGATCCTGCCAGCGCCAACGCCTGCCCGCTGGCGGTAATCGGACACCACCCTCAGCGTGATCCGGGGCACCCTGAGTTGACCTTGACACTAACGTCAAGGTTCAGGCTCACGGCATGACTGACGCACCTCTTCCCTACCTGATCCGCGGTTCCGGCCCCGGTCTGCTGCTCGCCCACGGCGCGGGCGGCGGCGCGGCGGCGAACTGGACGCCGGTCCTGGACGGCCTGGCCGAGCACTTCACCGTGGTCGCGCCCGACTACCCCGGCTCCGGCGACAACCCGCGCGCCACCGAACCGCTCCAGCTCGACCAGCTCGCCGATGACCTGGTGGCCACCGCGGTCGCGGCAGGCCTGGACGAGTTCGCCATCGCCGGGTACTCGCTGGGCACCGCGGTGGCCACCACCGCCGCGGTCCGGCACCCGGGCCGGGTGCGCAAACTCGCGCTGATCGCCGGGCTGACCCACGCCGATCCGTGGCTGCGCCAGGCGATCCGCACCTGGCAGGCGCTCTTCGACGGCGATCCGGTGCCGCTGGGCCACTTCAGCGTGCTGATGGCCGCGGGTGCGGACGCGCTGGCCGAGGGCGTTTCGGACGAGCTGGCCGCCACGGTGGGCGCCTCGCTGGCACCGGGCGTGCCCGAGCAGTTCGACCTGGTGTCCAGGGTGGACATCCGGCCGCTGCTGCCGAGGGTCGCGGTGCCCACGCTGGTGCTGGCCACCGGCCAGGACAACCTGACCGCGCCGCACTTCTCCCGGGCGCTGGCCGACAGCATCCCGGACGCGAAGCTGGTCGAGCTGCCCGCCGGGCACAACGTGTTCATCGAGGCAGGCCCGGCATTGCTGGCCGCGCTGCTGGAGTTCCTGCCTACACGGTGATCTCCAGGGTGGAGCCGGTGCGAGCCTTGCGCACCCGCAGCCGGGTGGGGATCCGGCTGCGCAGCTCCTCCACGTGCGAGACCAGGCCAACCACCCTGCCGCCCGCGCGCAGCTCGTCCAGGGTGTCCATGACCAGGTCCAGGGTGTCCGCGTCCAGGGTGCCGAAGCCCTCGTCCACGAACAGGGTGTCCAGCACCGCGCCACCGGTCTCCGCGGCCACCACGTCGGCCAGGCCCAGCGCCAGCGACAGCGAGGCCAGGAAGGACTCGCCGCCGGAGAGGGTCTTGGCCGGGCGGCGCTGGCCGGAGTAGTCGTCGAGCACGTCCAGCCCGAGCCCGCCACGGGTGCCGCGCGGACCGGCCTCATCGCTGTGCACGAAGGAATAACGCCCCTGGCTCATCCGCCGCAGCCGGTGCGTGGCCGCCTCGGCGACCTCTTCCAGCCTGGCCGCCAGCACGTAGGAGCGCAGCGACATCTTGCGGTTGTTCTGGCCGCGCCCGTTGACCACATCGGCGAGCGCGGCCAGTTCGGCGTGCGCGGCCTGCACCGGGGCCAGCGCGGCCAGCGCGTGGGTCAGTCGCGCGGCCAGCTCGTCCACCTGCCGTTTCCGCTCCGCCGCCGCCCTGGCCAGCGCCACCGCCGCTTCGGCGGCCTCGCGAGCCAGCCGGACGGCCTCGCGCGGGGCGTCCAGTTCGACCTCGGTGTCCGGGCTGATCCCGGCGAGTTCGGTCAGCACCGCCTTGGCCGCGGCCTCCCGGTCGTCGAATCCGCGCAGCCGCCGCTCGACCTCGGCCACCTCGGTCTCGGCCCGCACCGCGGCCAATGCTGTTGGCAGGTCGGGGAATCCGGCCGCGCTGACCGCCTCGGCCAGTTCCCGCCGCTGGTCCTCGGCCCGCCGCCGGGTGTCCGCGAGCGCGGCGCGGGCCTGGGCGAGGGTCTCCACCACGGTGGCGAAGTCCAGCAGGTGCTGCCGCCGGGCCGCCACATCGGAGTGCTCGCCACGCGCCTGTTCCAGCCGATCCGCCCGCGCCGCAATGGTTTCGGTCAGCGCAGCCTGCTCGGCCACGACCGTGGCTACCGCCCGCTCGGCCACCCCCACGTATGCCCGTAGCCGCTCGGCATCGGCCTCCAACTCGGCCACCGCGCCGACCTTGGCGGGCACAGTGGCCTTGGCCGCGGTCACCAGGCGCAGCGCGGTCTCGGCTTCGACGAAGGCCGCTTCCAGCGCGGCAGATTCGTTGTCCCCCAGGCGTTCCCGCAACGCGGCCAGGTCCTGCTCAGCCTGCTGGGCGGCCCGTGCGGTCTGGTCCCGGCGTTCGCCGGTGCGGGCCTCGTCGACCTCGGCGGCGCGTTCGTCCTCCGCGCGCACCCGGTCGGCCACCGCACCCGCGGGCGCCGGGTGTTCGGTGCCACCGCACACCGGACAGGACTCCCCGGCCCGCAACCCTTCGGCGAGTTCGGCGGCCATGCCGTCCAACCGCCGCTGCCGCAACAGCTGCCGCTTGTCCCTGGCCGCCTGGTGCTCGTCCACCGCGTGCCCGTGCGCATCGGCCGCCCGGACCGCCGCCGTCTCGGCCGCGGGCAGTCGCCGCGCGTCGGTGCGCAAGGTGGCCAGCTCTTCCCGTCGGGCCGCCACCCCGTCCAGCCTGGCCGCGGCCTCCTGAGCCGCTTCCAGCGCTGTTCTGGCCGTCAGCAGCCGCTCCGGCAGCGTGCCCAGGTCCGCGCCGACCTGCTCGACCTGCCGCCGCGCCTGGTCCGCCTCGGCCCGCACCTGGGTCAGCCGCCGCTGGTCGACCTGCTGCCGCTGCGCCTCGGCCACCAGCCCGGCCAGCTCACCCGCCGACTCCCGATGCCCAGCGGCCAAAGCCCGCAGCCGCACCGCATCACTGTCCACAATGGACTCGTCAAAGCGGGCCACCGCCGCCCGGCCCCTGGTCGCCTCGCCGTCGGCCGCGCCCAGTTCCCGCTCGATCCGGACCAGCACTCGCTGCGCCGCCTGCACCGGCAGGGCCCGCCGGGCCTGGGCCAGTTCCGCGGTCCAGGTGGCCCGGTTCGCCGCGGCGGCCTCGATCTCGGCCAGTTCCGCCCCGGCCCGCCGGACCCGGCGCACCCGCTCGGCCAGTGCGGTCCGCTCGGCCAGCAGCTGCTCGGCCGCCTCCCGCTCGACGCGCGCTTTCCCTTCCACCACAACGGTGTCCGCGAGCTGCCCGGCCGCCTCGGCGGTGACCGCGGCCAGCCAGTCCTGCTCGCTCTGCTCCTCGGCGGGATCGCTGCCTGCGGCCTGGGCGAGCCGGGCGATCAGCGCCCTGGTGTCCTGCTGCCGCTCCTCCAGTGTGCGGGCGGAGTCCTGGCGCTGGTTGGTGAACCACTGTTCGATCTCGCCGAAACGCTCGGTGCCGAACAGCTTTTCCAGGAGCTTCTGCCGTTCGTCGGTGTCCGAGCGCAGGAACCGGGCGAACTCGCCCTGGGGCAGCAGCACCACCTGGAAGAACTGCTCGGCGGTCATGCCGACCAGGCGTTCCACCGTGCGCGCGATCTCGTCGATCCGGGACAGGCCCTCGGCGCTCTGCCCGGACGGGGCCTGGCCGATCCAGGTCAGCGAGGCTTTGGCCTGCTGCTTGGTGAACCCGGTGCCGCGGGACTTGGGCCGCTGGTACTCCGGCGAGCGGGCCAGCCGCAGCCGGTGGCCCTGCACGGTGAGTTCCAGCGCGACCTCGGTGGGATCGCCGGGATCGGCGTAGTCGCAGCGCAGCCGCTTGGCGTCGTTGCGCGCGCCGGGGACCTTGCCGAAGAGGGCGAAGGCGACCGCGTCCAGCAGCGTGGTCTTGCCCGCGCCGGTATCGCCGTGCAGCAGGAACAGCCCGTCGATGCCCAGCGCGTCGAAGTCGACGGTCTCCCGCCGTGGGTAGGGGCCGAACGCCTCGACCTCCAGCACGTGCAGCCTCATGCCTCCCGCCCCCGCACCGATTCGATGGCCGAGGTCAGCAGGGACAGCTCGCGTTCGCTGGGTGGCGCGCCGCGGCAGTCGTCCACGAAGCGTTCGGCGATCTGGTTGTCGGTGCGGCCGCGCACCGCCTCCAGGTAGCGCAACTGGCTGGCGCCGCCGCCGTCCGGCCGGAAGTCCAGGTGCACCGCGTGCGGGAAACGTTGCTGCAGGCGGCGCATTGCTTCCAGGGGGCGGACCGGGTCGGTGAGGGTGAGCGAGAGGTAGCAGTCCTCCAGTTCGGCGTAGTCCGGTTCGGTGAGCAGCTCGTCGATCCGTCCGGTCGCGGTGGCCAGCTTCCGCGGCACCGGCAACGCCTTGCGCGCCACCCCGGCCAGGCCGTGCGCGTCCAGTTCGACCAGCCAGACCGCCTTGTGGTGCCGGGCCTCGGAGAAGGAGTAGGCCAGCGGACTGCCCGAGTAGCGCAGGTGCTCGGCCAGGACCTGCGGGCCGTGCAGGTGCCCGAGCGCCACGTAGTCCACCCCGCTGAAGGTGCCGCCCGGCACGTGTTCCACCCCGCCGACGGTGATCCGCCGCTCGGACTCCGAGGCCTCGCCGCCGACCACGAACGCGTGCGAGAGCACCACCGAGCGCACCCCCGCGCCGCGGCCGGCCAGGTCGGCGCGGATGCGGCGCATGGCCTCGCCGAGCACCGCCTCATGCCCGCGGCCGCCGGTCAGTTCGAGCGCGTGCAGGGCAGGATCCGGGTCCAGGTAAGGGATTCCGTAACAGGCGACCGGCCCGTGCGCGTCGGCCAGCAGCACCGGCGCGCTCAGGGTGGCGATCCGGGTGCACAGGTGCAGCCCGCCCGCGCGGGCGAAGCCGCCGAAGGCGCCCAGCCGCTGCGCCGAATCGTGGTTGCCGCTGATCAGCACGATGTCCGCGCCCGCGGCCCTGATCGCGGTGAGGATGCGGACGCAGGTCTCCACCGCCTCGGCCGAGGGCACCGCGCGGTCGTAGAGGTCGCCCGCGATCAGCACCGCGTCGATCCGCTCGTCCACCACGACATCGGCCAGTCCGGTGAGCACCGACTCCTGTTCGGCCAGCAGATCGCGGCCGTGGAAGGTGCGACCGACATGCCAGTCCGAGGTGTGCAGGAGCCGCATAGCGAACAAGGTAGGCCGCTGGCGAACACTGTCGGTGGGTGGGTCCATCATCGAGGGGTGACCGAAGTGATCACCACCGCGCTGGTCGTCCTGACGCTGGTTCTCGTTGGGGCGCTGGTGCTTCTGTGGCGGCTGTACAACGACTCCGTGCGCCGAACCGACGCCGCGATGGCCATGGTCGAGGGTGAGCGGGAGCGGGCCGCGCAGCACCAGCGGGCCTTGCACCGGTGGGAGGTGGCGTTCTCCTCGGTCACCGGAAGGGGTGAACTTGGCGAGCAGGTGCTGGTGGAGACCGCCCGTGCGCTGGGCCTGCGTGAGGGGCTGCACTTCTCCGTGCAAACGGACCTGGCCGGTGGTGGCACGGCAAAACCCGACCTGGTGCTGAATGTCGGCGGCGGACGGCAGGTGCCGGTGGACGCCAAGGCCAGTCTCGCGGTGTGGATGGAGGCGGCCGAGACCGACGACGCCGGCGAGCGGGCCGAGGCACTGCGGGTGCACGTGCGCAACATCCGGTCCAGGGCTGCGGATCTGGCTGGCAAGGGTTACCAGCGCTGGGCGGATGCCATCTACGGCACGATCATGTTCGTGCCCTCGGACGCGGCCGTGGTCTCGGCCATGGACACCGACCCGAACCTGTTGCCCTGGCTGCTGGACCGGCGGATCTTCCTGTGCGGGCCGACCGGGTTCGCGGTGCTGGCCTCGGCCGCGTTGTTCGCGGCCACCGAACGGACGCTGGCCGCGGACGTGGAGGCGGTGCGCGGGCACGCGATGAAGGCGCACCGGGCGGCCAGTGGCGCGGTGGACGCGGTGAACCTGTCCAGCACGCACCTGCAGCGGTTCCTCTCCGCCCGGCGGCGGGAGCTGGACGCGCTGGAGAGCTTCCGCGGCGCCGCCCAGCCGCTGACCGAGGCGGCGGCCAGCCCGACACCCGTTCCGGGGATCCGCCGGGCCGAGGAATTGACCGTGGGCGGGGTCACCGCCGGGGAAGACGAGGGGGACCAACCAGCGAGTTGATCTTCCAACTGAATATCCGCGCTGTTCAGGGCGTTCTGGACGTGCTGACTGAGGTCCGATTCGGGCCTGTTGGGTAGAAGCCGGTTGCCCTACTCGGCGGTTACCCAGCAGACTCGATCGCACCCAGTCCAGCGCGCGTCCGGGCACACCCCTTACCGGACGGGCTAACGTGTCACGCGTGACCACCACCCGCGACCGTCGAAGCGACGTGGAACAGGACCGCGCGGAGTCCGACTGGGCCTACCTGTCCCTGTTCGGCTCCTCCCGGGGCGTGCCCTGGTGGGCAGCGGCGTTGCTCGCCTTCGGGGTGTCCATCCTGACCGCCTTCGTCAGCCGGGCGCCCAACGGCCAACTCGGCTGGCTCTTCAATGGCGGCTACTTCCTCAGCTGCGTGCTCGCGGTGTGCTGGGTGCAGCGCAAGAGCCTGTTCGGGCCGATGGTGCAACCGCCGCTGGTCGCGGTGGTCGTGGTGCCCACGGTCGCCCTGATGACCGCCAACACCCCGGCCTCTGGCGGGATGACCGCGCGCCTGCTGACCGTGGCCCAGCCGCTGGTCACCTCCTTCCCGGCGATGGCGGTCACCACCGCGGCCACGGTGCTGCTCGGCGTGGTCCGGATCTTCCTGCAGAAGCGCCCCGCCGCCCCGGCCGAGCCCGCGCGCGGCACCCGGTCGCGACCGGCCCGCGACGAGGACGAACCCGTGCGCCGCCCGGCCCGGCCCGCGGCTGACGAGCGCCGTCCGGCCGCGGGCCGCACGGCCGCGCCACCCCCGCAGTCCGGTGGCCGTCCCGCGCCACGCGACGGCGGCCCCGCCCCACGTGCAGGCGGCGGTGCGTCCCGTGGCGGCGCGGCAGGCGGCGGTGCCGCGGGCCGTGGCGGCGCGGGTGGCGGTGCCGCGGGTGGTGCCGCTCCGGGTGGTGGCCGTCCGGTGCCGCCGCGCGGTGGCCAGCCCGGCCGCCAGCAGCCGCCCCCGCCCCAGCGCGGCGGTCCCGCGCCCCGTGGCGGCGGTCAGCCGCCGCGGCAGCAGCCGCCCGCACCCCGCCGTCGCCCGCCGCGCGAGGACGATTACTAGGCGTTCGCCAGGCACCGCGGGTCACCGGGAATGCGCTATGGGTGATCTTCGGGAACAGCCGCTGAACTGGGGAAATCCCGGCAAAGCTGTCGGTTAAGCTGCCGCTCCGCCACTCAGCACCACGGGCGGCGGCTCCCCGGGAATGCGCTTTCCAGCTGAGCCGCCGCGCGCTTCCCGAAGGGTAAGAAGCCTCAGATGGGTCCCCGTTCCCGCCCGGTCCGCAATCCGGCGCTCAAAGTGATCGTGTTCGCGATCGTCATCGCTCTGCTCACCGCGGGCAGCATCGTGGTCTACCTGCTCGAACGGCAGGACGGCCAGAGTCAGATCACCCTGGGCGAGCAGAACTCCCCGGACCGCGTCGACATCAGCGTCTTCGTGCAGAAGACCGACCCGGTGCTGCAGGAACTCTCCGCGCAGGTGGAGATCGACCCGGTCGGCGCGCTCGCCGACGAGGACGGGTTCCCGCGCCAGGACATCACCGTGCACACCAACGGCGTCCGGGGCGACACACTGGCGTTCAAGGCCGGCCGCAGCCCGAGTGTGGCCGACCTGCGGGTGGCGCTGAACGACGGGGTGATCACCGACTACCCGTTCGACAGCTACCAGATCGACTTCGGCTTCGCCGCCGAGGTCGCGGGCAAGAACGTGCCGATCAGCCTGAGCTTCGTCAACGCCGACTCGTTCTTCAAGATCAAGCCGAAGGACGTCAAGGACCTCGGCGGCGGGCTGGTCTTCGCCGCCGAGGCCGTCCGCTCCACCGGCACCTTCGCCTTCGCGCTGTTCGTGATGGCGTTCATGTGGTTCCTGAGCCTGGCCGCGGTCATCGCCGCCTGGTTCGTGATCAGGGACCGGCGCGGCCTGCTGTGGCCCTCGATGAGCTTCATGGGCGCGCTGCTGTTCGCGCTGGTGCCGCTGCGCAACGCGGTGCCGGGATCGCCGCCGATCGGCTCGGTGGTCGACTTCGGCTCGTTCTTCATGGCCGAGGCGCTGGTCTCGCTGTCCCTGATCACCACCGTGATCACCGGCTACCGGGTGGAGCGGGCCAACGCGCGCGCCGCGGAGGCCGCCGCCGCTGCCGAGGCTGAGACCGAGGCTCCGCCTGCCCCCGCGCTCGCCGGTGCCGCCAAGTAGCGGAGGCGCCAACGCGAACCGCCCGGCCGGGGATTCCCCAGCCGGGCGGTTCAGTGCTCAGGACGGCCGATCAGGACTCCTTGGCGGCCTTTTCCTTCATTTCCTTGCGCAGCTCCCGCGGCAGCGAGAAGGTGATCTTCTCGTTGGCGGTGGTGACGGTTTCCACGTCGGCCCAGCCACGCTCTTCCAGGTGCACCAGCAGCTTCATGACCAGCTCGTCCGGCACCGAGGCGCCCGAGGTGACGCCGATGGTGCCGACGCCCTCCAGCCAGGCGTCGTCGACCTCGTGGGCGAAGTCGACCAGGTAGGAGGCCTTGGCGCCGTAGTCGAGCGCGACGTCGACCAGCCGCAGCGAGTTGGAGGAGTTCGTGGAGCCGACCACCAGGACCAGGTCGCACTGCGGCGCCATCACCTTGACCGCGGTCTGCCGGTTGGAGGTGGCGTAACAGATGTCGTCACTCGGCGGGGCCTGCAGCTCAGGGAACCGGCCCTTGAGCTGGTTCACCCGCACCATGGTCTCGTCGACCGACAGCGTGGTCTGGGACAGCCAGATGACCTTGTTGGGGTCGCGGACGGTGACCTTGTCCACGTCCTCGGCGGTGTCCACGAGCTGCACGTGGTCGGGGGCCTCACCAGCGGTGCCCTCGACCTCCTCGTGCCCCTCGTGGCCGATCAGGAGGATGTCGTAATCCTCCTTGGCGAAGCGCTTGGCCTCCTGGTGCACCTTGGTGACCAGGGGGCAGGTGGCGTCGATGGTGCGGAGGTTCCGATCTGCCGCCTCCGCGTGCACCATCGGGGACACGCCGTGTGCCGAGAAGACCACCATGGCGCCCTCGGGCACCTCGTCGGTCTGGTCGACGAAGATCGCGCCGCGCTCACGCAGCGTGTCCACGACGTGCTTGTTGTGCACGATTTCCTTGCGGACGTAGATGGGAGCGCCGTAGGTCTCCAACGCCTTCTCGACGGTGATCACGGCCCGGTCCACGCCGGCGCAGTAGCCGCGAGGGTTGGCCAGCAGCACGCGCTTGGGCTTGGCAGTGGTCATGGTGTCCAGGGTACGGAGCGTTTTGGCGGCAAGTCGATTCGATCGGTTGACCAGAAGAATTAGGGTGCACCCCGCCCAGTCACCCGGATGGCCCAGCGAAGAGTTTCCCTGATCCGCCGGACTGCGGCAGGCTGTACCACATGAAACCGCTGCCACTGCCGGTCCGCGTGGCCGCCGGGCTCGCCGCGGCCGCCGTGGAGCAGGCCCGCAAGCTGCCGCGTTCACTCGCCGGACTGCCCGTCACGGTGGCCAGCACCGCGATGCAACTGTCCATGCGAGCCCAGCAACACGTGACCGAACTCGCCATCAAGGGCGATGAGATCCTGGCCACGCTGCGTCCCGCCGAGGAAACCCCCGAATGGGCGACCTTCGACGAGGACCTGGACGACGCGCCCGCCCCGCCCGCCGTGGCCGAGCGACTGCCCGGCCGGAAGAAGGCAGGCGAGGTCGCCGTCGAGGAGTCGGACACCCCCGCCGCCAACGGCGCCGCGCGGCCGGGTGGGCGCAAGAAGGCGGGTGAGGCCACCGCCACCGGCGAGGTCGAACGGCTGCCCGGCCGCCCCAAGGCGGGCGAGGTCAGTGCCGCGGCCGAGCCGTCCGATGTGGACGGGCCCGCGGGTGTGCCCGGTTACGACGACCTGTCCCTGGCCCAGGTGCGCGCCCGGCTGCGCTGGCTCTCCGTCGACCAGCTGGAGGAGCTGCTCGCCTACGAGCTGACCGGCCGGGGTCGCGAGGAGTTCGTCCGGATGCTGACCCGGCGGATCGCCACCGTGCGCGAGTCGTGACCGCGCCCAGCACCGCTGAGCAGCCGTGGCCGGTCCGGACCGTGGCGCGCAAGATCGCGGAGTGGATCGCGCGGCTCGGCTCGGTGTGGGTGGAGGGTGAGGTCACCCAGATCTCCAACCGGCCGAACACCTCGACCGCCTTCATCACCCTGCGGGATCCCTCCGCCAACGTCTCGGTGACGGTGACCTGCGCGACCGCGCTGCTGCGGAGCCTGGAGACGCCGCTGACCGAGGGCGCGCGGGTGATCATGCACGGGCGGCCGGTGTTCTACGAGGGCCGCGGCACGATCAGCCTGCGGGTGGACGAGATCCGCGCGGTGGGCATCGGCGAGCTGCTGGCCCGGATCGAACGGTTGCGCAGGCTGCTCGCGGCCGAGGGCCTGTTCGAGCCGGGACGGAAGCGGAAACCACCGTTCCTGCCGCAGTGCGTCGGACTGATCACCGGCCGGGCCTCCGCGGCCGAGCGGGACGTGCTGACCAATGCCAAGCACCGCTGGCCCGCGGTGCACTTCCGGGTGATCAACGTTGCGGTGCAAGGACATCTGGCCGTGCCGCAGGTACTGGAAGCGCTGTCCACACTGGAGGCCGACGCCGGGGTGGACGTGATCGTGATCGCCCGCGGCGGCGGCAGCGTGGAGGATCTGCTGCCGTTTTCCGACGAGGCGCTCTGCCGGGCGGTCGCGGCCTGCCGCACCCCGGTGCTCAGCGCGATCGGGCACGAGCCGGACACCCCGCTGCTGGACCACGTCGCCGACCTGCGCTGCTCTACTCCGACGGACGCGGGCAAACGGGTGGTTCCGGACGTGGCGGAGGAAACGGCCAGGATCGGCCAGCTCCGCGACCGGGCCCGCCGGGCACTACACGGCTGGGTGGATCGGGAACACCGATTGCTGGCTCAATTGCGTTCCCGCCCAGTGCTTTCCGACCCGTTCGGTCCATTGCAGCGCCGAATGGAGGACGTGCACGCGTTGCGCGAGCGGGCCCGCCGGGCCACGCTCTCCCGGCTCGGGCACGAACAGAGCGGGTTGGACGGTGTCAAAGCACGCTTGACGACCCTGGGACCGGCGGCCACTCTGGCCCGCGGATACGCAGTCGTGCAGCGCGTCGCCGACGGCGCCCCGGACGGGGTGCTCCGCTCGGTCGCCGACGCGCCGCCGGGAACGCTGCTGCGGGTCCGAGTCGTTGACGGAGCGGTGCACGCGATCGTGCCCGAAGACACCGATGCGGTGAACGGAGGTAGCGGTGGCGTCGCTGGCCCATGAGCCGACCTTTCTCCCGCTGACCGTCGCCGCGGCCAGGACGGCGGCGCAGAGCCAGGCCGACCCGCCCGCGCGGATGGCGGCCGGGGTGGTGCAGCGCAGGGCCGAGGAGGCCAACTCCGCCGCGGCCGAGTGCTGGGCCGCGCTGCTGGCAGGCTGCGACGCCCCCGGCAGGCGTGCCCTGCCGTCCCGGCTGCGCGCGCTCTCGGAGGCCACCTCGGGCTACGTGGGCAGCCACTGGTGGTTCAGCACGGGGTCCCCGCACCGCCGCCGGGTGAGCGAGGCGGAGAATCGCATCGACGAAGCCGCCATGGAGGGCGACGGCGCCGAGTTCGCCGAAGCCTTCATCGGCTACGACCAGGCGGTGGCCACCGCCGTGGTCCGGGTGCAGAGCACGATGGGGAGCCCCACCGCGTGACACAGAACAACACCGACGCCGCGCTCGGTTACGAGGCGGCGCGCGAGGAGCTGGTCGAGGTCGTCCGCAAGCTGGAGGCCGGCGGTCTCTCGCTGGAGGACTCACTCGCGCTGTGGGAGCGCGGCGAGACCCTCGCCAAGGTCTGCGAGAAGCACCTCGCCGGAGCGCGGGAACGGGTCGAGCAGGCACTGGCCACAGTGGACAACGCTGAGCCGAACGGTTGACCTGACACGGTTCCGAATCACGGTCGATCCTGACGAGCAGATCTCCGAAATCGGTTCAGTGAGTGCGAATCGTCACTGTCACCCCTGCTCAGCTCACGCTCCGTCGTCACGGTCTGCCAGGATCGACAAGCAGTTTCAGCGTCGACCTGCGCAGACCTCTGGAGGCGGAACATGGCCGCGAACACTGCCCCGCGACGTCGTGAGGCGCCCGATCGCAACCTCGCCCTCGAACTGGTCCGGGTCACCGAGGCCGCCGCGATCGCGGCCGGCCGCTGGGTCGGCCGCGGGGACAAGAACGGCGGCGACGGCGCGGCGGTGGACGCCATGCGCAAGCTGATCGGCACCGTCTCCATGCGCGGTGTGGTGGTCATCGGGGAGGGCGAGAAGGACGAGGCCCCGATGCTGTTCAACGGCGAGCAGGTGGGCAACGGGGACGGCCCGGACTGCGATGTCGCGGTGGACCCGATCGACGGCACCACGCTGATGGCCAAGGGCATGCCCAACGCGCTGGCCGTGCTGGCGGTGGCCGAGCGGGGCGCGATGTATGACCCGTCCGCGGTGTTCTACATGCAGAAGCTCGCGGTCGGCCCGGACGCCGCGGACGTGGTGGACCTGGACGCGCCGGTGGCGGAGAACATCCGCCGGGTGGCCAAGGCCAAGCACACCGACGTGGCCGACGTGACCGTGTGCATCCTGGACCGGCCCCGGCACGAGGCCCTGGTCAAGGAGGTCCGCGAGGCGGGCGCCCGGATCCACTTCATCAGCGACGGCGATGTGGCCGGCGCGATCTCCGCGGCCCGGCCGAGCACCGGGGTGGACCTGCTGCTGGGCATCGGCGGCACCCCGGAGGGCATCATCGCCGCGGCCGCGCTCAAGTGCATGGGCGGGGCGATCCAGGCCCGGCTGTGGCCCAAGGACGACGAGGAGCGCGAGCGCGCGCTGGCCGCCGGGCACGACCTGGACCAGGTGCTGACCACCGACGACCTGGTGCGCGGGGACAACGTGTTCTTCTGCGCCACCGGCATCACCGACGGCGACCTGCTGCGCGGCGTGCACTACCGCTCCGGCGGCTGCACCACCCAGTCCATCGTGATGCGGTCCAAGTCCGGCACGCTGCGGATGATCGACGGCTACCACCGGCTGACCAAGCTGCGCGAGTACTCCTCGGTCGATTTCGGCGGCGACCCGGAAGTGCCGCCGCTGCCCTGAACGAGCAGCTGAACCGGGCCGCCCATCGACTGACGGGCGGCCCGTTCCGCACTCAGTCCTCCTGCTGCGGCGCGGCTCCCGCGTCCACCGGTCCGGCCTCCGCGACCGCGAGGCTCACCGGGGCCGCGCCCGCGTCCTGGTCCTCGCCGAGCACCTGGGCTGCGGCCTGCTGCCCGGTCCGTTCCTGGCCGATCCGGATCACCAGACCGGCCGCGATCTCGGCGCTGTCCAGCTCGATCTCGATGCGCATGCTCTTCTCCCCGCTCACGCGTTCAGGATCGCGTAGCGACCCTCGAAGGTGACCGGGATCCCGGTCAGGTTCCGGACGGTGATCCAGTACGTGCACAGCGCCGCACTGGTCCGCTCGACGGCGACGTCCCAGTCCAGCTCGGGTCCGCCGGTCACCGGGGTGACCGGCATCAGGTGCCAGATCACGTGCTGGGCGGCGTTCCAGCTGTGCGTGAACCAGCGCGCGGTCTGCCCGCCGGCCAGGCTGCCGCGGAACTGCACGCCAGGGGCGGCGGGCTGGCAGTGCGCGTACGGCGGCGGGCCGGACGCGGAGTTGGACCGCAGCTGGAGTTCGGCTCGGTAGCGGGCCAGCACCTCGTTGGTGAGGCGGTAGTCCGGGTCGACCCGGTGCGGTGCGTAGAAGTTGTGGAAGATGTCCCAGCCGGTGGGCTCCAGCCGGGCGGCCGGATCGCCCTGCACGCCCTTCCAGGTGTCCTGGGTGACCGGGCCGTCGAACAGCGCGGGGTCGATCACGTAGGTGACCCCGCCGGCCACCAGCGTCGGGGCCACGTGCCAGCCCCAGCCGACCACGCAGTCCGGCTTGTTCGCGCTGTTCACCCGCAGGCTGCCGCGAATCCAGACCTTGTCCGGGGTGATGCCGTTGGCGATCATCAGCCGGGCCATCTCGTGCGCCCGGCCCCAGCAGCCGTCGTCGGGGTAGGTGAACGGGATGCCGGGCGCGGTCGGGTTGGCCGAGCAGGCGGTCTGACCGGCCACCAGCCGGTACATCTGCACGACCTGGGCGTAGCTGACCGGTGTGCCCAGCGCTGCCGGGACACCCTCGGTGAGCTGCTCAGCTACGGCTTCTTTTGGGGCCGGGCGGACATCGATGATCGCGTGCTTGTCGAGGGTCTCGGTGACCAGCACGGTGTGCTGGCTGTCCCTGGCCGCTTCGAGCAGGGCCAGCAGTTCCGCGAAGTCCGGGTTGTCCCGGCGCAGGTAGTGGTGGGCCTGCGAGGGCTCCAGATCGACCTCGACCAGGTCCTCGCCGGGGCTCAGCGCGATCACGGCGACCTGGTGCGGCACCAGCACCTCGGTGACCAGGCCGGTGTCCGGATCAAGTTCGACGTAGACGTCCAGGCCGGCCGCGCGCAGTTCGGTGAACGCGCCGACCCAGCCGCGGGCCCGGGGGTCCCGCAGGTCCACCCGGGCCGCCCGGCCACTGGAGAAAGCGATATCCAGGTAATTTCCCGCCGACTCCGCGGCGGCCGTCATGGCCGCCGGCGGATCGACCAGTGTGTCGACCAATGCATTTATTCGGGGCACGGGATCAACGATTTTCCACCTGGCGAGATCAAATCAACCGAATGCCCCAACCGCTGACCACCTGTTTGCCTTATCGCGCTATTCGCCTAACATCGGACCGCTGCCCACACGACCGCCCGAAGGGGCATGCAACAGCGGCCATCAGGCGGTACCACGCTCCGATTACGGACGATTACCGTCCGTGTCAGCTCCGGCAGAGGGCGCCGGGGCTGAGAGGAGAAATCCCTGTGCGAGCGAAAAGAATGGTCGTCGGGTTACTCGCGGCCGTGGCCACCGCGTTTGCCGGGCTGAGCGGGACCGCCACCGCGTCCCCGAACACCTCATCCGATGTCGATCCACTCATTGTCGGCGGCGTCAACGCCACCCAGGTCTACAGCTTCATGGTGTCGCTGCAGAACACCACCGGCGGCCACTTCTGCGGTGGTTCGCTGATCAAGTCCAACTGGGTGGTCACCGCCAAGCACTGCGTCCAGGGCAAGGCGCCTGCCTCCGTCCGGGCGCGGATCGGCACCACCAACCGCACCGCGGGCGGCAGTTACGTCGCCGCCGCGGCCATCCACCTCAACCCGACCAGGGACATCGCCCTGGTCCGTCTGGCCGCGGCGGTGCCGCAGGCGCCGATCGCGGTGGCCGCGGCCTCCGGGCCGGTGGGCACCGGGACCCGGCTGCTCGGCTGGGGCCAGACCTGTCCGTCCCCCGGCGGCTGCGGCGCGCCGGTGATCCTGCAGCAGCTGAACACCTCGATCGTGGCCGACGGCCTGTGCAGCGGGATCTTCGGCGCCCAGGAGATCTGCACCAACAACCCAGGTGGCACCAGAGGCGCCTGCTACGGCGACTCCGGCGGCCCGCAGATCAAACTGGTCGGCAACGGGTGGCAGCTGATCGGGGCGACCAGCCGTTCCGGCGGCGGCTCGACCTGCGCGGTGAACCCGTCGATCTACGTGGATGTGCCCGTCTTCCGCCCCTGGATCAGCGGAATCGCCGGTCCCGTATAACGAATCGATAGCCAACGGGCCCGCGGTGTTTCGCCGCGGGCCCGTTCGGTCAGCGGCCATACACCGTTTTATGGGGACACAAAGCCGGTCGGCCGCCCTACTTATGCAGGGTTCTCGGTTGTGATCAGAACTACTTACGGTGCACCTCACCTCCGGCGGATCCGCCGGAAGTTGAGAGGAGAGAACCGTGAGGGCACGTTCTCTGATCGTCGGAATCCTGGCCGCGGCCGCTACCGCGCTCGGCGGGCTCGCGATGCCGGCCGCCGCGGCGCCGGCGACCACCGCCGGTGACGTCGATCCGTTGATCGTCGGCGGCACGAACGCGACCGAGACCTACAGCTTCATGGTGTCCCTGCAGAGCACCTCCGGCAGCCACTTCTGTGGTGGCTCGCTGGTCAAGGCGAACTGGGTGGTCACGGCCAAGCACTGCGTCCAGGGCAGGCAGCCGTCCTCGATCCGCACCCGGATCGGCACCACCAACCGCACCACCGGTGGCGTCACCGCCGGCGTGTCCCGGATCATCAACCACCCCAGCGCCGACCTGTCCGTGCTGCAGCTGTCCAGCTCGGTGACGGTCGCGCCGATCTCCATCGCGCCGGAGTCCGGCCCGGTCGGCACCGCGACCCGCATCATCGGCTGGGGCCAGACCTGTCCCACCCGCGGCTGTGGCTCCGCGCCGATCAACCTGCAGGAACTCAACACCTCGATCGTGGCGGACAGCCGATGCTCCGGCATCAGCGGTTCCTCGGAGATCTGCACCAACAACACCGGCGGCAACAAGGGCGCCTGCTACGGCGACTCGGGCGGCCCGCAGGTGAAGGGCACGGCGGGCAACTGGACGCTGGTCGGCGCGACCAGCCGCTCCGGCGGTGGCGCGACCTGCGCGACCGCGCCGTCGATCTACGTCGACGTCTCGTTCTACCGCTCCTGGGTGAGCACGAACGTGGGCGGGCTCTGACCCCTCCGCGACACCTGACCGAACGGCCCGCCGCCTCCTGTAGCGGCGGGCCGTTTTGTCACAGTTCGAAACGGGTACGCCGTTCAGGCAACCTCGGGATCCCAAGGGACGTCATTCTCGTTGCTGGAGTGATTAGCCGCCCGCATGCCGGGCGAAGAACTTGGGGTGAGCGATGCGAGGCAGGAAAAGCTCTTTGGTGCTGGCGGTGACCGCGACCTTCGGTCTGCTACTGGCCGCGTGCGGCACGCCGGAACAACCGCAGCTGGCCGGGAACACCGGTCCGGCCGCGAGCAACAGCTCGTCGGCGAGCGCGGCCCCTGCACCGTCCACTTCGGAGCCGGGAAGCAGTCAGCCGTCCTCCTCGACCACCAAACCGGCGCCGCCGACGACCACGCCACCCAAGCCGAAACCCAAGCCAGAGGCGAAGAAGGACACCCCGGAACCGGTGTCGGACAACGCCACCCCGTGCAAGAACGCGGCCGCACGGGCCTGCATCGACCTCTCCGCCAACCGGGCGTGGATCATGTCCGAGGGCAAGGTCGTGCTCGGTCCGGTGCCGATCACGCACGGCCGCAAGGGCTGGCTGACCCCGCCCGGCACCTTCAAGGTGAGCTTCAAGAACCGCCACCACAAGAGCAGCATCTTCGGCAACGCGCCGATGCCGTGGTCGGTGTTCTTCAACGGCGGCATCGCCTTCCACCAGGGCAGCCTGCGGGAGAAGTCGCACGGCTGCATCCACCTGTCGCCGTCAGCGGCGCAGCGCTTTTTCGGGCACCTCTCGGTGAATGACATCGTTCAGGTCGTGCCGTAACTGTGTTGAATTGGCGTGCTCCGCACGCGGGATTTTTCGCTCTGAGTCGCCTCGTCGTGGCCTCGCCGCACGCGAAGCAAGCTTCGGATGCGTCGAGACCACGACAAGGCAACGCGAAAAATCGGCACCCCGCCGCTGGTTAAGGGCCCGCCGTGTCGCTGCGCGCCACGCCTCTTTCGCAACAAGTTGGGTCTGGTCAGGGATTGGGCGTTCGCGCCTGAAACCTTGGTCCACAAAGGATGGACGGCCCCGGTCATTGTGACCGGGGCCGTTTTTCGTTGGGGGTCAGGGGAGGTTGCTGGAGTGGCCGGGGAACAGGTGTGCGTTCGGGTTGAGGGCGACCGCGATGTTGTTCACCGCGGTGGCCGCCTCGCCGAAGCCGGTGGCGATCAGCTTGACCTTGCCGGGATAGGTGGCCACATCGCCCGCGGCGTAGACCAGCTCCCGGCTGGTGCGGCAGGTGCTGTCCACCGCCACCATCCGCTTCTCCAGGGTCAGGCCCCAGCTCTCCAGCGGGCCGAGGTCGGCGAGGAAACCGAGCGCGGCGACCACCGCCTGGGCGGGCAGCACCTTGCGGTCACCGTCCTTGAAGGACAGTTCGACCTCGGTGATGGTCTCGCCGCCGCGGATCCCGGCCACCTCGGCGTCAGTCAGGATCTGCACGCCCAGCTCGCGGACCTGCCGGACGGTGGCCTCGTGCGCGCGGAAGAGCGCCCGCCGGTGCACCAGGGTCACGCTGCGCGCGATCGGGTGCAGGGCCAGTGCCCAGTCGAAGGCGGAGTCACCGCCGCCGACCACCACCACGTCCTGGTCCCGGTGCACCTCCAGCGAGGGCACGAAATAGGACAGCCCGCGCCCGGCCCAGTCCTCGCCCACCGGTAGTGGCCGGGGACGGAACTCGCCCATCCCCGCGGTGATGAGGACCGCGCCCGCGCGGATCACACTGCCGTCGGCCAGGCCGACGTCGAACCCCCCGCCGTCCACTGTGGACAGCGTGCGGGCCTTGCGGTTCAACAGGTAGTTCGGTTTGTACTGGGCAGCCTGCTCGACCAGCGCGTTGACCAGATCCCGGCCGCGGACCGCGGGGAAACCGGCCACGTCGAAAATCATCTTCTCCGGATACATCGCGGTGACCTGGCCGCCCGGTTCGGGTAGCGAGTCCACCAGTGCGATGGACAGGTCCCGGAAGCCCGCGTAGTAGGCCGCGAACAGCCCGGTGGGTCCGGCTCCGACGATCAACAGGTCTACCTCGGTATGGCTGTGCTCGGACGGTGCGCTCATCGACACCTTCTCGCTCTCTGCCAGTCCTGGGAACCCGATCCAGCGTAGGTGGTGCGCACCACGGTGCCCAGCAACGCGCAGTAAGCGCAGAATTCGGGTATGAGCGACGAGGCATTCCGGATCGAGCACGACACCATGGGCGAGGTCAGGGTGCCCGCCGACGCGCTGTGGCGGGCGCAGACCCAGCGCGCGGTGCAGAACTTCCCGATCTCCGGGCGGGGCCTGGAGCGGGCCCAGATCCGGGCCCTTGGCCTGGTCAAGGCGGCCGCGGCCCGGGTCAACGGGCGGCTGGGCGTGCTGAGCCCCGAGGTGGCCGCGGCCATCGCGACCGCCGCGGACGAGGTCGCCGCCGGCGGGCACGACGCGCACTTCCCGATCGATGTCTTCCAGACCGGCTCGGGCACCTCCTCCAACATGAACGCCAACGAGGTCATCGCCACCCTGGCCACCCGCGCGCTGGGATCCGAGGTGCACCCGAACGACCACGTCAACGCCTCGCAGTCGTCCAACGACGTCTTCCCGACCACCATCCACCTGGCCGCCACCGAGGCCGTGCTGCGGGAGACCATCCCCGGCCTGGCGCACCTGGCCCAGACCCTGGAGCGGCGGGCCGCGGACTGGGCCGAGCTGGTCAAGGCCGGGCGCACGCACCTGATGGACGCGGTGCCGATCACGCTGGGCCAGCAGGTCGGCGGCTGGGCCCGGCAGGTGCGCCTGAGCGTGGACCGGCTGGACGGCACACTGCCCCGGCTGGCCGAACTGCCCATCGGCGGCACCGCGGTGGGCACCGGCATCAACACCCCGGCCGGTTTCGGCGCGGCCGTGGTGGAGGAGCTGATCAAGTCCACCGCGCTGCCGGTGACCGAGGCGGTGGACCACTTCGAGGCCCAGGGCGCGCGCGATGGCCTGGTGGAGGTCTCCGGGCAGCTCAAGACGGTCGCGGTGAGCCTGTTCAAGATCGCCAACGACCTGCGCTGGATGGGTTCCGGCCCGCGCACCGGCCTGGCTGAGCTGCACCTGCCGGACCTGCAGCCGGGCTCCTCGATCATGCCGGGCAAGGTCAACCCGGTGATCTGCGAGGCGGCCATGATGGTGGCCGCCCAGGTGATCGGCAACGACGGCACGGTGGCCTTCGCCGGCGCGGCGGGCAACTTCGAGCTGAACGTGATGATGCCGGTGATGGCCCGCAACGTGCTGGAGTCGGCCCGGCTGCTCGGCGCGGTGGCCCGGCTGCTCGCGGACAAGGTCATCGTGGGCGCGGAGCCCGATGTGGCGCGGCTGCGCGAGTACGCCGAGTCCTCGCCCTCCGTGGTCACCCCGCTCAACCGCTACCTCGGCTATGAGGAGGCCGCCGCGATCGCCAAGCAGTCGCTCAAGGAGCGCAAGACCATCCGCGAGGTGGTGCTGGAACGCGGGCACGTGGACAACGGCAAGCTCACACTCGCTCAACTGGACGAGGCCCTGGACGTGCTGAAGATGGCGCACGGCGGCCGCTGACCAGCCGGGCGCGCTGACCGAGGGCACAGCCCACGGCAACGGTCAGCGCGCCCGCCGCCGCGGTCATCGTCAGCGGCTGCGCACCGAGCAGCACCGAGACCGCGAGCCCGGACACCGGGATCACCCCGGCCAGCACCCCGGAGCGCTCCGGGCCGACCACCGACACGCACCGGTAGTACAGGCCGAAGGCCACCGCGGTGACCAGCAACCCGAGCACCACCAGCGCACTCCACTCCACCACGGTCGGCATCGGCCATGGGTCCGCGGCGAAGAACGGGCTCAGCACCGCGCTGCCGACCGCCGCGACCACACAGGCGTACGCCGAGGTGGCGATCCCGCCGATCCGGCGCACCACGCCCACCGCGAACAGGGTGAAGCCGGCCTCGCCGAGCATGGCCAGCAACGCCAGGCCCAGCCCCGGCAGCGACCAGCGCCCGCCGCCGGAGATCACCAGCACCCCGGCGAAGACCAGCCCGGCGCCCAGCACCGCGGTCAGCCGCGGCCGCCTGCCCAGTGCCAGCGGCACCACCAGCGCGATGACCAGCGGCGAGCCGCCGATGATGGCGGCGACGAACCCGGGTTCGGCGTAGCGCTGGCCCTCGATGATGGCCACGTTGAAACCGACCATGCCGGTCACCGCCAGCGCGAGCAGCGCCAGCAGGTCCCGCCCGCCGACCCTGGGCAGCCCGCCCCGGCACAGCAGCCAGCCCAGCAGCGCCAGCGCGCCGATGGCGTACCGGATCGCCTGCGCGGACAGCACCGGGTACCCGCTCAGCAATCCGTTCACCGGCACCGCGCCGCCCACCAGGCACAACGCGGCGATCCCGCCGCCAATGGCCAGGGCAGGAGACTTCGAGGTGGTCATGGCGGACAGCCTGGACCGGAAAGTGGTCTGGCCATAAGCTCCACTTCAATGGCGAAGGATTGGACCACTTTGCGGGAGCTGCTGCTCCCCGCCGTGTCCGGACCGGGCGCCCGCGGCAAGGCCCTGGAGCAGGCGATCCGGGAGGCGGTGCGGGACGGCCGGTTGCGGCCGGGCGTGCGGCTGCCCTCCAGCCGGGACCTGGCCGCCCAGCTCGGGCTGGCCAGGGGCACCGTGACGGCGAGCTACGAGCAGCTGGTGGCCGAGGGCTACCTGACCGCCCGGCACGGCTCCGGCACCCGGATCGCCGAAGCCGTCGGCCCGGCCGAGTCCCCGGCGCCCGCGCCCGCGATCGACCCGCAGTGGCGGTTCGACCTGCGGCCGGGCCTGCCCGCGCTGGGCGCCTTCCCGCGCGCGGCCTGGCTGGCCGCGACCAGGGCGGCGCTGACCGAGATGCCCGATGCCGCGCTCGGCTACCCCGACCCGTGCGGACTGGCCGAACTGCGCGCCGAACTGGCCGGGTACCTGGGCCGGGTGCGCTCGGTGGTCACCGATCCGGCCGGGATCACCGTCACGCACGGGGCCGCCGAGGCCCTCGCCCTGCTCGCCCAGGTGCTGCGGGATCGCGGGCTGCGCGAGATCGCGGTGGAGAACCCCAGCCACCCCGGTCAGGCCGAACTCCTTGCCGCGCAAGGACTCCGGCCGGTCCCGGTGCCGGTGGACTGCGACGGCGTCCAGGTCGACGCGCTGGCCCGCACCGGCGTGCGCGCGGTGCTGGTCACCGCCGCGCACCAGTTCCCGCTGGGCACCGCGCTGACCGCGCCGCGCAGGCACGCGCTGCTGGCCTGGGCGCGCGAGCGGGACGCGGTGATCATCGAGGACGACTACGACGCCGAGCACCGCTACGACCGGCCCACCGTGTGCGCCACCCAGTCCCTTGACCCGAGCCGGGTGGCCTACATCGGCAGCGTCAGCAAGATCCTCGCGCCCGCGCTGCGGCTGGGCTGGCTGGTGCTGCCCGCCGACCTGCGCGGCGCCATCGCGGACCGGAAACGCCTGCACGACCTGGGTTGCGGGCCGATCCCGCAGGCCGCGCTGGCCCGGTTCCTGCGCGAGGGTGGCTACGACCGGCACCTGCGGCGCACCCGGCTGCTCTACCGCGGCCGCCGGGACGCGCTGCTCTCCGCGCTGGCCGAGCACCTGCCGGACTGGCGCACCGTGGGCATCGCCGCCGGCCTGCACCTGGTGGTCCGGCTGCCCGAGGACATGGACGACGCGGCGCTGTCCGCCCGGCTGGCCGCGGCCGGGATCAACGCGCCCGCCCTGTCCGGCTACGCGCATCCGCCGATGCCGGCGCCCTACCCCGGGCTGGTGCTCGGCTACGCCGCGCTCAGCACCGACCGGCTGCGTGCGGCGGTCGGCGAGATCGCGCGGATTGTCGGTGCCTTGGCGAAGATGGAGGCATGCGCCTCGCCGAGCTAGTGCACACCTCCGCCACGGTCGCGGGCACCCGCGGGCGCAAGGCGAAGATCGAGACCCTGGCCGCCCTGCTGCGCGGCGCCACCGACGCCCGCGATGTCCGGCTGGCCACCGCCTACCTCATCGGCGTGCCACCCCAGGGCCGCACCGGCGTGGGCTGGCGCGCGCTGTCCACCCTGGACACCCCACCGGCCGCCGAATCGAGCCTGACCCTGCACGCGGTGGATGACACTCTGGAGGCACTCGCGCACACCTCCGGCAGCGGGTCGGCCCAGCGGCGCAAGGACCTGCTCACCGCGTTGTTCGGCCAGGCCGGTCAGCCGGAACAGGACTTCCTGATCCGGCTGCTCACCGGCGAACTGCGCCAGGGCGCCCTCGAAGGCGTGATGGCCGACGCGGTGGCCGCCGCCTTCGCGGTGCCCGCGGCCGTGGTGCGCCGGGCGCACATGCTGCACGGCGACCTGGCCGCGGTGGCCGAGGCCGCGCGCGAGGGTGGCGAGGCGGTGCTGGCGGAGTTCCGGTTGCAGGTCGGGCGGGCGGTCCGGCCGATGCTGGCCTCCCCAGCCGAATCCCTGGACAGCGCGCTGACCGAGCTGGGCGAGGTCAGCGTGGAGTACAAACTGGACGGCGCCCGGATCCAGGTGCACCGCGACGGCGACGAAGTGCGGGTGTTCACCCGGACCCTGCGCGAGATCACCACGTCCGTGCCCGAACTCGTCGAGGTGGTCCGCGGCCTGCCCTGCACCTCGGTGGTGCTCGACGGCGAAACCCTGGCACTGACCGACGACGGCCGCCCACGCCCGTTCCAGGAGACGATGAGCCGCTTCGGCGCGACCTCGGCCAGGGAACTGTTGCTGCACCCCTATTTCTTCGACCTGCTGCACCTGGACGGCGTGGACTACCTGGACGCTCCCCTGCGCGACCGACTGTCCACTTTGGACACAATTGCGGGCGGTCACCGCATACCGTCCACAATGGACCCGACCGCGGCGGCCACCCTGCTCGACGACGCGCTGGCCGCCGGGCACGAAGGTGCAATGGTCAAGGCACTGGACTCCGGCTACGCCGCGGGCAGGCGCGGGAAGTCCTGGCAGAAGGTCAAACCCGTGCACACCCTGGACCTGGTGGTGCTGGCCGCGGAATGGGGGCACGGCCGCCGCACCGGCTCGCTGTCCAACCTGCACCTGGGCGCCCGCGATCCGGACGGCGGGCCGCCGGTGATGGTGGGCAAGACCTTCAAGGGCCTCACCGACGAACTGCTGGCCTGGCAGACCGCGGCCCTGCGCGAACTGGCCACCGGCGCCGACGAGTACACCGTGCACGTGCGGCCGGAGCTGGTGGTGGAGATCGAACTGGACGGGGTGCAGGTCAGTCCGCGCTATCCGGGCGGGGTGGCGCTGCGTTTCGCCAGGGTGCTGCGGTACCGGCCGGACAAGGAGGCAGCCGAGGCGGACACCATTGATTCGGTCCGGGATTTGCTGCCCTGATAGGTTGGCCGCAATGCGCAGGATTCCGGTGGTATTCGCGGTGCTCATCGCACTCGTGCTCGCCGCCGTGCCGTTCGCGCCCGCAGCCTGCCCGGTGGCACTGGCCGCGGCCAAGTCCGCGGGCGTCCACCTGAGCCAGCCCCAGCCCGTGCCGGACTGCGCGGTGGCCGCAACAAACCAGCAGGTCAAGGCAGCTGCACCGCACAGTCCGGACAAGGTGTTCGCGGTGTTGTCAGCGCCCATCGCACCGGCTCCACACGCCTTGCCCGCCCCGCCGCAGGCCAGGGGCACCCCGCACGCCGTGGATCTGCACGTTCTGTCCGTGTTGCGGATTTAAACCGACCCGGTTTTCCGCAAGCACCCGACGACGCCCATTTCCAGTGGAGTGTGTGATGAAACTCGACAATTTCGCCTGGCTGCCCAATCTGCTCGCCCGTCTGACCGTCGGCTTCATGTTCGCCAGCGGGGCGGTGGGCAAACTCGGCGGACTCGGCAAGTTCACCGCCGAGTTCCGCGGCTGGGGCATCCCGCTGCCCGAGGTCACCGCCCCTGCCACCGCGGTGGTCGAGCTGGTCGGCGGCCTGGCGCTGATGCTCGGCCTGGCCACCCGGATCGCCGCCCTGCTGCTGGCCGGGACCATGCTCGGCGCGCTGGTCGTGGCGGTCGCGCCACCGCTGCTGGCCAAGTACCCGGACGCGTGGAACTTCCCGAGCTATCTCTTCTACAGCCCCGAATGGCTGCTGATCTGCCTGCTGGCCCTGCTGACCTGCGTCGGAGCCGGAAAGGCCAGCCTGGACCGCCTACTGTCGCGGACATGACACGGTTCTGCGCGGTGATCATCCTTTCCTCGCACGTCGGGGACGCCGCTCCGCTGTACCAGGAGAACATCGTGCTGCTCGACGCCGACTCACTCGAGTCGGCGCGGGCACGCGCGGAAGCGCACGGCCGGGCAGGCGAGCACGAGTACCGCAACGCCGACGGCGAACTGGTGGTCTGGCGGCTGACCGCGGTGGTGGACGTGGCCGAGGTGGACGACCAGGCCCTTGGCGACGGCGCCGAGATCTACACCCGCCATTTCCGCGACTACGCCGCCTATCGCCGATTCGAGCCGCTCCTGGGCGGCGAACCGCTCTGACACACACCCGTAGACAGCATAAATCGCGATCTGTCAAATAGTTCAGCCGGATTTGTTTTAGCAAAGTCCTATGTGCGTATAGCGTTCTTTTTCCTCTACGGTCGGCGGCCGAGGGAATCGAAAGCACTGGAGGACTCATGACAATTCTGGTGACCGGCGCGACCGGCTCGGTCGGCAGGCACGTGGTGGACGGCCTGCTGGCCAAGGGGCAGCAGGTCCGGGCCACCACCAGGGACCCGCAGACGGCCGGGCTGCCCGCGGCGGCCGAGGTGGTCCAGGCCGACATCACCGACCCGGACACCTTCCTGCCTGCACTGGAAGGCGTGGAGAAGCTCTACCTCTTCCCGCACTTCGAGCGCCTGGAATATTTCCTGGAGGCGGTGCGCAAGGCCGGAGTGCGCCGGATCGTCACCCTGTCCTCCTCCTCCACGGTGCAGCGGCTGCGCACCAACAAGGAGGCGGGCGACGAGCACCTGCACGTGGAACAGGCGGTGGAGGACACCGGTCTGGAATGGACGCACCTGCGGCCGGGAATGTTCGCCGGGAACACCGGCGAATGGGCCGAGAGCATCAAGTTGAACGGCCTGGCCTATGGTGCCTATCCGCAGGCCAGGATGGTGCCCATTCATGAACGGGATATCGCGGACGTCGGTATCGCGGCATTGCTGGAGGACAGCCACCTTTATGCCAGGTACAGCCTGACCGGCCCGGAACAGCTCAGCAGGGTCGAGCTGGTGCAGATCATCGGCGAGGTGCTCGGCCGGGAGCTGAAGTTCGTCGAGCAGACCCCGGCGGAGGCGGTGGCCTTCTTCCTGGCGCAGGGCTGGCCGGAGGACGTCATCACCATGATCGAGGGCTACCGGGCCGAGGCCACCCAGCGGGCGGACGAGGTCAGTGACGTCACCGAGCGGGTGCTGGGCCGCCCGGCGCTGACCTACCGCGAGTGGGTGCGGGACCACGCCGACTGGTTCCAGTGAGCTGATCCCCGTCCAGGTCGCGCGCGAATCCGTATCCTGGACTCTCGTGCGCTTCCTGGACGGGGTCAGCCCCGGATATGACCTGACCTACGACGACGTCTTCCTGGTGCCCCGCCGCTCCGGCATCACCTCCAGGTTCGACGTCGACCTGTCCACTGTGGACGGAACGGGTGCCACGATCCCGATCGTGGTGGCCAACATGACCGCGGTGGCAGGCCGCCGGATGGCCGAGACCATCGCCCGGCGCGGCGGCATCACCGTGCTGCCCCAGGACGTGGCCCCGGAGGCGGTCGCCGAGATCGTCTCCTGGGTCAAGGGCAGGCACCCGGTGTGGGACACCCCGCTGGTGGTGGCGGCCGGCGCGGCGGTGGCCGACGCGCTGAACCTGCTGCACAAGCGGGCGCACGGCGCGGTCGTGGTGGTCGACGCCCAGGGCGTGCCGCTGGGTGTGGTGGACGAGGCCGCCTGCACCGGGGTGGACCGCTTCGCCAGGGTCGAGGACGTGCTCAACGAGGACCTGCTGGTGCTGCCGCTGACCGCGCAGCCGCGTGAGGTCTTCGAGCGGCTGCACGGCCGTCCGGCCAAGGTGGCCCTGGCCGTGGACGGCGAGGGCAGGCTGGCCGGGGTGCTGACCGAGGTCGGCGCCCTGCGCGCGGACATCTACCGCCCGGCGCTGGACGAGCTGGGCAGGCTGCGGGTGGCCGCGGCCATCGGGGTCAACGGCGATGTGGCCGCCAAGGCCGCTGAACTGCTGGCCGCCGGGGTGGACACGCTGGTCGTGGACACCGCGCACGGCCACCAGGACAAGATGCTCACCGCTTTGAAGGCGGTGCGCGCGCTGGACCCGGCGGTGCCGCTGGTGGCGGGCAACGTGGTCACCGCCGAGGGCACGCGGGACCTGATCGAGGCCGGTGCGGACATCGTCAAGGTCGGCGTCGGCCCCGGCGCGATGTGCACCACCCGGATGATGACCGGGGTGGGCCGCCCGCAGTTCTCCGCGGTGGCCGAATGCGCCGAGGAGGCCCGCAAGTACGGCAAGCACGTGTGGGCCGACGGCGGCGTCCGGCACCCCCGCGACGTCGCGCTCGCACTGGCCGCGGGCGCCGCCTCGGTGATGATCGGCTCCTGGTTCGCGGGCACCTACGAGTCGCCGGGCGACCTGCACCACGACGAGCAGGGCAGGCTGTACAAGGAGTCCTTCGGCATGGCCTCCAAGCGCGCGGTCAGCGCGCGCACCCGCACCGACTCGGCCTTCGACCGGGCCCGCAAGGGACTGTTCGAGGAGGGCATCTCCAGCTCGCGGATGCGGCTGGACCCGGCCCGGCCGGGCGTGGAGGACCTGCTGGACGCGATCTGCGCCGGGGTGCGCTCCTCCTGCACCTACGCCGGTGCGACCACGGTGACCGAGTTCCACCAGCGGGCGCTGCTGGGCGTGCAGTCCGCGGCTGGCTTCGCCGAGGGCAGGCCGCTGCCGACTGGCTGGTAGCCGGACCCGGTGTGGTCGGCGCGAGGTCGCGCCGACCACACCGCGGGACTACTCGGCCGTCCCGGTCCAGGTGACCGGCAGCTCGTGCACGCCGTAGATCCGCATGTTGGTCCGCAGCTTCACCTCGCCGGCCGGGATGGCCAGCTCCAGGGTCGGGAACCGGCGCAGCAGCCCGGCGAACCCGGCGCGCATCTCGATCCGGGCCAGCTGCTGGCCGAGGCACTGGTGGATGCCGTGGCCGAAGGCCTGGTGCCCGCGGGCCTTGCGGTGGATGTCCAGCGCGCCGGGGTTCTCGAATCGCTGGGGATCGTGGTTGGCGGCCAGCAGGGAGACCAGCACGGTGGAGCCCCGCGGGATGGTCTCGCCGCCGAGTTCGAGGTCCTCGGTGGCGTAGCGGAAGAAGATGTCCGCGATGGACAGATAGCGCAGCAGTTCCTCGACGGCCTCGGGCAGCAGCGCCGGGTCGGCGTGCAGTTCGGCCAGCTGATCAGGGTGCTCCAGCAGCGCGAAGGTGCCCAGCGCCAGCATGTTCGCGGTGGTCTCGTGCCCGGCCAGCAACAGCAGGAAGGCGATGCCGGTCAGTTCCTCGATCGTGAGGTCTTCCTGGCAGGCCAGGTCGGAGAGGATGTCCTCACCGGGAGCGGCCCGCTTGCTGGTGACCAGTTCGGCGAGATAACCGGTCAGCGCCATATACGCGGCGATCTTCTCCTCGAACGGCAGGCTCATGTCCATGAACCGGTTCGAGTTGACCTGGAAGGTGTCCCGGTCGGTGTAGGGCACGCCGAGCAGTTCGCAGATCACCAGCGAGGGCACCGGCAGCGCGAACTCGGCGACCAGGTCCACCGGCGGGGTCAGCCCGGCCAGGTGATCGAGCTGGCGCTCCACGATCTCGCCGATGTGGTCCTCCAGCTGCTTCATCCGCCGGACGGTGAAGGCGCCGGTGAGCCTGCGGCGCAGCCGGGTGTGATCCGGCGGGTCCATGGCCACGAACACGCCCGGCACCTGCGGGGAGGGTTCGGTGGCCACCGGCATGCCGGGGATCTCGAACGGTTCGTGGATCACGCCGAGGTCCAGCCGGGAGCTGAACCTGGTGTCGGCCATGACCTGGCGGACCGCGTCGTAGCCGGTGACGATCCAGCCCTGGTGGCCGTCGGGGAAGACCAGCGGGCTGACCGGACGGGTTTCCCGGAGCCGGGTGCGGTGGCTGGGCGGGGTGAAGGGACCGGCGTCGCGTTCGGTGGGCAGGCCCGGCGTGGTGGGAGCGGGGTGGCGCGTCATGCGACCAGGCTCCAACCCTGACGCTGCGTCAAGGTCAACCCATTCCGGCGAACAAACTCCGGTCAGCGCGAAAACGGACCCCATGCCTCCCCCCGAAGGAGGCATGGGGCCCGTGGGTGGCGAGCTGCCCCGAGCAGCTCGTAGTTGGTTCTTACCCTCAGACGGCGACCGGACCCGCGGCGCGAACCACGGGCTGCACCCCGGTGTGCTCTTCCGGCCCCCGAGCCGGCTTGGCGAGCTTGACCGTCCGGCCCGTGCCGGAGACGACGACCGGGAGCAGCATGAGCAGCACCACGAGCACGCTCAGCACGGCTCCGGTCCAGGTCAGCACCATCTCGATCATCGGTTCTCCTCGGGCTCGCTGTGTTGTGCGTTCAGCTTCGCCCAGGACCGGGGACCGGCGGATCGGCACTACGGCCACTGTGCACCCGGCCGATCGGCCACCCTGCTCAGCCGATCGGCCGATCGACTGAGCAGGGGCGCGACGATCAGCTCAGGTAGTCGCCCTCCAGCATCTCGGTGACCAGGGCCGCGATCGGGGAACGCTCCGAGCGGGTGAGGGTGACATGCGCGAACAGCGGATGCCCCTTCAGCTTCTCGATCACCGCGGCGATGCCGTCGTGCCTGCCGACCCGCAGGTTGTCCCGCTGGGCCACATCGTGGGTCAGCACCACCCTGGAGCCGGTGCCCAGCCGCGAGAGCACGGTGAGCAGCACGTTGCGCTCCAGCGACTGCGCCTCGTCCACGATCACGAACGAATCGTGCAGCGACCGGCCGCGGATGTGGGTCAGCGGCAGCACTTCGAGCATGCCGCGGTCGAGCACCTCGTCGATGACGTCCTTGCTGACCATCGCGCCCAGGGTGTCGAACACGGCCTGGGCCCAGGGCATCATCTTCTCGTTCTCGCTGCCCGGCAGGTACCCGAGTTCCTGCCCGCCGACGGCGTAGACCGGCCGGAAGACCACCACCTTGCGGTGCAGCCGCCGCTCCATCACGGCTTCCAGACCGGCGCACAGCGCCAGCGCGGACTTGCCGGTGCCCGCTCGCCCGCCGAGCGAGACGATGCCGACCTCGGGGTCCAGCAACAGGTCGAGCGCGATCCGCTGCTCGGCCGAGCGCCCGTGCAGCCCGAAGGCCTCCCGGTCGCCGCGGACCAGGCGCACCCGCTTGTCCGGGGTCACCCTGGCCAGCGCGCTCGCGGTGCCCGCCAGCAGTCGCAACCCGGTGTGGCAGGGCAGATCCCTTGCCTCGTCCAGGTCGACCACGCTCTCCTTGTAGAGCGTGTCCACGATGTGCGCGCCGACCTCCAGGTCCGCCGTCCCGGTCCAGCCGGACGGGGTGACGTCCTGGGCCCGGTACTCATCGGCCGCCAGACCCACCGCACTGGCCTTGACCCGCAGCGGCATGTCCTTGGTGACCAGGGTGACCTGGTTGTTCTCCGCCGCCAGGTTCAACGCGCAGGCGAGGATCCGGGCGTCGTTGGAATCGGTGCGGAAGCCGGAGGGCAGAACATCCGGATCCGAGTGGTTCAGCTCCACATGGAGGGTGCCACCGTCCTCGCCGATCGGAACGGGCGAGTCCAACCGCCCGTGCAGGACGCGGAGGTCATCGAGCAAGCGCAGTGCCTCGCGAGCGAACCAGCCCAGCTCCGGGTGGTGTCGTTTCCCCTCCAGCTCGCTGATCACCACGAGCGGCAGCACCACCTGGTGCTCCGCGAACCGGGTGATCGCCCAGGGGTCGGACAGCAGCACCGAGGTGTCCAGCACGTACAAACAGCCCTTCGAGGCTGTCGCACGGCGGGCACCGCTGCGGGCGGAACGGGTCGAGGACTGTGCTGGGGACCGTCGTGCGCTCACGGCAACTCCCTCACGAACGCGGCACCCGCGTTCGGTGCTCGGTGGGCCAGGCACTACCCTGCGGGTCGGTGTTCCTACGCCGATGGCTTCGGCGCCGGGAACACACGGCCACGAGAGCCGGGTGCCGGCCCCCGCGTGCGCGTCAACGTCACGACCAGGGCCTCCCTGGACGAGTCGATCGGGTCGACCCGTCAATGGCAAGCTACCTGCGGGCACTGACAATCGGCATGAAGCCACACAGGTGATTTGTTTAATTGTCACCGCAACGCTACGTACTGCACACATACCGCGACCGCGAGCAGCGATGATGTCCTTATTGTCGGCTTTCCGTCACTCTCGGTACGTGTTCCAGCCAGTCCCGCGGCCCGATGTTCCGCACCCGGATCGCCGCCACCTCCGCCGCGAAGTCCAGGTGCCGGACGAACTCCGCCGGGTCCCAGCCGCTGTGCGCGACCGAGGCTGCGAACGCCCCATGGAAAGCGTCTCCCGCACCCAGCGTGTCCCGCACCGGTACCCGCGGCACGGCCAGTTCGCCGGTCCCGCGCTCGCGGTCCCAGTGCGTGATCGGCTCGCCGCCGCGGGTCATCGCGCCGGTGCGGGTGATCCGCCGGAGTTCCGCGATGGTGCCCTCGGGACTGTCCTGACCTGGTAGCCGGTAGTCGCCGGAGCAGATGACCACGGTGGCGGCGGTCAGCAGCTCCTCGTGCTGCGGGCGGTAGCGGCCCGCGTCGAAGACCACCGGCGCGCTGCCCCGGACGGCGGCCGCGGCCAGGGCCGGATGGTGGCCGTCGATGAGCACGACGTCGGCGTCGTCGAGCAGCGCGGGCAGGTCCGCGGGGGGCTGGGCGTCGACGCCGCCCGCGTCGGTGGAGACGATGCTCCGGTCCCCCGTCCGCTCGTGCACGGTGATCGCGGAGACCGCCGGAGACTCGCGCCGGTCCGGCGTGCAGTCACGCACGGTTATGCCGAAACCAGCCAGTTCCTGATGCACGAGACGTGCCAACGGGTGATCTCCGAGTGCGGTCAGGAGAGTGACGGCCGAGCCAGCCACCGCGGCGGTAACCGCGGCGTTACATGCCGGACCACCTGCGGCAATGTCCTGTCGAAGTGCCGTGACCTTGTCGTTGGCGGCCGGGAAGCGCGGGACGCGGTGCAGCAGGTCGACGGTGGCCAGTCCGACACAGAGCAGGCGGCCGGTCATCCCGGGTTCACCCGACTCGCGGCACGGCCGGGATGTCCGCGGCGATCTCGGCGCGGATACCCGCCGGGATCAGCGGCTCGTCCAGCAGCCGCCGGTACCGCTGCGCCACCGTCTGGCCGGAGGGCCGCGCGTTGAGCCAGGTCCGCAGCAGCCGGTAGCCCTCGACATAGGTCGTGGTGTAGGCCCGCCACAACGGATCCGACAGGAACCGGATCATCTGCCGGGCCCGCGCGTCGGTGCACAGCAGCCAGCGGCGCAGGAACATGGCCACCTCGTCCACGTCCGCGCCGCGGTCGTGCAGCATCAGCGCGGCGTCCTGGCGCACGCTGGCCAGTTTGCCGAGCGCGCCTTCCATCCGCTCCTGCTGCTCGCCCTCCATCCGCAGCCCCAGGTCGCCGACGATCTCCTGGGTCCAGCGTCCCCAGCCCGCGCCGATCACCGCGTGCAGGCCCAGATCGGCCAGCCCCTCGGCCATCAGGCATTGCGGGGTGTTGACCAGGAAGATGGTCTGCTCGGCCTGGCCCTGCTTGGCCACCAGGCCGGATTCCTTGCGGCAGTGCTCGGTGTGGTGCCCGGGGTAGGACTCGTGCGCGACCAGGTGCGGCAGGTTGGCCATCCGGTGGCCGAGGTCGGCGTTGATGGCGACCTTGGAGTGGTAGCCGCCCAGGTAGTAGTTGAAGCCGCTCCAGGGTTTGTCCGTGACGATCTCGTACTCGACCACCTCCTCCTCCGGCAGGCCGAAGGTGCCGCGGACGGTGTCCCGCAACGTGCTGGAGAGGGCGCGCACCACCGGTTCCAGCTTCTCCGGTGGGACCAGGTCCCGGCCGCGGAAGGTGTTCAGCCGGGTTTCCAGCGAGGACTCACCGGGCAGCAGCGCGGACAGTTCGGCGTGCGCGGCGCGGTACTCGTCCTGATCGCCGGGGGTGATGCGGACCTGGAAGTAGGACTCGACCTCCTCGACGAAGGAGACCGCTTCCCCGGCCAGCTTGCGGCCGGAGCACTCCAGCGCGATCAGGTGCGCGTCCAGGAAGGCGACGCGTTCCGGCTCCAGGTTGATGCCCGGCAGCTCGGCCCGCAGTTCCCTCGCCCTGGCGGCCAGCGCGGCCGGGTCCGGGCGGGGTTCGGCGCCGACCTGCCTGCGCAGCAGCGGATCACCGGTGTAGGCGTCCACGAATCCGTCGACCAGGCGGTCGAAGCGCAGGCCGAGCAACAGGTACTCGCGTACGAGCTGGTGTCCCTCCACCGCGCGGACCCTACGCCAGCGCGGCCGGACTACGAGCCGAAACGCCGGTGCCGCACCGCGTAGGCGCGCAGCGCGCGCAGGAAGTCGATGCGGCGGAACTCCGGCCAGTACGCCTCGCAGAACCAGAACTCCGAGTGCGCGGACTGCCAGAGCAGGAAGCCGGAGAGGCGCTGTTCGCCGGAGGTGCGGATGAGCAGGTCCGGGTCGGGCTGGCCGGAGGTGTAGAGGTGTTCGGCGATGTGGTCGACGTCGAGCACCTCGGCCAGTTCCTCGATGGTGGTGCCAGCCTCGGCGTGCTGCAGCAACAGTTTGCGCACCGCGTCGGCGATCTCCCGGCGGCCGCCGTAGCCGACCGCGACGTTGACCTCCATGCCCTTGCGGTCCCTGGTCCGCAGGGCAGCGGCGGAGAGCCGGGCCGCGGTCTCGGTGGGCAGCAGGTCCAGCGCGCCCACTATCCGCACCCGCAGGCCGGTGGCGGGTTCGGTCAGCTCGTCCACCACGCCGGCGATGATCTCCAGCAGGGGGTTCAGCTCCTCCGGCGGGCGATCCAGGTTGTCGGTGGAGAGCAGCCACAGGGTGACCACCTCGACGCCGACCTCACGGCACCAGCCGAGCATCTGCTCGATCTTCATCGCGCCGATCCGGTGCCCGTCGTTGACGTCGGCGAACCCGGCTTCCTTGGCCCATCTGCGATTGCCGTCCAGGATCACCCCGACGTGCCGGGGATGTTCCATCCCGACCATGCCGCGGCGCAGTCGCCATTCGTAGCCGATTTCGAGAAGGTCGCGGACCCGCTGACGTACACCCACGTCCGCGCAGCGTACGCCGACACCCGGGCACACTGTTCGTGTGCACCCCCAGTGGCAGGACCCCGAGGTGATCGCGCGACTCGTGCGCACCGCCCGCACCGTGGCCGTGGTCGGCGTCAGCGCGCGACCGGACCGGCCGAGTCACCAGATCGCGCACTACCTGCACCGGCAGGGGTTGCGGGTCTTCCCGGTGAACCCGGCGCTGCGCGAGGTGTTCGGTCTCCAGGTCTACCCGGACCTGGCCGCGGTGCCCGAGCACATCGACATCGTGGACGTCTTCCGCCGTTCCGAGGTGGTGGCGCCGGTGGCCGAACAGGCGATCGAGGTGAAAGCGGGCGCGCTGTGGCTGCAACTGGGCATCGAGGACGAAGCGTCCTGCGCGAAGGCTGCGGCGGCCGGACTGGACGTGGTGGTGAACCGCTGCCTGATGGTCGACCACCGGAACCTGACCGGCTGAGCGCGTGTGGACCTGACCACAACATAACCGGTGCGTAACCTACGGTGCCGTAACCTTGACAGGTGCCAGCCGCGACCCTCCCACCCACTGCCCCGGCCCAGTACGACAAGCCGTTGATGCGTGGCCGGATCCACCAGTGGTCGTTCTTCGTCTCGCTGGTCGCGGGCGCCACCCTGATCGCCGTGGCCGCCAGCACGGTCTCCGCCCGCGCCGCCCTGGCCACCTCGATCTACACGGTCACCATCCTGGGCCTGTTCGGCATCAGCGCGCTCTACCACCGCCGCACCTGGCTGACCGAGGGCGCGCTGCGCTGGATGCGCCGCCTGGACCACTCGATGATCTTCCTGTTCATCGCGGGCACCTACACCCCGTTCTGCCTGCTGGCCATGGATCCGGGCCTGGGCAACGTGATCCTGGCCGTGGTCTGGGGCGGCGCGCTGGCAGGCGTGACCCTGAAACTGGCCTGGCCGGAAGCCCCACGCTGGCTGGGCGTGCCGATCTACATCGCCCTGGGCTGGGTCGCGGTCTTCGTCCTGCCCGAACTCGGCGCCCGCGGCGGGGTGACCGCCCTGGTGCTGCTGCTGGTCGGCGGCCTGTTCTACACCGTGGGCGGGATCATGTACGGCATCCGCAGGCCCAACCCGTGGCCGAAGGTCTTCGGCTTCCACGAGTTCTTCCACGCCGCCACCGCGCTGGCCGCGCTGAGCCACTACATCGCGGTCTGGCTGGTGCTCTACCCCTGATGCCAGCCGGGGTGCGGGCACCCGCCGCCTGCCCGCACCCCGGCAACCTCTTCGCTACAGCCCCGGGCCCTTCGCGCGCAGCTCGTCCACCTTGGTCATCGCCTCGCGCAACTCGCCAAGCCACTCGTCCGCGTGCTTGCCCACCAGCCGCACCGCCCAGGCCAGCGCCTCCGAGCGGGAGCGGGCGACGCCCGCGTCCACCAGGGTGTCCAGGATCAGGCGTTCCGGCTGGCGGAGGCGGGTCATGACCGGGACGGACAGGCGGGTGAAGCGTTCCTCGGTGCCGCCGAGGCGGGCGGCCCAGGCGACCTTGCGGCCGTAACGGTGCTCGGCCTGGCGGGCGATGTCGATGCGTTCCTCGCGGGTCTGCTCACGCCAGCGGGCGATCCGGCCAGCCTCGGCCGCGGCCCGTTCGGCGTCGTCGGTGTACTCGCCGTCCAGGGCCGGGAGTTCGCCCAGGATAGTGATCTCCTCGCGGTCGACGATGACCTCCGGGGCGCTGGTGAACCAGCCGTCCGGCAGCCTGCCTGCGAACCAGCCCGCTGCTTCCTTGCCACTCTCGTATCGGTGCCCCATGGCTTGCTCCTCTTGTCCTCGTTGCTCTGATTACATGCTTACACCTTTTCCAACGCCGGTGGCGAGTACTTCGTTTCGCGGTCGCGTTCGCCCGTGGAGAACAGCGAAGATGGAGGCATGGGGTCGGACTGGGACTGGGAGATGCACTACGCCGAACCGTGGACACCTGCCCGGATCGAACAGATGCTGGAGCTGTTCGCCGACGGCGGTTGGCAGCTCTGGCCGACGATCCACCCGCTGAGCCCGGAGGACGGTCCGGAGGATGAACTCCGGCAGGCCAGTCGGGCGGAACTCGTCATCGGACTGGCCGAGGCGCGCTGGGGCATCTCGCTGTGGGACGCCGAGGAGGACTGTGTCTTCCTGCGCACCACCCGTACTTCGGTGAGCCTGACGCTTTCCGGCGGGACCTGGCGCGAACCCCGGCCCGAGGCGGATGGGTACCGGCTCCGGCACCGCGGGCTGACCGAGTTGTGGGTGGAGCTGGGTGAGCGCTTCGACGGGTTGTTCGGGCGGGTCGAGGACGAGTGGTCGCTGGAACAGGTGTGGTCGCTGCTGCCCGACCCGCTCGGTGACGACGTGCCGCCGCCCGGCCAGTGGCCGCACCGGCTGGGCTGGTGGACCTACTTCAACGCCGAGCGCGCCGACCTGCTGCCCAACCCGCCAGCCGGGCTGCGACTGACCCCGCGCGGGGCGGTGCTGGCACTGCTGGATGATCCGGCGGCGGTGGACGTAATGGAGTTCGAACGCATCCACCTGGGCATGCTGGCCCGCTGAGGCAATTCGATCAAGGAATTGTTGGTCATTCAACTTGATGACCGGCCGGTAACCCGATGGGGTTGTTCTGATTGCCGGGGGCGTGTCGTAGTGTCCTTACTCTCGACCGTCGAGAAAGGACACCGGATGGCACCTCCCGATTCCGGGGCCACCATGCGGATCAGTCCGGAAAGCGCCGCCAGGCTGGCGGCGCGGCTGCGGCTGTTGCTCGATCGCCTTGAGGTGCTGCGCAGCAGGGGGCTGCAGGCAGCCGGGCTGGCGCCACCAGCGAAAGACCCGGTCAGCGCCCTGGCCATGGCCAGATACCGGGATCTGGTCGATCGCGGGCCGGACTCCTTCCTGGCCGAGATGGACCAGGCGATCATCGAACTACGACGGCAACTCAGCGCCGCCACGGCCATGGCAACCGACTACCGGATCGTCGAGCGTGACAATTCGCACGTTCAGGGTTTACCCGGCGACAACTAAGCCGAGCACGGGGGGCGGGAAATCTTGACTACCTGGAATGAGGGAATCATCTGGTGGCCGGAAGCGCCGATCGCGCGAATCTGCGCTGACGTGCACACCGGCACTGGATCTGCTCCGCTGTACCTGACCGCGGATCACTGGCACCGGATCTGGGCCGAGCTGGACGAACTGCGCGGCGACTACGACCGGGCCTTCGCCGAGTTCACCCGGCACAACACCGACCGCGGCGCGGCGGTGGCCACCGACCTCGCCTCGACCACCAGCGCGCTGCTGGTCGACGCGCACGCCCAGGCCGCCGCGGCGCGGGAGCTGCTGTCCACCGTGGCCACCGAGTTCGATCTGGTTCGGAACAGCGTGCCCACCCAGCTGCCGCCGCCACCCGCGCACAGCACCGGGTTCCTGGACACCACCGGTGCGGCCTGGCTGCACACCCCGGACCTGCACGGGGCGGAGCTGCAGGTCCGGCAGGTCACCGACCGGGCGCGGGACGTGCTCGGCGGGTACGAGCGGGCGGTGCTGTTCGGCTTGCCCACCCGGCCCACGGTGGTCCGGACGCGCCCGGCCCCGCTGCCGCCCGTACCCCGGGTGGTGCGCGCGGCCGAGGCGGAGACCGAACCGATTCCACTGCCGGGCAGCTTCGGGCCACGGGGATCGCGGCCGGTCGCACCCCCGCCTCCGCCTGCCCCCGCACCTGCTCCGCCACCGCGGTGGGAGGAGCCGGAACAGCACTACCTGCGGCACCTCGCGGCGGATCCGGACGATCCGTTCAGCACGGATCTGACGGTCGCGCCCCCGGTGATCGGCGAGTAGCCGGGCTATGTCGTACTTCAGCCGAGAACCCTTGTCCCGCTTGGGTTTCAGCACGCTCTGGCACGCCGTGCACGAGGACCGGCCGCAGCCGGTGGTGCTGGACGTGGCCCCGGAGAGCGGCGACTATCCGGACCGGGCGGCGAGCCAGCGCCAGGGCATGGACGAGCTGGCCGCCAAGGGATACCGGGACGATCGGCGGATCGCCGAGGACGTGCTGTCGCTGGTCCGGCTGCTCGCCGAGCACAGCCGGTCGCTGGACCTGCGGCTGGTCGGCCGGGGCGGCTGGGTGCGCGCGCTGGCCGCCGCGGGCGGGCCGGACCGGGCCGGGCTGGCCGTGCTCTCCCCCGCCGGGCTGACCCTGCGGACGGTGCGGGACACCGGGCTGGCCACCGCGTTGCTGGCCGAGCTGCCCGAGCACCCGCGCGGCACGCTGCGTCAGCTGTCCGTGCCCACCACCCAGCTGCGCGCGTTCACCGTGGGCGGCCCCGACCCGTGGGACCGGCCGCTGTCCAAGGCGGACCGGGGCGTGCTGGCGCCGCTGGTGGCCGATCCGGTGGTGCGCCGGGCGCAGATCGGCGGCACCGTGCGGGCCTGCTGGGACACCCCGCGGCGGATCGAGCGCCAGCTGCTGGTCAACGACGGCGAGCGTTACGGCAGGCACCTGGTCTACGCCGCGGGCACGCACACCACGCTGGTCAGGGCCGACCCGAAGCTGCTGGCCCGGACGGTCGGCGAACTGCTGGACCCGCGATGACCGGGCGGTGGATCGAGGGCCGCTGGCGGCGGGAGCGGCTGCCGCTGGCGGTGATCGGCATGACCTTCCTGCCGCTGCTCGTCGTGGTGCCCTGGCTGCTGATCACCGGCCAGGAGTTCGGCCAGAGCCCGATGCTGACCAGCACCGCGCTGGCCACCATGGTGCTGACCGGGTACACCGCCTGGCTGGCCGACCGGCGCAGGCGGGTGGAGGAGGAACGCGCGCAGCTGGACCGGGAGAAGGCCGAGACCGAGCGGCAGAAACAAGCGCTGGAACTCCAGCGGCACGAACTGGACCAGCTCAAGCACGAGCAGGAGCGGCAGCGGGTGGCCGATGAGAGCTTCGTCGGCACGGTGGAGTTGCTGGGCAACGCGGCCGCGCAGGTGCGGGTGGGCGCGCTGTACGCGCTGGCCGGGATCGCCGCGGCCCGCCCGGCCATGGCGCAGCAGGTGGTCGACATCGTGTGCGTGTTCCTGCGGCAGGCGATCCCGGCCGAGGAGCCGGGGGCGCGGCACCTGCGCCGGGAAACGCAGAAGGTGCTGGACAGGGTGCTGCGGTCGGCGCCGGGTCAGCTGGTGCTGGACCTGTCCGACACCGTGCTGGACGGGCTGACCCTGGCCAGACTGTCCTTCACCAGTGTGGACCTCAGCCGCGCGGTGCTGCACGGCCCGACCAGCCTGCGCGAGGTCCGGGTAACCAGACGGCTGACCCTGTGCGACGCGGTCTTCCACGGTCCGGCGCACTTCGAGCAGGCGCGGCTGGGCGAGCTGACCGCCGACCGCGCCGAGTTCCGGCAGGCCGCCGGGTTCGCCTCGATCAAGGTGCGGGAGCAGGTGAAGCTCGCCCAGACCCGGTTCGAGCGGGCCGCGGAGTTCCGGCAGGCCTGCTTCGACGGCCCGGTGCACTGCATGGCCGGGTTCGCCGACCGGACCGACTTCGCCGACTGCCGGTTCGCCGGACTGGTCAGTCTGACCGGTTCCTGGTTCGCCCGGCGACCGGACTTCAGCAGCACCTTCTTCGCCGCGCCGCTGCGGCTGGACGGGGTGCGGATCGGTCCGGACCCCGACTCAGCTCCGGACCGCGCGGCGGATCGCGCCGGTCAGCTCCACGACTGAGGTCACCGGCCGCTCGCAGACGTAGCCCCGGCACACGTACCCGGCGGCGGTGCCGTTGACCAGCGGGCGGGCCGTCAGCAGGGGCACGCCCGGCTCGTCCGGCTCGCCGCCGATCAGCACCGCGCCCGCGGGCAGGGCGGAGCGGGCGGCGGCCATCAATTCCCAGCGGCGGTTGTCCGCGCCGGAGCTGACCACCGCGACCTGCACCGGACCGTGCTGCACCGCCTCGGCCACGGCCAGCCACCAGCCGGCGAACCTGGGCGCGCGGGCGGCCAGCACGCCTGCCCGGCTCAGCGCGCTCTCCGCGGCCACCCGGTAGGTGCTCGCCCGGTCGGAGCCTGCCAGTACGGAGGCGGTCAGCAGGGCGCCTGCCAGTGCGGCGGCGCCGCTGGGGGTGGCGTTGTCGGAGACGTCGCTGGGGCGGCGGACCAGTTTCTCCGCGTCGGCGGCGGTGTCGAAGAAGACGCCGGGATTCTCCGGGTCGGCGAACTGTTCCAGTGCGGTGTCCAGCAGGCCGCAGGCGTGGGTCAGCCAGCGGGACTGGCCGGTGACCTGGTGCAGCACCAGGAATGCCTCGGCGGTGGTGGCGTAGTCCTCCAGCACGCCGACCGCGGCGCCCGCGGTGCCCTCGCGGGAGCTGCGGCGCAGCCTGCCCTCCACCAGGTGGGTGCCCAGCAGCAGGTCGGCGGCGAAGACGGCGGCGTCGATCCACTGTGGCCGGTCGAAGTAGGCGCCGCCCTCGGCCAGCGCGGCGATGGCCAGGCTGTTCCAGGCGGTGACCACCTTGTCGTCCCGGCCGGGCTGCGGGCGGGCGGCCCGCGCCGTGCGCAATACGGTGCGGATCCGTTGCCAGCGCGCCGGATCGTCCGGGTCGGCGAGCAGCTGGAGGGTGGACATGCCGTCCTCGAAGGTGCCGGAGTCGGTGACCCGCAACAGGTTCGCGGCCCAGGGCCCGTCCTGCGCGCCGAGCAGCTCGGTGAGCTGGGCCGGGGTCCAGGCGTAGGTCAGGCCCTCCACGCCGTCGGTGTCGGCGTCCAGTGAGGAGGCGAAGCCGCCCTGCAGTGTGTGCAGGTCGGTGAGCAGGAACTCCGCGGTCTCCACCGCGACCCTGCGGGCCAGCGCGGAGCCGGTGCGGCGGGCCAGGTGGGTGTAGACGCGCAGCAGCAACGCGTTGTCGTACAACATCTTCTCGAAGTGCGGCACCACCCAGGCGGCGTCCACGCTGTACCGGGCGAAACCGCCGCCGAGCTGGTCGTACAGGCCGCCGCGGGCCATTGCCTCGCAGGTGCGCTCGGCCAGCGAGAGCGCCTCGGGCGAGCCGGTGCGCTCGTGGTGGCGGAGCAGGAACTCCAGCACCATCGACGGCGGGAACTTCGGCGCGCCACCGAATCCGGCGTGCACCGGGTCGAACTCCTGGGACAGCGCGGTCACCGCCTGCGCCAGCACTTCACTGTCCACAGTGGACTGTGGCAGCGGCCGGGCGGATTCGGTCAGCTGGGCCACCACCGAGCGGGCCGCCTCGCGCACCTCGTCCCCGCGTTCGGTCCAGGCCTCGATCACCGCGGCCAGCAGCTGCTGGAAGGACGGGATGCCGGGGCGCGGCTGCGGCGGGTAGTAGGTGCCGCAGTGGAACGGCTCGCCCTCGGGGGTGAGGAAGCAGGTCATCGGCCAGCCACCGTGGCCGGTCATCGCCTGGGTGGCCTCCATGTAGACCGCGTCCACATCCGGCCGTTCCTCGCGGTCGACCTTGACGTTGACGAACCCGGCGTTCATCAGTTCGGCGATCACCGGGTTCTCGAAGGACTCGTGCGCCATCACGTGGCACCAGTGGCAGGCCGCGTAACCGACCGAGAGCAGCACCGGCACATTCCGGCGGCGGGCCTCCGCGAACGCCTCGTCGCACCACGGCCACCAGTCCACCGGGTTGTCGGCGTGCTGGAGCAGGTACGGGCTGGTCGCCGCGGCGAGGCGGTTCGGCATGAGTGCGTCTCCCGAGCGTCGGTGGCGAGTTCAGTCTGGCCGATGCAGGTGCAGGGCGAGCCACAGCTCGGCGCGGATTCCGGGTGATTCCAGGTCCTTGCCCAGCAGATCGGCCACCCTACGCATTCGGTTACGCAAGGTGTGCCGGTGGACACCAAGCTGTTGCGCGGCCGGGTCCCACTGTCCATGGTGGCCGAGCCAGACCCGCAGGGAGGTCAGCAAGTCGCCGCGGCCGGTGGCATCGTGCGTGCTCAGCGGACTGAGCAAGGCTTCGGCGAAGGCGGCGGCGCGGCGCGGGTCGAGCAGCCCGAGCAGTCCGGAGCCCGCCAGATCGGCGAATTCCAGGACCACCCGGCCGTGTCGGCGGGCGGCGTCCGCGGCGGCCAGGGCCTGCCGGTGGCCTTCGGCGACCTCGGTGACCGGGCCGGAGACGCCCAGGGTCAGGCCGGGCACCCGGGCAGGCAGCTCACGGCACCAGGCCAGCAGCGCGGGTGATGCGGCCAGCACCAGCACCCGGTCCTCGACCTCGGCGAAGAAGCAGGGTTCGGCCATGCCCTGGGCGCTGAGCAGGTCGGCCGCCGCGGTGCGGGCCGGGGCGGCGCCGGTCAGCGCGAGCACCCGCAGCGGCGGCGCGGGCAGCGCGCCCCACAGTGGCCGGACCACCTCGGCGACCAGCTCCCGCTGCCCGGCGGCGAGCAGCTCGAACAGTCCGGCACGCAACCGGCGCGCGGCCGAGTCCAGGCCGCCGGTCTGGGCCAGGGCCAGCGCGAGCAGCGAGGCGGCCGCGCCGAGCAGGTGCTGTTCGGCCACCGTCCAGGCGCGGGCACTGCCCAGCAACAGGAAGGCCCTGGTCCGCCTGCCCGCGCCGAGGGCCTGTGCGGTGACCCGCTCGCCGTCAGCCTGCACGGTGACCGCGGCGGGCGGCCGGGCCGCACGCAGCCGGTCCAGCAGTTCGGCGGCCCCGGCCACCCGGCCGCGGGCACTGGCCGGGGCGGCCCGCAGCGGTTCGCCCGCCACGTCGAGCAGCACCACCCAGGCGTCGAGTTCGCGGGCCAGCCGCCGCAGCACCGCGCCGAGTCCGTCCACCCCGGTGGCCGCACCCGCCAGGGCCTGCAACGCGCCGCTCATCCTGGTCGCCTCGGCATGTGAGTCGGCGGCCAGCGACCGGCTGACCGCCTTGGTGACCGCGATGAACGGGGTGGCCCTTGGCACCTCCAGCAGCGGGAAATCCCGCGCCCGCGCGGCTTTCACCAGTTCGGCGGGCACCTGCTGGTGACTCAGCCCGGTGCCGAAGGCCAGCCCGGCCGCACCCGCCGTGGCCAGCCGGTCCAGGTAGGACCGCCGCTCCCTGGCACCGGGCGGCAACGCCAGTCCGGTGCTCAGCAGCAGTTCGCCGCCTTCCAGGAACGGCGTCGGATCGGCCAGTTCGCTGACGTGCGCCCAGGGCAACGGCCGGTCCAGGCCCGGCTCACCGGCCAGCAGCCGGAGGCCCAGATCGGGCAGCTCCAGCAGCGCGCGCAGGGTCAGCGGCACGAGAACCTCTACACAGTGGAGTGGTGACGAGACCAACCTAGCCACTTTGTCGACTTCCCGCCGGGTGTGGCGGCTCGCACACTCGGGCCCATGGCCACCCTGGAACGCACCCTGCGGCAGCGGCACCTGTCGATGATCGCCATCGCCGGGGTGATCGGCGCCGGGCTGTTCGTGGGCTCCGGCGCGGCCATCGCCAAGGCCGGTCCGGCCGTGCTGATCTCCTACGCGGTGGCCGGGCTGCTGGTCGTGCTGGTGATGCGGATGCTCGGCGAGATGGCCGCGGCCACCCCGGAGACCGGCTCCTTCTCCACCTACGCCGACCGCGCGATCGGCCGCTGGGCCGGGTTCTCCATCGGCTGGCTGTACTGGTGGTTCTGGGTGGTCACGGTCGGCATCGAGGCCACCGCGGGCGCGGCCATCGTGCACCGCTGGCTGCCCGCGATCCCGCAGTGGGGCTGGGCGCTGGCGCTGATGGTGCTGCTCACCGCGACCAACCTGTTCTCGGTGCGCTCCTACGGCGAGTTCGAGTTCTGGTTCGCCTCGGTCAAGGTCGCCGCGATCACGGTGTTCCTGCTGCTGGGCGTGGCCGCGATCGCGGGCACCCTGCCCGGGATCACCTCCCCCGGCACGGACAATCTCGTTGGCCACGGCGGGTTCTTCCCGAACGGGGCCGCGCCGGTGTTCTCCGCGATGCTGGTGGTGGTGTTCTCCTTCTTCGGCGCGGAGATCGCCACCGTGGCCGCGGGCGAGTCAGCCGATCCGCAGCGCGCGGTGCGGATCGCGGTGCGCTCAGTGGTGTGGCGGATCCTGGTGTTCTACCTGGGTTCCATCGCGGTGGTGGTGACCCTGCTGCCTTACGACGACGCCAGTGTGGCCACCAGTCCCTACGTCGCGGTGCTGGCCCGGCTCGGCCTGCCGGGGGCGGCCACCGTGATGGACGTGGTGGTGCTGACCTCGGTGCTGTCCTGCCTCAACTCCGGCCTGTACACCGCATCCCGGATGGCCTTCTCGCTGGCCGGGCGCGGTGAGGCGCCCCGCTCCTGGCAGCGGCTCAGCCGCAGTGGTTCGCCGCGCCGGGCGGTGCTGGTCTCCACCGTGTTCGGCTTCGGCACGGTGGCGCTCAACTACTTCGCGCCGCAGGACGTGTTCACCTTCCTGGTCAACTCCTCCGGCGCGATCGCGCTGCTGGTGTGGCTGGTGATCGCGGTGTCGCACCTGCGGTCGGTCCGGTCCAGGGCGATGCTGACCTGGCTGAGCATCCTGGCCATGGTCGCGCTGCTGATCGGCATGCTCTTCGACCCCGGCGCCCGCCCGCAGCTGCTGGTCAGCCTCGGCGTCGCCGCCATCGTGCTGATTGTTTCCCTTCTGCGCCAACGAAACCAGAGGAGCGTCACGTCATGACCCGACAGGCCGGACCGCCCCAGCAGCGCACGCTGGCCACCGCCCTGCCCGGCCCCAGGTCGCAGGAACTGTTGGCGCGCAAGGAGAACGCGGTCGCGCCAGGCATCGGGGTGACCGTGCCCGCCTTCGCCGCCGAGGCTGGTGGCGGGGTGCTGGTGGACGTGGACGGCAACTCGCTGATCGACCTGGCCTCCGGCATCGCGGTGACCGGGGTGGGCAACGCGGACCCGGTGGTGGTCGCGGCCGTGGCCGAGCAGGCCGCCCGGTTCACCCACACCTGCGTGATGATCAACCCGTATGAGAGCTACGTCGAGGTGTGCGAGCAGCTCAACGCCATCACCCCCGGCGAGTTCGACAAGCGCTCGGCGCTGTTCAACTCCGGCGCGGAGGCGGTGGAGAACGCGGTCAAGATCGCCCGCTACGCCACCGGCCGGGCCGCGGTGATCGTCTTCGAGCACGCCTACCACGGCCGCACCAACCTCACCATGGCCCTGACCGCCAAGAACATGCCGTACAAGCAGGGCTTCGGCCCGTTCGCGCCCGAGGTGTACCGGGTGCCGATGTCCTACCCGTACCGGGACGGACTCACCGGCCCCGAGGCCGCGGCGCGGGCGATCGAGGCCATCGAAACCCAGGTCGGCGCGCGGAACGTGGCCGCGGTGCTGATCGAACCCATCCAGGGCGAGGGCGGCTTCGTGGTCCCGGCCGAGGGCTTCCTGCCCGCCCTGTCCACCTGGTGCACCGCCTCCGGCGCGCTGTTCATCGCCGATGAGATCCAGACCGGCTTCTGCCGCACCGGCGACTGGTTCGCGGTCAACCACGAGCACGTGGTGCCCGACCTGATCACCACCGCCAAGGGCATCGCGGGTGGCCTGCCCCTCGCGGCGGTCACCGGCCGCGCCGACGTCATGTCCGCGGTGCACCCCGGCGGCCTCGGCGGCACCTACGGCGGCAACCCCCTCGCGTGCGCCGCCGGGCTGGCCACCATCGCCCGGATGCGCGAACTCGACCTGGCCACCGCCGCCCGCCGCATCGAAGCCCTGGCCGGGACCCGGCTGCGCGCACTCGCCGCGACCACGCCGAGCATCGGCGAGGTGCGCGGCCGGGGCGCGATGCTGGCGATCGAGTTCGTCCGCGACGGCGGCGCCCCGGACGCGGCGCTGGCCAAACGGGTCGCCGCGGACTGCCACGCGGCCGGGGTGATCGTGCTCACCTGCGGCACCTTCGGCAACGTCATCCGCCTGCTGCCGCCGCTGGTGATCGGCGAGGATCTGTTGGCCGAGGGCCTGGACGTGCTGGAGACAGCGATCCGGGAAGCGGCTTCAGAAGCTGCTTAATGCGAGAGCGGGGAGCAGCGCGAGCGGGGATACTTCCCGCTCGTGCTGTTCACCCTGACCACGACCCACCAGCCGGCGACGGACCTCGGCTTCCTGCTGCACAAGCATCCCGGCAAGGTGCAGACCTTCGAGGTCGCCGCCGGGACCGCGCACGTGTTCTACCCACAGGCGGAAGAGCATCAGTGCACGGTCGGGCTGCTGCTGGAACTCGACCCGATCGAACTGGTGCGGCGGGGCCGGGAGAACACCGCGTTCAGCCTGGGCCGCTACGTCAACGACCGGCCCTACGTGGCCTCCTCGATGCTCGCGGTGGCCCTGGGCAAGGTCTTCCGCACCGCGCTGGGCGGTCGCTGCGAGGCCAAGCCGGAACTGGCCGCCACCCCGCTGCCACTCCAGGCGCACCTGCCCGCGGTGCCCTGTCACGGGCCTGCCGACCTGGTGAGCAGGCTGTTCGAGCCGCTGGGCTGGACCGTGGACGCCCGGCCGATCCCGATGACCGGCTGGGGCGACTCGCCGTATGTCGACCTGCGGCTCACCGGCACCCTGCGGCTGGCCGAGGCGCTCAACCACCTCTACGTGCTGCTCCCGGTGCTGGACAACGTCAAGCACTACTGGGTGGCCGAGGACGAGGTGGAGAAGCTGCTGCGGGCCGGCGCGGACTGGCTGGCCGGGCACCCGGAGCGCGACCTGGTCAGCCGTCGTTACCTGCGGCACCGCCGCGGGCTGGTGGACGCCGCGCTGACCCGGCTGGCCGAGGCCGAGGACACCGAACCCGAGGCCCTGGACAACGCCCTGGACCCGGCCGTGATCACCGAGACCCCGGCCAGGGAACCGCTCGCGGCCACCCGGCGCGACACGATCATGGCTCTACTCAAGGAGATCGGCGCCAAACAGGTGGTCGACCTCGGTTGCGGTGGCGGGGCGCTGCTGCGTGGGCTGCTGGCGGATCTGCACTTCACCCGCATCCTCGGCGTGGACGTCTCCGCGCAGGCGCTGGCCAACGCCGAACGCGGGCTCAACCTGGACCGGATGTCCGAGCACGTGGCGGCGCGGCTCACCCTGCGCCAGTCCGCGCTGACCTATGTGGACGCCGGACTGCGCGGCTTCGACGCGGCGGTGCTGATGGAGGTCGTCGAGCACGTCGACCCGCCGCGACTGCCCGCGCTGGCCCGCGCGGTCTTCGGTACGGCCAAACCCGCATCAGTGCTGGTCACCACGCCCAACGTGGAGTACAACGTGCGCTTCCCCGACCTGCCGGCCGGTGAGTTCCGGCATCCGGACCACCGTTTCGAGTGGACCCGCGCGGAGTTCCGGGACTGGGCCCAGGACATCGCCCAGCGCTACGGCTACCACGTGGAGTTCCGCCCGGTCGGCCCGGAAGACCCCGAGGTCGGACCGCCGACCCAGCTCGCCCTGTTCCGCCGCACGGAGGTGGCCCGATGACCGAACTGTCCATCCCGGACAAGTCGCTGGTGCTGCTCATCGGCGTCTCAGGCGCAGGCAAGTCCAGCTTCGCCGCCAAGCACTTCAAGCCGACCCAGGTGCTCTCCAGCGACTACTTCCGCGGTCTGGTCAGCGATGACGAGAACAACCAGGAGGCCACCGCGGACGCCTTCGACGCGCTGAACTACGTGGCGGGCAAACGACTGGCCGCCGGACTGCTCACCGTCGTGGACGCCACCAACGTGCAGCCCGGCTCCCGGGCCACCCTGATCGCACTGGCCAAGCAGCACCACGTGCTGCCGGTGGGCATCGTGCTGGATGTGCCGGAAGCGGTGTGCGTGCAGCGCAACGCCGCACGCGCCGACCGGACCTTCGGCGCCGACGTGATCGCCCGCCAGCGCTCCCAGCTGCGCCGCTCGCAGAAACACCTGGTGCGCGAGGGCCTGAAGAAGGTGCACACCCTGCACGGCCAGGAGGAGATCGACGCGGCCACCATCGTGATGCAGCCGCTGATCAACGACCGCACCGGGCTGACCGGGCCGTTCGACGTGATCGGCGATGTGCACGGCTGCCGCGGCGAACTGGAGTCGCTGCTCACCGAGTTGGGCTGGGACCTGGAGTGGGAGAACAAGAAGGCCGTCGGCGCCAGCCACCCGGAGGGCCGGATCGCGGTCTTCGTCGGCGATCTGGTCGACCGCGGCCCGGACACCCCCGGCGTGCTGCGGCTGGTGATGAACATGGTCGAGGCGGGCACCGCGATCTGCGTCTGCGGCAACCACGAGCAGAAGCTGCACCGCGCGCTCACCGGCCGCAAGGTCACCGTCTCGCACGGCCTGGCCGAATCCCTTGACCAGCTCGCCGGGCAGCCCAAGGAGTTCCAGACCAGGGTGGCCGAGTTCTGCTACGGCCTGGTCTCGCACTACCTGCTCGACGGCGGCGATCTGGTGGTGGCGCACGCCGGCCTGCCGGAACGCTTCCACGGCCGCGCCTCCGGCCGGGTGCGCAGCTTCGCGCTCTACGGCGACACCACCGGCGAGACCGACGAGTACGGGCTGCCGGTGCGGTATCCGTGGGCCAACGACTACCGCGGCCGGGCCATGGTGCTCTACGGGCACACCCCCATCCCGGAGGTGGAGTGGGTCAACAACACCCTGTGCCTGGACACCGGCGCGGTCTTCGGCAACAAGCTGACCGCGCTGCGCTACCCGGAGCGCGAGATCGTCTCGGTGCCCTCGGTGAAGGTCTGGTACGAGCCGACGAAGCCGCTCATCCCGGCCGCGCCGCCGGAGCGTGAACCGGATCTGCTGGAACTGTCCGATGTGGCCGGCAAGCGGGTGATCGAGACCAAGTTGCACGGGCGGGTCACGGTGACCGCCGAACACGCCGCGGCCGCGCTGGAGGTGATGAGCCGGTTCGCCCTGGACCCGCGCTGGCTGCTCTACCTGCCGCCGACCATGGCCCCGGTGAACACCTCGGCCGTGCCGGACCTGCTGGAGCACCCGGCCGAGGCCTTCACCGCCTACCTGGCCGACGGCGTGCGCGAGCTGCTGTGCGAGGAGAAGCACATGGGCTCGCGCGCGGTGGTGCTCATCTGCCGCGATGAGGACACCGCGCGCAAGCGGTTCGGCGTGGCCGGGCCGGGCGTGATCCACACCCGCACCGGGCGCGCCTTCTTCGCCGACAAGCGAGGGGACGAGCTGCTCGCCGGGGTCAGGGACGCGATCGGCGCGGCCGGGCTGTGGGCCGAGCTGGACACCGACTGGCTGCTGCTGGACGCCGAACTGCTGCCCTGGAGCGCCAAGGCGGGCGGGCTGATCCGCGAGCAGTACGCCGCGGTGGGCGCCGCGGCCACCGCCGCGCTGCCGGTGGCCGCCGACACCCTGCGCCAGGCCGCCGGACGCGGGCTGGACGTGGCGGAGTTGCTGGCGCGCACCGAATCCCGGCTGGCCAACGCCGCCGCCTTCGACCTGGTGCACCAGCGCTACTGCTGGCCCACCGACGGCCTGGACGGCCTGCGGCTGGCCCCGTTCCAGCTGCTGGCCTCCGAGGGTCGCAACCACGCGGGCACCGCGCACGCCTGGCACCTGGCCCAGGCTGACAAGATGATCTCCGTGGCGCCCGGTCTGTTCACCGCCACCCGCACCATCGCGGTGGATGCCGAGGATCCGGCGTCCGTGGCCAAGGCCGTCGCGTGGTGGGAGGAGCTGACCGCCACCGGGGGCGAGGGCATGGTGGTCAAACCGGCGGCGAACGTGAGCCGGGGAAAGCGAGGACTGGTGCAGCCGGGCTTGAAGGTGCGCGGGCGGGAATACCTGCGGCTGATCTACGGACCGGACTACACCGAACCGGCCAACCTCCAGCGGGTCCGCCAGCGCAAGATCGCCGGCAAGCGGTCCCTGGCGCTGCGCGAGTACGCGCTGGGCATGGAAGGCCTGGACCGGCTGGCCGCGGGCGAACCGCTGTGGCGGGTGCACGAGTGCGTGTTCGCGGTGCTCGCGCTGGAGTCCGAGCCGGTGGACCCGCGACTGTGATCGTCCTGGACCTGGTGCGGGAGCACACGATCCTGTCCGCGGTGATCGGCTCGCACGCCTACGGGCTGGCCGGGCCGGACTCCGACGTCGACCGGCGCGGGGTCTACGCCGCGCCCACCGAGCTGTTCTGGGGCATGGTCAAGCCCCCGGACAGCGTGGAGGGCCCGGAGCCGGAGCGGATGAGCTGGGAGGCCGAGCATTTCTGCCTGCTCGCGCTCAAGGCCAACCCGAGCGTGCTGGATCTGCTCGCCGCCGACCGGGTCGAGCAGTGCACGGAGGCCGGCGCGGAGTTACGCGCGCTGCTGCCCGCCTTCCTGTCCCTGCGCGCGGTGAAGACCTTCCGCCGGGCCACCGAGCAGCAGTTCACCCGCGCCCAGGCCAGCATGGCCGAGGGCGGGGACCCGAAGTGGAAGCAGGTCATGCACGGGTTGCGGCTGCTGCTGGCGTGCGAGCACCTGGTGCGCACCGGCGAGCTGAGCATCGACGCCGCGCCGTACCGGGAGGAGTTGCTGGAGATCAGATCCGGCGGCCGGGACTGGGAATCGCTGCGCACCAGGGTGATCGGTGTGCAGGCCGATATCGAGCTGGCCGAGCGAAAAAGCCCGCTGCCGCCGATGCCGGATCGGGCCGCGGTGGAACGCTGGCTGGTCTCGGTGCGTCGACGGTCCGTGGAAGGAGAGCTGACGTGAGCTTGCAAGACCTGAGCACCGCCAACCTGGACGCCGCGGCGCTGACCGGCATCGTGGCCGAACAGGACCGCCCGCTGGTGTTCGCCACCGTCTCCGGGGCGCACCTGTACGGCTTCCCGTCGAAGGACTCCGACGTGGACCTGCGCGGGGTGCACCTGCTCGCCACCAGCGAGCTGGCCGGCCTGCGCTACGGCCCGGAGACGGTCGAACGGATGTGGGAGCACGAGGGCACCGAACTGGACCTGGTCACCCACGACATCGCCAAGTTCGCCCGATTGTTGTTACGCCCCAACGGCTATGTCGCCGAACAGCTGCTCTCCCCGCTGGTGGTGCACAGCACGCAGGCGCACCAGGAGCTGATCGCGCTCGCGCCGGGGTTCCTGACCAGCAGGCACGCCCACCACTACCGCGGCTTCGCCAAGACCCAGTGGCGGCTGTTCGAGCGCAATGGCGAGCTGAAACCGCTGCTCTACACCTTCCGCGCGCTGCTCACCGGGGTGCACCTGCTGCGCACCGGCCAGGTGCTGGCCCACCTGCCCAGCCTGATCGAGGCCCAGGGCGGACCCGGCTACCTGACCGAGCTGATCACGGCCAAGGTCGAGGGCGAGCACCGGCCGCTGGACTCGGTCTCCGGCGCGCCGGACGCGGAGACCCTCGCGGCGGACCTGCTCAGCTGGCTGGAGTGGCTGGACGTGGCCGAGAACGGCTCCGCGCTGCCGCAGGAGCCGTCCGTGCACGAAGAAATGCACCAGCTGGTGCTGCGGCTGCGGCCCTAGCTCAGGACGCGCCGGAGGTGGCCTCCGGCTTGGCCTTGGACTCGGCGGGCTTCTCCTCCGCCGGTTCCGGGGCCGCCGGGGTCTCCTCGGCCACCGGGGCGTCCTTGTCGAAGCTGGCCGGCAGCTTGCGCAGGTGCTTGTTCATCGAGCGCACCAGGAAACCCACCGCGATGAAGAACAGGATCAGCAGGACCAGCCCCACCGGGCTGGACTTGCCGAAGTCCTCGCCGCGGCCGCCGGGCTCCTCCGGCTTCTTCGGCTGAGCCACCACGAGAGCGGTCGTCTCGTGGTGGCCAACCGTGTCGAGCAAAGTCATGTACGCACCTGGGTCAGGACGCCGGCGAACAGGTCATCCTCCGGCAACGTGGTGTCGACCAGCGAGCGGGCCAACTCGTACTCCTCGGTGGGCCACACCTCCCGCTGGAGGTCCAGCGGGACCGCGAACCACCTGCTGGTCGGGTCGATCTGGGTGGCGTGCGCCTTCAGCGCCTCGTCCCGGACCTCAAAGTACTCCCCGCACTCCACCTGGGTCGTCACCCGCTCCATCACATCGGGCTTGTCCGAGTCCCAGTGCTTGAGCCACTCCTCATACGGCGACTCCAGCCCGCGCGCGAGCAGCGTCTCGTGGAAGGTGATCAGCTTCTTCCTGGAGAAGCCGTGCGAGTAGTAGAGCTTCAGCGGCTGCCAGGGCTCCCCTGCCTCGGGGAAGCGGTCCGGGTCGCCCGCGGCCTCGAAGGCGGCCACCGAGACCTCGTGGCAGCGGATGTGGTCCGGGTGCGGGTACCCGCCGTTCTCGTCATAGGTGATCATCACGTGCGGCCGGAACTCGCGCACGATCTTGACCAGCTCGGCGGTGGACTCCTCCAGCGGCACCAGCGCGAAGCAGCCCTCGGGCAGCGGCGGCAGCGGGTCGCCCTCTGGCAGGCCGGAGTCGACGTAGGGCAGCCAGTGGTGCTGGACCTTGAGGATCTCCGCGGCCCTGGCCATCTCCTCGCGGCGCACCGCGGCCAGGTTGTTCACGATCTCCGGCCGGTCCATCGCCGGGTTGAGGATGCTGCCCGCCTCGCCCCCGGTGCAGGTCACGACCATGACCTCATGCCCGTCGGCCACCAGCTTCGCCGTGGTGGCGGCGCCCTTGCTGGACTCGTCGTCAGGGTGGGCGTGCACCGTCATCAGGCGCAGCTTCTCTGCCATGGGTGTTCGTGGTCCTCTCGTCAGCCCGGCGCGACCCCCAGTCGGCGCGGTCATGGATACTCAACGCGGGCGTCGCAGCCCATTGTTCCCTGCGGGTACGACAAAGACGGCCAGGAGGTCCGCGTCGATGGGTGAGCGTCCACTGCCGGAGGGCCGTTATGGCCGGTCCTCCGATCGAAGGACACCCCCATGGGTGCGGGTGGCACTGCTGGTCGCGGGCCTGTCCGTGGGCGGGGTGCTGGCTTTTGTCGGCTACCGCAACCTCGGCGTCACGCCGATCGAGGGCAAGCAGACCGCGTACGAGGTGCTCGACAACACAGCGGTGAAGATCAGCTTCGAGGTCGCGCGGGACCAGCCGGAGCGCCCCGCGGTGTGTGTGGTCCGGGCCCGGTCCCAGGACGGCGACGAGGTCGGCCGGCGCGAGGTCTACGTCGCGCCGAGTGAGAGCACGGTGATCGAGTCCGCCGTGATCAAGACCTCCCGGCCGGGCATCACCGCGGTGGTGTTCGGGTGCTCATACCAGGTCCCGGAGTACCTGTCGACCACCACGCGGCCAAGCGGGTGAACTGCGCCTGCCAGCGGTCCTCGCCAGCCGTAATTTCCACCCGCTGAACGCGTAACCATGTTACCCTCGCCTGACAGCACGGCCCCGGTGTGGGCCGTGTTTTTCCGTTTCCTGGTGCAGCCCTGCCAGGAGCGACCAGCCCACAGCCGTGGGCCTGGAGGAGACGAGGAGTGGTGACCGTGGCCGAGACCGTGACCTGGCTGACCCAGGATGCTTTCGACCGGCTCAAGCACGAGCTGGACGATCTCATTGCCAACCGTCCGGTCATCGCCGCGGAGATCAACGCCCGCCGTGAGGAGGGCGACCTCCGGGAGAACGGCGGCTATCACGCCGCGCGCGAGGAACAGGGCAAGCAGGAGGGCCGGATCCGGCAGCTCCAGGAGCTGTTGCGGCAGGCCAAGGTGGGTGAGGCGCCCACCGACTCGGGCATCGCCCAGCCGGGCATGGTCGTCACCATCCGCTACGACGGTGATGACGAGAAGGAGACCTTCCTGCTGGCCACCCGTGAGGAGGGCTCGCACGGTGACCTGGAGGTCTACTCGCCGAGTTCCCCGCTGGGCGCGGCGCTGCTGCAGGCCAAGGTCGGCGAGACCCGCGAGTACGCGACGCCGAATGGCCGCACCATGAAGGTCACCCTGCTGGACGCGGTGCCGTACCAGAGCTGACCAGCGCTTTCACTGAGCGGGCCCGGGGCTTTCCCGGGCCCGTTCGGTGTGTTCAGACCAGCCAGAGCAGGCTGAGGTGGTTGACCCCGGCATGCAGCGCGATCACCGCCCACAGGTTGCGGTACCGGCTCCACAGGTAACCGGTGACCAGCCCGAACACGCCCTGCACGGCGATCACCGCGGCCAGCGTGTAACCAAGATCACCAAGGATGGCCAGCCGGGTCGGCAGGTGCATCAGCGCGAACAGCAGCGAGCCGAGCAGGATCGCAGGCCAGCGGCCGAGCAGCGCCTCCAGCCTGGTCTGCAACAGTGCCCGGTAGAAGACCTCCTCGCCCACGCTGGCGGTGAGGAAGACCAGGAACACGGTCACCACCAGCGTGCTCAGCGAGCTGACCTCCAGGGCGTCCTCGCGCTGGCCGAACGGGCCGTGGAAGAGCCACAGGTAACCGACGATCGCGGGCACCGGGCCCAGCCAGCGCCACACCGCCGCGGGCCGGATCCGGGGCAGCCGGATGCCGCCGCTGAGCGCCAGTCCGGCCAGCGGGGCGATGAAGAACATCAGCAGCTTGATCAGCAGGCCCAGGCTGCGATCCAGGTCCAGCGCGACCAGCAGCCCGAAGGCCAGCGGGGTGAGCACCGCCAGTCCGAGCAGCAGCCAGGTCTGGCGCAGCAACCGGGTCCGGTCCAGCCGGCGGAAACCACCGTCGAGTTCCGGCGGCACCAGCCGGATCAGCAGTAGGGCGGCCGCCGCGGTCACCGCGCTGCCCAGCACGGACACCCCGATCGCGCCCTCGCCCGCCACCGGCACCGAGCCGTGCCCGGTCAGCAGCAACCCCAGCGAGCTGAGCCCGAACGCGGCCCAGCCCGCCGCCAACCACCACCGCACCAGGGCTCCCCGCGAAAGTTCGGTCAGGCCACCGGGAACAGCCAGCTCACCGGCACCGTGACCGACTCCATGGTCGGCCTGCTCACCAGCGCCCCGGACGCGGCGTCCACCAGGACGCCCTGCACCAGATAATCCACCCCCGGCGGCAGGCCCATCCGCCGGGCCTGTTCGGGCGGCAGCGGCAGGCTGACGTTGTGCCGGTCGATCACCCGGACACCGACCACCGCGGACACCTCACCCAGCATCGCGCCGGCGCCGGTGACGGTCAGCTCGAACTCATCCGGTCCGCTGAACAGCCAGGCCAGGGTGCCGTGGTCGTGCTGCGGCCGAACCTGGTAGGTCGCGCCGATCTCCACCTCGTGCGCACGCATACCTCCCAGGATGGGCTCAATGCCCGTCGCCGACCAGCCGTTCCAGCAAAGGTCTCACTCTGGTGCGGACCGGGGTGGACAGCGCGATCGAGGTGGAGGTGCGCCGCACGCCCTCCACGTCGACCACCTCGTCGATCACCCGCTGCAGGTCGTCGTTGTCCCTGGCCACCATGCGCACCAGCAGATCGCCCTGGCCGGTGGTGGCGTGCACCTCGCACACCTCGTCGATCGCGGCCAGGTGCGCGGTCACCTCGCCGCGGTGGCCCTGGGCGATCTCCAGCACGGCGAAGGCGGTCAGGCCGTAGCCCATCGCGGCCAGGTCCAGCGCGGGCGGGAAGCCGCCGAGCACGCCCCGGCTGACCAGCCGGTCCAGCCGGGCCTGCACGGTGCCGCGGGCCACGCCCAGCCGCCGGGAGCACTCCAGCACACCCAGCCTCGGCTCGTCGGTGAGCAGCAGCAACAACCGGGCGTCCAGCGCGTCCAGCGCCTCGTCGTCGGCGGGAAGCACCCACACCTCCTGGTCAGTCTGCTCACTCTGATCGGATATTACCCGATGGTACTGAGCAGATTGCCCAGTGAATTTACTGAGTGTTGCACAGCTTGTCACGCGACCTCATGCTGCGGACACCGAATTGACCGCCAGGGCAGTTGGAGGAAACGTGACCGAGACGATCAGCCACAGCCCGGACAAGAGCATCGACGACGTGAGCTTCGACCAGCTCCGCCAGCTCGTCGGCCTGGTCGACTACGACGAGAGCCGGGACCCGTTCCCGGTGAAGTCGATGGACGCGGTGGTCTTCGTGGTCGGCAACGCGACCCAGACCGCGCTGTTCTACCAGGTGGCCTTCGGCATGGAGCTGATCGCCTACTCCGGCCCGGAGACCGGCAACCGGGACCACAAGTCCTATGTGCTCAAGTCCGGCTCGGCCCGCTTCGTGATCACCGGCGGGGTGCGCCCGGACAGCGCGCTGCTCGACCACCACCGGGCGCACGGCGACGGGGTCACCGACCTCGCGCTGGAGGTCGCCGACGTGGACAAGTGCATCGAGTGGGCGCGCAAGCAGGGCGCGACCGTGCTGGACGAGCCGCAGGACGTCTCCGACGAGCACGGCACGGTGCGCATCGCCGCCATCGCCGCCTACGGCCAGACCCGGCACACCCTGATCGACCGCAGCCGCTACACCGGCGTCTACCTGCCCGGCTACCAGCCGAGGAAGGGCGCCTACCGCAAGCCCGAGGGCGCGCCCAAGCGCGTGTTCCAGGCAGTCGACCACTGCGTGGGCAACGTCGAACTCGGCAAGATGGACTACTGGGTCGAGTTCTACAACCGGGTCATGGGCTTTGTGAACATGGCCGAGTTCATCGGCGACGACATCGCCACCGACTACTCGGCGCTGATGAGCAAGGTGGTCGCCAACGGCAACCACCGGGTGAAATTCCCGCTCAACGAGCCTGCGGTGGCCGCGCGCAAGTCCCAGATCGACGAGTACCTGGAGTTCTACGGCGGCCCCGGCGTGCAGCACATCGCGCTGGCCACCAACGACATCCTGGCCACCGTGGACCACATGCGGGCCGCGGGCATCGAGTTCCTGGAGACCCCGGACTCCTACTACGACGACCCGGAGCTGCGGGCCAGGATCGGCAACGTGCGGGTGCCGATCGAGGAGCTGAAGCGGCGCAAGATCCTGGTCGACCGGGACGAGGACGGCTACCTGCTGCAGATCTTCACCAAGCCCACCGGCGACCGGCCGACGGTGTTCTTCGAGATGATCGAGCGGCACGGTTCGCTGGGCTTCGGCAAGGGCAACTTCAAGGCCCTGTTCGAGGCCATCGAGCGCGAGCAGGACCGCCGCGGCAACCTCTGACCAACTGAACCGCGCGGCCGGCCGGACCGTTCCCTGGGATAGCGATCCCGGGGAAGGTCCGCCCGGCCGCGCGGTGTTCGGTAGGCTTACGCGAGGGATGGGCTCGGAGGTGGCCGGATGGCACGAGTGCGAAGCAGCGGTGCGCTGCCGCTGGCGGTCGCGCTCAGCACCGCCGCGCTGCTGACCGGGGCCGCGGTCTTCACCGTGGTGCGGGTGAGCTGCCACGATCCCGGCCAGTACGTCCAGCACAACGGCATCGTCGAGCTGATCGGCGGCTGTGTGGAGCGGGACGACCTGCCGGTGGGCCCCAAGCAGCCCGAGCCGGTCAAACCGGCCGAACAGCAGTCCCCGCCCGGCGTCTGATCACTTCGGCAGCTCCGCTTCCCGCACCTCGTGCAGGTGGATGAGCACGTCGTAGGAGCGGGCGAGCGCGACCGTGTGGTTCTCCTGGGGGAAGACGGTGCCGATGCCACGGGTGGGCCGGGCGCCGGCGAGCCAGGCGCGGGCGGCGGTCGGCGCGCTCCGCAGGTCCAGGTAGAAGTCCCGGTGGCGGACCCGGTCCAGGGTGTGCTCGTTCATGCCGGGCTCGGCCGCGCCCACGCTGAACTTCCGCCAGGCGCCGCCGAGGGCGCCGTCGGTGGACAGGAACGAGCCCCGGTCGAAGGTGAAGCCGATCGGCAGGTAACCGGCGCCCAGCTGGTCGCGCAGGAAGGCCCCCTGCGACTTGGGGTAGGCCGCCGGGTTGTCCGCGACGTAGGCGATGTGGCTGTTGTGCGCCGACACCAGCACCTTGTGCCCGGTCTGCCGCTGCCACCAGAGCACGTTGCGCGCCATCACCTCGTCCCGGAAACGCTGGAACCGCGCGAGCCCCGCCGGGTCGCCGAGGTCCACGGTGAGGAAGTGCGCGGTCTCGGCGATGGAGCGGGCGTTCTGCACCGCCAGCTCGAACTCCGGGCCGCGGCGGGGCAGCCCGCTGATCCGGTCCAGCGCCTGCTGGGCCAGCTCGGCCTGCCGCTCGCGCTCTGCCACCGGCTTGCGGAGGTAGGCGAAGACGTCGTCCAGCGGGCGCAGGCCGGTGTAGTACTCGCCGAGTGCGGGCAGGTACCCGGTCACCCGGTCGAAGAACTCGTCACCGACCCTGGGCGCGCCGAGGTCATCGCCGACGAAGTGCACGGTGCGGCCAGGGTTGCGGCGGTTGTGCTCGCGCATCCACTGGATGAGGCTGACGAACTCCTCGCGGTCCCAGGGTGAGCCGCTCAGCGTCTCCTTGGCGATCGCGCGGGCATCGCCCTCGCCGGTCTGCAGGAACTCATTGATCTTCAGCCCGGCCGGCCAGCTCATCTCCAGCGCGAAAGCCCGGAAACCCTTCTCCTGCACCAGGTAGCGGAAGACCCGCTCCTTCATGGTGAAGAACTCGTGCGAGCCGTGGGTGGCCTCGCCGAGGCCGACCACCTTGGCTTCGCCGATCATGCGGCCCAGGGCCCGCAGGTCGGCGTGGCCGCGACCCGGTTCGGTGCGGTGCAACGGATGCGCGGCCTGGTCGAGCGCGCGCACCGGGTCCGGTGCGGCCTGGGCCGCGACGGGGGTGAGCAGCGCCCCCGTCGCGAGCACCGCGGTCGCGAGCAGTGCCCGCCTGCTGAGCTGAGTTCGCTGACTTGCCATGCGGTCAATGCTGGTCGGCGAGCCCGCGCCGGGCACTGGCGCGGGCTGCCGACCTCCTCCGGGGGCAGGCTCTACCCCCGCGTGCTCAGTCCAGCGCCTGTAGCAGGTCGGCGACCAGGTCGGCGCCGTCCTCGATGCCCACCGAGATGCGCACCAGGTCGGCCGGGACCTGGAGCAGCGAGCCCGCGGTGCTGGCGTGCGTCATCTTGCCGGGGTGCTCGATCAGCGACTCCACCCCGCCGAGGGATTCGGCCAGGGTGAACAGCCGGGTCTTGGCGCAGACCTCCAGTGCGGCCTGTTCGCCGCCGGTGACGGTGAAGGAGATCATCCCGCCGAAGCGGCGCATCTGCTTGGCCGCCACGTGGTGACCGGGGTGGTCGGGCAGGCCCGGGTAGAGCACCGCGCCGACCCTGGGGTGGTCGAGCAGGGCCTGGGTGATCAGCTCGGCGTTGTCGCTGTGCTTGTCCATCCGGACCGCGAGGGTCTTCAGGCCGCGCAGGGTGAGCCAGGCGTCGAACGGGCCGGGCACCGCGCCCGCGCCGTTCTGGATGAAGGCGAACTGCTCGGCCAGCTCGTCGTCGCTGGTGATCAGCGCGCCGCCGACCACGTCGGAGTGGCCGCCGATGTACTTGGTGGTGGAGTGCAGCACCACGTCGGCGCCGAACTCAAGGGGGTTCTGCAGGTATGGGGAGGCGAAGGTGTTGTCCACCACCAGCTTCGCGCCCGCGGTCTGGGCCACGCCTGCCAGCGCGGCGATGTCGGCGATGTTGAGCAGTGGGTTGGTGGGCGTCTCCACCCACAGCAGCTTGGTGCTGGGCCGGATCGCGGCCCGCACCGCGTCCACGTCGGAGACCGGGACCGGGGTGTGTTCGATGCCCCACTGCGAGAGCACCTTGTCCACCAGCCGGAAGGTGCCGCCGTAGGCGTCGTCCGGGATGACCAGGTGGTCGCCGGGGCGCAGCACCGAGCGCAGCACCGCGTCGGTGGCGGACATGCCGGAGGCGAACGCGCGGGCGTGCCTGCCGCCTTCCAGCGAGGCCAGGCAGGTCTCCAGCGCGGTCCGGGTGGGGTTCCCGGTGCGGGAGTACTCATAGCCGCCGCGCAGTCCGCCGACGCCGTCCTGGGCGTAGGTGGAGGTGGCGTGGATCGGCACGATGACCGACCCGGTCGTCGGGTCGGGGTCCTGGCCGGCGTGAATGGCCCTGGTCGCGAAGCCGTCGTTCATGGGGCCGAGCCTACGTGCCCGGGAAACGATCAGCCCCCGGCCTTGGCGGGCCGGGGGCTGAAGTTTCGTTTACGGTTTTCGCTACGGCTCAGTAGCCGGGGTAACCCCCGCCGCCACCGCCGTAGGGCGGCTGCTGCGGCGGCTGGCCGTAGCCACCCATCGGCTGCGGCCGCTGGGCCTGCTTGAGCTTCATGCCCGCGGTGGTGGACGGCAGCCACCAGACCGCGATCACACCGCCCCAGACCAGGATGCCGAGAATGGCGGTGAAGCCTGCCGCGGCGACGCCGATCAGCGCGAAGATGAGCCCGATGCCTGCCAGCACCGTGATGGTGATCCGGGCCCAGCCGGCACCCTGCGAGCCGGCCAGGAAGGCCATCACACCAACGCCGATGACCATCAGCAGACCGATGATGACACCGGCCCAGAGCCCACCGGTGACAAAGCGCGACGGCAGGCTCAGCAGGTTGATCAGGCCGATCACGTTCAGGATCAGCTGGAGACCGACCAGCCCGATGGTGATCCACATGGCCAGCGCGAGCGTGTTGCTGCCGCCTGCCTGGCCGTACGGCTGCGCGCCGTAGCCCTGCTGCTGGCCACCCCAGCCCTGCTGCGGCTGGCCGTAACCCTGCTGCGGCTGCTGCTGGCCCCAGCCCTGCTGCTGACCGGGCTGCGCCTGGGGCTGGCCCCACTGCTGCTGCGGCTGCGGGCCGGTGCCCGGCTGCTGACCCCACTGCTGCTGGGGCTGGCCGCCGGTCTGCGGGTACCCGGGCTGCTGCTGGGGCTGCTGGCCCCACTGCTGCTGACCGGGCTGGGCCTGGGGCTGCTGCCCCCACTGCTGCTGCGGCTGGGCCTGCGGCCCGGTCGGCTGCTGCGGCGCGGGCTGCGGCTGGGCGAAGGACGGCGGCGCGTACTGCGGCGTCACCGGCGGCTGCTGGCCCGGCGGCACCACCTGGGTGGCATCCGGCGCGGGTGCGGCCGGCGCGGCGCCGCCCGGCTGGACCACCTGGGTGGCCTCCGGGTTGGCGGGCTGCGCAGACTGCCCCGCGGATGCGCCCAGCGCCGAGGAGATCACCTGAGTGGTGTCGGCGTGCGGCGTGTGCGTGGTCGTCGGCAGACCCTGCGCCGGGGACGGCGTCGGGTCGGCCGCGCCACTCTGCGGATCAGCCTGCGGCTGCCCACCCTGGCCTGGATACGGCTGCTGGGGCGGCTGCGGAGCGCTCATCGGGTTCCTTACCCCCTTCGGGGTGGCTGGCCGTCGTGTGGTTGCGGCAACGCTATCGGATGCTCCGAACGGGCGTAGTCCCAACGCGCATTATCGGCCCGCGAGAAAGCCCAACACGTCCTGTCGGGTGACAACACCGGCCGGTTTGCCGTCGATGAGCACCATCGCGCCGTCCGCGTCGGTCAGCGCCTTCATCGCGGTGCTGATCGACTCGCCGGCGCCGATGGTCGGCAGCGGCGGCGACATGTGCGTCTCCACCCGGTCGGCCAGCGCGGCCTCGCCCGCGAACAGCGCGTCCAGCAGGTCCTTCTCGTTGACCGCGCCCGCCACCTCGGCGGCCATCAGCGGCGGCTCGGCGTTGACCACCGGCATCTGCGAGACGCCGAACTCGCGCAGCACCGAAATGGCGTCCGCGACGGTCTCGTTCGGGTGCACGTGCACCAGCTCGGGCAGGGTGCCGTCCTTGCGCCGCAGCACATCGCCCACCGAGGCGCTGCTGTGGTCGGCGGTCAGGAAGCCGTAGGAGGCCATCCAGGAGTCGTTGAAGACCTTGGACAGGTAACCGCGGCCGCTGTCCGGCAGCAGCACGACCACCACGTCGTCCTCGGTCAGGCCCTCGGCCAGCTTGAGCGCGGCCGCCGCGGCCATCCCGCAGGAGCCGCCGACCAGCAGGCCCTCCTCGCGGGCCAGGCGGCGGGTGATGTCGAAGGAGTCCGCGTCGGAGACCTCGATGATCTGATCGCACACGGTGCGGTCGTAGGTGGTCGGCCAGAAGTCCTCGCCGACGCCCTCGACCAGGTAGGGCCGCCCGGTGCCGCCGGAGTAGACCGAACCGTGCGGGTCGGCGCCGATGACCTTGACCTTGCCGCCGGAGGCGTCCTTGAGGTAGCGGCCGGTGCCGGAGATGGTGCCGCCGGTGCCCACGCCTGCCACGAAGTGGGTGATCCGGCCGTCGGTCTGCTTCCACAGCTCGGGGCCGGTGGAGTGGTAGTGCGACTCCGGGTTCTGCGGGTTGGCGTACTGGTTGGGCTTCCAGGCGCCGGGGATCTCGGTGACCAGGCGGTCGGAGACGTTGTAGTAGGAGTCCGGGTGCTCCGGCGCGACCGCGGTCGGGCAGACCACGACCTCGGCCCCGTAGGCCTTGAGCACGTTGCGCTTGTCCTCGCTGACCTTGTCCGGGCAGACGAACACGCAGCGGTAGCCCTTGCGCTGGGCGACCAGGGCCAGGCCGACGCCGGTGTTGCCGGAGGTCGGCTCCACGATGGTGCCGCCGGGCCGCAGCTCGCCGGAGGCCTCGGCCGCCTCGATCATGCGCAGCGCGATGCGGTCCTTCACGCTGCCGCCGGGGTTGAGGTACTCCACCTTGGCCAGCACCAGCGGCTTCAGACCCTCGGTCAGGGAGTTCAGCCTGACCAGCGGGGTGTTGCCGACCAGGTCCATCACGTGCTCGGCGTACTCCACCGCGCGGTCCTCCCAGTAGTTGAGACGTCCGGGTCAGCGTAGCTGGCGCAGCGTCACCCGATCGCTGCTACTCCCTGGCACGGGCCACTCTTGGACACCCTCGTCCACCGCCAGGTCACGTATTCTTGGCCTGTCGGAAAGATCCGTTCTGAGCCGGTCTCGCGTCGGGGGTAGCCATGAAACTCACGGTGCACCTGTTCACCACCGACGCCCTCTCCTTCGGGGACGCCCTCGCCCTGCCCGGCCGCGGCCAGCCGGACATCGTGTGCCTGCTCCCCCGCGCTGAGCTGGACTTCTCCTGTGCGCTGGCGGTGCGCGCGCAGGACGGCGAGCCGGGTCCGGAGGAGCTGGCCGAGCACTTCACGCTGGCCGGGACGGGCGGCGCCGACTCCGCCCTGCTGGCCGAGGTGGACGGCCGCCTGTTCGCGCTGACCTTCGGGCGCGGCGCCGAACTGCTGGAGCCCGCGCTGCTGGAGCCGGAGTTCGAGGGCAAGGCCATCCCGTTCCCGCTGTCCGGGCTCGGTCACCAGCTGTCCGCGCTGCTCGGGCACTATGACGACCCGCTGCACCGGGCCGAGGTCCCCTTCTCGGCCGAGCGCGCCTGAGTCGAAGCTCACGATCAGGCTAATCCCGTTGGGCGGCTTCGAATTTGTTTGCCTCACCCGAAAGTGGGAAGTAAAACCATCTACCCTCCGTTAACCCGTTTGGCCTTATGTACGGAACACTGGGTGAACAACTGGTGTGTGGGGCCATTGGGGGAACCACCAGGCGGAGGGGAGGCACGAGCCGTGTTCGGACTTCGTATTCTCCGCGCCGCGGTCTTCACCGCGGGTGCGGTCGGCGGACTGTCCGGCGCCGCGTACGGGCTGCTCACCGAGCAGTCCAAACGGGCTCGGAAGATCATCGGAGTGCCGGCGGCGCCACTGCGCGCCGACGGCGTGTACCTGTCCGACGGCAGCGGCCCGCTCGCGCCGGCCGACCCGCGGATCACCGGCGATCCCCTGGTCTTCGCCGTGCTCGGCGACTCCTCCGCGGCCGGGGTCGGCTGCGACACCACCGAGGAGCTGCCAGGGGTGCTGCTGGCCCGCGGCCTGGCCGAGGAGTCCGAGCGCCCGGTGCACCTGCTCACCCACGCGATCAGCGGCGCGACCAGCCGGGAGCTGGCCGGACAGACCGAGGCCGCACTACTGACCCCGCCCGATGTCGCGCTGGTGATCATCGGCGGCAACGACGTGACCGCCCGGCTGGGACCGGCCGCCTGCGCGCTGATGCTGGGCGCCGCGGTGCGCTCGCTCACCGGGACCGGCGCGGCCGTGGTCGTGGGCACCTGCCCGGACCTGGGCGCGATCCGGCCGATCGCGCAGCCGCTGCGCGCGCTGGTGCGTTCCTGGAGTCTCACCCTGGCCAGGGCCCAGCGCCGGGCCGTGCAAGCAGCGGGCGGACGGCCCGTGGCCCTGGCCGATCTGCTCTCGCCGGAGTTCCTGACCCGGCCCAGCGAACTGTTCAGCAAGGACATGTTCCACCCCTCCGCGGCCGGGTACGCCGCCGCGGTGGGTGTGCTGCTGCCCGAGCTGTGCGTGGCCGCCCGGGTCTGGGACGGCGGTCCGCTGCCCGCCCAGCCCACCCGTTCGGCCGCCGCCGAGGCCCGGCGGCCCACCGCGAAGCTGGTGGCCGGGCTCAACCGGCGGCTCAAGCAGGTGCCCCCGGCAACGTCACACTCCGCCGCCGTTACCGGACAGTAGGCTGCGCTTCAGGCGAACAAAGGAGTTCTCGACATGCCTGAAGCCGTGATCGTGGCGACGGCCCGCTCCCCCATCGGCCGCGCCAACAAGGGCTCCCTGAAGGATGTCCGCGCCGACGACCTGACCGCGAAGATGGTCAAGGCCGCACTGGCGAAGGTGCCCGAGCTGGACCCGCGGGAGATCGACGACCTGATGCTGGGCTGCGGGCTGCCCGGCGGTGAACAGGGCTTCAACATGGCCCGCGCGGTGGCTGTGCTCGCCGGGTACGACCACCTGCCCGGCACCACCGTCACCCGCTACTGCGCCTCCAGCCTGCAGACCACCCGGATGGCCCTGCACGCGATCAAGGCTGGCGAGGGCGACGTCTTCATCAGCGCCGGGGTGGAGATCGTCTCCAGCTACGCGCGCGGGAACTCCGACGGCTGGCCGGACACCCAGAACCCGCTCTTCGCCGACGCGCAGGCGCGCACCCAGCACGCCGCCGAACACGGCGCGAGCGAATGGGTCGACCCGCGCGAGTCCGGGCTGCTGCCCGACGTCTACATCCCGATGGGCCAGACCGCGGAGAACCTCGCCCTGACCAAGGGCGTGACCCGCGAGGACATGGACCACTTCGGCGTCCGCTCGCAGAACCTGGCCGAGAAGGCCATCGCCAACGGCTTCTGGGCCCGCGAGATCACCCCGGTCGAACTGGCCGACGGCACCGTGGTCAGCACCGACGACGGCCCCAGGGCAGGCACCAGCTACGAGAAGGTGTCCACCCTGCAGCCGGTGTTCCGGCCGGACGGGCGGATCACCGCGGGCAACTGCTGTCCGCTCAACGACGGCGCCGCCGCCTTGGTGATCATGAGCGACACCAGGGCGAAGCAGCTCGGCATCACCCCGCTGGCGCGGGTGATCTCCACCGGCGTGTCCGCGCTGTCCCCGGAGATCATGGGCCTTGGCCCGGTGCAGGCCTCCCAGCAGGCACTCAAGCGGGCCGGGCTGACCGTGGCCGACGTGGACCTGGTCGAGATCAACGAGGCCTTCGCGGCCCAGGTGATCCCGTCCTACCGCGACCTGGGCATCCCGCTGGAAAAGGTCAACGTCAACGGCGGCGCGATCGCGGTCGGCCACCCCTTCGGCATGACCGGCGCCCGGATCACCACCACCCTGCTCAACTCGCTGTCCTGGCACGACAAGACCATCGGTCTGGAGACCATGTGCGTTGGCGGCGGCCAGGGCATGGCCATGGTGCTGGAGCGCCTCAGCTGAGCTGAGGCGCCCCGGACAACGAGGAAGGCCCCCGGCGAGGGCGGTTTCAAGGGGTCGTTGCAACACCGCTGTGGTTTAGGCGGTGAGTAGATCACGCAGACGCTCGGCTGGGGTGGCCCAGCCGAGCGTTTTGCGTGGACGGCCGTTGAGTTCCTGAGCGACGTGC
>NZ_JBQJIM010000023.1:0-186014 GCF_052078295.1 Crossiella sp. CA198
CTTCCGAGATGGCGAGCCTCCGGCTGAAACCTCCGGGGACGCCGTCTCATTTCAGTCCTCGCAGGACAAGCGAGCAGAGCGTTCCCCGGAGGTCCCGGCCATGAATGAAGGTAGCCCTATCAGCGAGAACGACACGCGCCTGCTGGACTACCTCAAGCGGGTCACCGTGGACCTGCACGAGACCAAGGCCAGACTGACCGAGGTCGAGGGGCGCGGCCACGAACCGGTCGCGGTGATCGCCATGGCCTGCCGCTACCCCGGCGGGATCAGCTCGCCGGAGGACCTGTGGCAGCTGGTCGAACAGGGCAGGGACGCGATCTCGGAATTCCCGGCCGACCGCGGCTGGGATGTGGACGGCCTCTACGACCCCGGCCGCGGCCAGCTCGGCACCAGCTACGTCCGGCACGGCGGGTTCATGGCCGGCGCGGCCGAGTTCGACGCCGCCTTCTTCGGCATCTCCCCGCGTGAAGCCCTGGCCATGGACCCGCAACAACGGCTGCTGCTGGAAACCTCCTGGGAGGTGGTGGAACGCGCGGGCATCAATCCGGAATCCCTGCGCGGCAGCCGGACCGGGGTCTTCGCCGGGCTGATGAACCACGACTACACCGCCTGGGCGGCCACCCTGCCCGCCGAGGTCGGCGGCTTCGCGGGCAACGGCAACGCGGGCAGCGTGGCCACCGGCCGCATCGCCTACAGCCTCGGCCTGGAAGGCCCGGCGGTCACCATCGACACCGCGTGTTCCTCCTCCCTGGTCGCCCTGCACCTGGCGATCCGGGCGCTGCGCAACGGCGAATGCGAACTGGCGCTGGCCGGTGGCGTCACCGTGATGGCCACCCCGACCGGGTTCGTCGAGTTCTCCCGGCAGGGCGGGCTGGCCCCAGACGGCCGCTGCAAGTCCTTCGCCGGCGCCGCCGACGGCACCGGCTGGTCCGAGGGCGTCGGCATGCTCCTGGTGGCCCGGCTCGCCGACGCACAACGACTCGGCTACCCGGTGCTGGCCGTGCTGCGCGGCAGTGCGATCAACCAGGACGGCGCCAGCAACGGCCTCACCGCCCCCAACGGCCCTGCCCAGCAACGCATGATCCGCCAGGCCCTGGCCGACGCCCGGCTGAAACCGTCCGAAGTGGACGTTGTGGAGGCGCACGGCACCGGCACCACGCTGGGCGACCCGATCGAGGCCCAGGCACTGCTGGCCGCCTACGGCCAGGGCCGGGACACCCCGCTGTGGCTGGGTTCGATCAAATCCAACCTCGGCCACACCCAGGCCGCCGCCGGCGTCGCGGGCGTGATCAAGATGGTGCAGGCGTTGCGGCACCAGCACCTGCCGCGCACCCTGCACGTGGACGAGCCCACCCCGCACGTGGACTGGTCGGCAGGCGAGGTCCGGCTGCTCACCGAGGCCCAGGACTGGCCCGACCCCGGCCGCCCCCGCCGCGCGGGCGTGTCCTCCTTCGGCATCTCCGGCACCAACGCGCACATCATCCTGGAACAGGCCCCGGACCAGCTCGCGGCGCCCACCGCCGAGGCCGGAGTTGTGCCCTGGCTGCTCTCCGCCCGCTCCGCCACCGCCCTGCGCGCCCAGGCCGCCCGCCTGGCCACCCGGCTGACCGCCGACCCAACACTGTCCACAGTGGACATCGGTTTCTCGCTGGCCACCGGCCGCGCCGCCCTGCCGCACCGCGCCGCCGTGGTCGGCGCGGACCGGGACGAACTGCTGCGCGGTCTGCGGACCGTGGCCGAGGGCGGCGGACTCACCGGCGTGACCGGACCCGGCGGACTCGCTTTCCTGTGCACCGGCCAGGGCTCGCAACGCCCCGGCATGGGCCGCGAGCTGTACCAGGCATACCCGGTGTTCGCGGAGGCGTTCAAGGTGGTCTGCGCTGAGCTGGACCCGGAACTGCCCACGGTGTTGTGGCTGGACCCGGAACGACTGGACCACACCGAGTTCACCCAGCCCGCCCTGTTCGCCATCGAGGTCGCCCTGTTCCGGCTCCTGGAAACCTGGGGCCTGCGCCCGGACTTCCTGCTCGGCCACTCCGTCGGCGAACTCGCCGCCGCCCACCTCGCCGAGGTGCTGACCCTGCCCGATGCCTGCCGCCTGGTCACCGCCAGGGCCCGGCTGATGCAGGCCCTGCCCACCGGCGGCGCGATGGTCTCCGTGCAGGCAGCCGAGCACGAGGTCCGCCCACTGCTCACCGCGGGCGTCGACCTGGCCGCGGTCAACGGCCCCGCCTCGGTGGTCCTCTCCGGCGTCGAGGCGGAGATCGAGGCCATCGCCGCGACCCTGGCCGAGCGCGGGGTGAAGACCAAGCGGCTGCCGGTCTCGCACGCCTTCCACTCCCCGCTGATCGAACCGATGCTGGCCGAGTTCCGCACGGTGGCCGAAAGCGTCGCCTACCACAAACCCACCATCCCCATCGTGTCCACTGTGGACGGTAAGGTGCTCGCCGAGCCCACCGACCCCGGCTACTGGGTGGGCCAGGTCCGCGCGCCGGTGCGCTTCGCCGACGCCTTCGACACCCTGCTCGCCAACGGCGTCACCCGCTGCCTGGAACTGGGCCCTGGCGGCTCGCTCACCGCCCTCGGTCAGGAATGCCTGCCCGAAGGCGACACCGCACTCCTGGTGCCCGCCCTGCGCAAGGACCGGGCTGAAGCCCGCTCGCTGCTGGAAGCCGTGACCCGGCTTCAGATCAGCGGCCTCACCGTGGACTGGCGGCCGCTGTTCGGCCCGCACGCGCACACCGTCGACCTGCCCACCTACCCCTTCGAACGCCGCCGCTACTGGCCGGAAGGCGCGCTGCCCACCGCCTCCTTCGGCGCCACCGGCCACCCCCTGCTCGGCGACCCCGTCGCGCTGCCCGACACCGGCGGCCTCGCCCTCACCGGCAGGCTGTCCCTGGCCGCCCAGCCCTGGCTGGCCGACCACACCGTCAACGGCCTGCCGCTGTTCCCCGGCGCCGGGATGATCGAGCTGATCACGCACGCCGGCGGCCTGCTCGGCTGCGACCGGATCGACGAACTGGTCCTGCACGCCCCACTGGTGCTGCCTGAACGCGGCGGCATCCGGCTCCAGGTCACCGTGGACGGCCCCGCCGAGGACGGCGGCCGACCGGTCGCCGTGCACGCCCGCCCCGACGGCGCGGACCTCCCGTGGACCTGCCACGCCCGCGGCCGCCTGCTCCCCGCCACCGCCGAAGCGCCGTTCACCGAAACCTGGCCACCCACCGCCGAACCCGTTGACCTGACCGGGCTCTACGAGAAGTTCGCCGCGGTCGGCCTCGGCTACGGCCCGCTGTTCCAGGGCCTGCACCGGGCCTGGCGCCGGGACCGGGAGATCCTCGCCGAGATCGTGCTGCCCGCCGAACCCGGCCGCTTCGGCCTGCACCCCGCGCTGCTCGATGCCGCCCTGCAGGCCGCCGGACTGGCCCTGCCCGCCCAACCCGCCGACGGCCCCGGTCTGCCGTTCGCCTGGCGCGGCGTCACCCTGCACGCCACCGGCGCCGACCGGCTGCGCGTGCGGATCACCCCGGCCGAGGACGGCGTGACCCTGCACCTGGCCGACGGCGTGGGCAGCCCGGTCGCCACCATCGAGTCCCTGCTGGTCCGCCAGGTCAACCCGGCCCAGCTGACCGGCAACACCCGCCGCGACGCGCTGTTCCAGCTCGACTGGGTGCCGCTGCCCGAGGCCGAGGGCGCCGCACCCGAGGTCACGATCATCCACCTGGACCTGGCCGGAACCACTGTGCCGGAACGGATCCACGCCGCCGCGCACACCGCGCTGGCCACCGTGCGGGACTGGCTGGCCGCTGACCAGCCCGGTCACCTCCTCGTGCATACCCAGCACGCCGTCACGATCGGCGCGGAGGAGATCGACCCGGCCGCCGCCGCGATCTGGGGCCTGGTCCGCTCGGCCCAGTCCGAACACCCGGACCGGATCATCCTGCTCGACGGCGAACCCACTCCCTCGGCCCTGCGCACCGCCATCGAGCACGGCGAACCCCAGCTCGCCGTCCGCGACGGCAAGACCTACGCGCCCCGCCTGGCCCGCGCCACCGACCCCGAAACCACCGCGCCGCCAACGGATCCGGACCACACGGTGCTGATCACCGGCGGCACCGGCGCACTCGGCGCGGAACTCGCCCGTCACCTGGCAGGCGTCCACGGCCACCGCCGCCTGCTGCTCACCAGTCGCCGCGGCCTCGACGCCCCGGGCGCCCACGAGCTGCTCGCCGAACTCACCGAACTCGGCGCGGCCCCCACCATCGCCGCCTGCGACGTCGCCGACCGCGACCAGCTGGCCGCGCTGCTGCACGACATCCCGGCCGCACACCCGCTCACCGGCGTGGTGCACACCGCGGGCGTGCTCGACGACGGCGTGCTCACCGCGCTCACCCCCGACCGCCTGGACACCGTGTTGCGCCCCAAGGCCGACGCCGCCTGGCACCTGCACGAACTCACCCGCGACCTGAACCTGTCGCTGTTCGTGCTGTTCTCCTCCGCCGCCGGGGTGCTCGGCGCCCCCGGCCAGGGCAGCTACGCCACCGCCAACACCGTCCTGGACGCCGTGGCCCAGCACCGGCACACCCTCGGCCTGCCCGCGGTGTCCCTGGCCTGGGGACTGTGGGCCCAGCACGGCGGCATGACCGGCGAACTCGCCGACACCGACCGGGCCAGGCTCACCCGTGGCGGCGTGCAAGCACTGTCCATTGAGGACGGAATGGCGTTGTTCGACGCCACCTGCCGGGCCACCCGCCCACTGCTGCTGCCCATGCGGGTCGGCTCGGCCACCGGCCAGGGCAGCGTGCCCGCCCTGCTGCGCGGCCTGGTCCCCACCGCCCGCCGCAGCGCGGGCACCGGCACCCCGGAAGCCGCGGACACCCTGCGCAACCGGCTCGCCGGACTGGATGCCGAAGCCCGGCACACCGCCCTGGTCGACCTGGTCCGCGGCCGGGCCGCCGCCGTGCTCGGCTACCCCGACACCACCGAGGTCGCCCCCGGACGGGACTTCCTCGAACTGGGCCTGGACTCGCTCACCGCGATCGAACTGCGCAACGGCCTCAACGAGGCCACCGGCCTGCGGCTGCCGATGACCGTGGCCTTCGAGGAACCCACCGCCCAACGCCTGGCCCGGCACCTGGACACCGCGCTGCTCGCCACCGCCGCCCCCGCCGCCGAGGACGGCGAAACCGTGCGCACCCTGTTCCGCACCGCCGTCCAGACCGGAGCGCACTTCGCCGCCTTCGACCTGGTCCAAGCCGTCGCCGCACTGCGCCCGGTCTTCCACACCGCCGCCGACCTGCACCCCGTGCCCAGCCCCGTGCACCTGGCCGAAGCCGAGGGGCTGCGGCTGATCTGCCTGCCCTCCCCGATGGGCATGGGCGGCGCCCGCCAGTACGCTCGCTTCGCCGCCGCGCTGCGCGGACAGCTCGCCGTCTCCGTGCTGCCACTGCCCGGATTCGCCGACGACGAGCCACTGCCCGCCACCGCCGAGGCCGCGGTCGAGGTGCTGGCCACCCTGGCCAGGCAGACCGCGGGCGAGGCGCCGTTCGCGTTGCTGGGCGCCTCCAGTGGCGGCCTGCTCGCCCAGGCCGTCGCGCACCGGCTGGAACAGGACGGTCCGGCCCCGGCCGCGGTCATCCTGCTGGACACCTTCCGGGACAACGGCGCCGGCCTGGGCCAGGTCATCGCGCTGATGCTGGACGGCCTGCTCACCAGGGAGGAGTGGATCGGCCCGTTCACCAGCGCCCGGCTGTCCGCGATGGCCCGCTACGCCCGGCTGCTGGAGGACTGGCTCGGCGCGGAACAGATCAGCGCGCCGATCCTGTTCCTGCGCCCCGAATCCTCCTTCGTCACCGGTGCGGACGGCGAGTCGCTGGACCCGGCGCAGTGGCAGACCTCCTGGCCGGGCGCGCACACCACCAGCGACCTGCCCGGCGACCACTTCTCCCTGATGGAGGAACACGCGGCGAACACCGCCGCGCACATCCGGGACTGGCTCACCACCCTGGGGCCGCAGCGTGTCCCGGATCGGAGTTTCTGATGTCCTGTCCGCACATCGTGGTCATCGGCGGCGGCACCGGCGGGCTCGGCCTGGCGCACGCCCTGCACAACGCCGGGATCAGCGTCAGCGTGCACGAACGGCACCGGGTGCGCACCGAACGCCTGCAGGGCTACCGGGTCAGCCTCAACCCCGATGGCTCCCGTGCACTCAGCCGCTGCCTCTCCGCCCGGCTGTGGCAGGAGTTCCTGGACCACTGCGTGGAGGCCGACTACGGCGACCAGGTGCTCACCGACACCCAGCTACGGGAACGGCTACGGCTGCGCGCCGCACCCAGGAAAGTGGTCGCCGACCGGTCCGGGGCCACCAACGACATCCAGCGCAGCACCCTGCAAACCCTGCTCGCCAGCGGACTTGAGGACATCGTCCGCTACGACCAGGATTTCCTGCGCTACGAACAACTCCCCGGCGGTCAGGTGCGCTGCCACTTCGCCGACGGCAGCAGCACCACCGCGGACCTGGTGGTCGGCGCCGACGGCGGCCGCTCCCGGGTGCGCGCCCAGTTGCTGCCCGCCGCGAAACGCCGCGACACCGGCATGTTCATCGTGGCCGGCAAGTACCTGCTCACCGAGGAACGCGCGCAGAACCTGCCGGCCCAGCTGCGCACCGGCATCACCGGCGCGCTGGAGATGCGCGGCTGCAGCCTGATGTCCATGCCCATCCGGCAGAACAAGAACGGCGGCGTCAACGACGAGACCTACCAGCACAACCCGGTGCTCTTCGACAACACCGTCGACTACCTGCTCTGGTCCTACAACGCCAGCCAGAGCCACCATCCCGGACTGGCCAAGGGCGCCGACCCGCACGCACTGCGCGACCTGGTCGGCACGCTCATCGCCGACTGGCATCCCGGACTGCGCCGGATGGTCGCCGACACCCACCCGGAGACCATCTCGCTGCTGCCCGTGCACACCGCGGACCCGGTGCGGCCCTGGCCCACCAGCACGGTGACCCTGCTCGGCGACGCCATCCACAGCATGACCCCCTTCCTCGGCCTCGGCGCGGGCACCGCGCTGCGCGACGCCCGGCTGCTCGCCGACCGGATCATCGAGGTGGCCCACGATGGCCGGGAGCTGCTGGCGGCGGTGGGCGAGTACGAGCGGGAGATGCTCGGCTACGGCTTCGCCGCGGTCGCCGCCTCCCGCCGCGCGTCCCGGATGTTCCTGGCCGACAACGCTTTCGCCCGCCTGGCCTTCGGCGCCGCGTCCCGGCTGCTGACCGCCTTCCCGTCCCTGCAACAGAAGTTCGTCAACCAGTGACCGCCGGACCGCACCGGCAGATGAGAAGGAGTACCACCATGTCCGAAGCATTCTCCGCGCTGGAGGAGGACTTCCTGAAGGTCACCAGCACGGTCGTGCTGGCCACCGTGACCACCGTGGACGGCAACGGGGCCCCGCGCTCCCGGGTGCTGCACCCGGTGTGGGAGGTCGTGGACGGCCGCCCGGTCGGCTGGATCTTCACCTCCCGGTCCCCGGTCAAGACCAAGCACCTGGCCGGGAACCCGAACGTCGCGGTGTCCTACCTCAGCGCGATCGGCGAGGTCGTGCTCGCCGAGTGCGTGGCGAGCTGGGTGGAGGACGGGGAGACCAAGAAGCACGTGTACGAGCTGATCAACGGCCGCGGCGACGGATACGACCTGCGGCTGTTCGGCATCGACAGCCCGGAGAACCCGGCCTTCGAGGTGCTGCGGCTGGACCCGTCCCGGGTGCAGGTCAACACCGACTTCCCGAAGGACTTCACCTTCATCCCGCGGATGGCCAAGCTCTGAGCGCCCGGCCGGCGCCCCGCGCGGGCGCCGGCCGGTCCGCTGTCAGGCAGTGCTCGCCAGGTGGCCGTCGATGTGCGCGGAGATCATCCGCAGGATCTCCGGCACCACGGCGTTGAGGAAGAAGTGGCCGCCGGGGAAGACCTTCAGCTCGAAGGAACCGGTGGTGTGCTCGGCCCAGGAGCGCACCTCGTCCACGGTCGCCTTCGGGTCGGCGTCCCCGGTCAGCGCGATCACCGGGCAGGACAACGGCGGACCCGGCGTGTAGCGGTAGGTTTCGGCGGCCTTGTAGTCGGTGCGGATCGCCGGCAGCACCATCCGCAGCACGTCCTCGTCCTCCAGCAGCGCGGAGTCGGTGCCGGCCAGCTTCCGGACATCGATGATCAACCGGTCGTCGTCGAGCAGGTGCGTGCGCTCGTCGCGGGGCCGGGAGGGCGCGCGGCGGCCGGAGGCGAACAGCCCGGTCGGCCGGATCCCGTCCGCCTCCAGCCTGCGCGCGACCTCGAAGGCCAGCGAGGCGCCCATGCTGTGTCCGAACAGGGTGACCGGGCGGTCCAGCCAGGGCCGCACCGCCTTGGTCACCTCATCGGCCAGCGCCTCGATGTTGTCGATGCCCGGTTCCTGTCTGCGGTCCTGCCTGCCCGGGTACTGCACCGCGAGCACCTCCACGCCCGGGGTCAGCGCGCGGGATACCGGGAAGAAGTAGCTGGCCGACCCGCCCGCGTGCGGCAAACAGAGCAGTCGGGCGGGTGCCTGCGGCGCGGGGTGAAAGCGACGCACCCAGAGATCGTCAGTCATGTTGCCCCGAAGTCCTAACTTCAGCGGTCCGGAGAATGAGTCGCAATGCGCATATGCGCGCGCGACAGGTCGAATTCTAGCTCCTGCTCCTGTCTTGTGACTGTCTTGTGCTCAAGTTGTCGCCAGGAAACCAGACATTCACCTCACTAGATTTCTCTATGCAGCCCGTTCTTGCTCTGTCTCAGCCTGCGCTGGCACACTCACCTGTGGTTCTGTCACAAGCAGACCGCTGTGGACCGCTACCACAACCAATGGGGGTGCCGCCAGTTATTCAGCTATACGTGAAGCGCTTGTCGCTTCAGAAAATAATTCGATTATATCCACGTTTGGCTCCGTTAGAGAGCCAGTTCGCCGCTGGGGGGCGTTCTCGGAGTGGATCACTCTGGTTTATTTGGGGTCATGTTGCGTGAGTTTCGCCTGCGCGCCGGAATGACGCAGGAGGAACTGGCTGAGGGTTCGGGAGTGTCGGCCCGGACGATCAGCTTGCTGGAGACCGGGAGGCGTGAGGCGCCTCGGCTGGCCTCGGCGCGATTGCTGGCCGAGGCACTGTCCCTGCCGGTGGAGGAACGCGGTGCGCTGTTCGCGGCGACCCGCGGTGAGGTGACCGGTCTGCTGCCGACTCAGCAGACCGGCGAGCGCAGCACCGGGGCCGAGGCAGCGGTCCAGGTGGGGTCGCACGGGTTCCTGCCCTACGACGTGCCCGACTTCGTCGGTCGCGAGGTGGAGCTGAACCGGTTGCGGCACTTGGCCAGTCTGTCGGCGAGCACGGTGATCGCGGTGCTCGACGGCATGGCGGGCATCGGCAAATCGGCACTGGCCGTGCACGCCGGGCACGCGTTGACCGCGCTGTACCCGGACGGCCAGTTCTATTGTGATCTGAGGGGTTTCAGCCAGGGCCACCAGCCGTTGGAACCGGGTGAGGCCCTGGAGGCGTTGCTGCGGATGGTGAACGTGCCGTCCTGGCAGATACCGTCCACAGTGGATGAACGAGCTGCCCTGTGGCGGGCCAGTGTCGCCGGACAACGGGTTCTGGTGGTGCTGGACAACGTCTCGGACACCGACCAGGTCCGCCCGCTGCTGCCGGGCACCGCGGGCAGCCTGGTCGTGGTCACCTCCCGTCGCCGGCTACCCGCCCTGGCCGGTGCGATTCCGTTGTCGTTGGACGTTCTTCCGCCCGGGGACGCCCTTCGACTGTTCACCCGCGTGGCCGGCCGGGACCGGCTGCGGGACGAGGAGGCCAGCGCGGCCGAGATCGTCAAGCTGTGCGGGTTCCTGCCGATGGCGGTGCGGATCGCCGCGGTCCGGCTGGCCAACCGGCCCAGCTGGACCACCGGTCATCTCGCGGACCGGTTGCGCAATGACGACCGCAGGCTGGGTGAGCTTGCCGTGGCCGGGATGCCCGGCGTGGCAACGACATTCACCCTGTCCTACCGTCTGTTGGACCAGCATCAGCTCCGGTTGTTCCGTCTGCTCGGCAGGCATGGCGGCGAGGTCTTCGACCCCGATGCGGCAGCCACGCTGGCCGGTCTCACCCCGGTGCGGGCCGAGGAACTGCTGGAAGCCTTGGTGGACAACCACCTGCTGTTGCAACCGGCGCCGGGTCGCTACACCTTCCACGAGCTGCTGCGGGATCAGGCCCGCAGTCTCACGGAGGACTGAGTGGTCCGGGCCCGCCGATTCCGGTCGGCGGGCCCGGGAACCGGCAGGCCAGTTCCCGGCTCCGGCCGAGCTGGGCCTTGCGGGCCTGGCCCGCGGCGAAACCCAGCAGCCCGCGCGGCGCGGACAGTTCGATGTGGTCCAGCACCGCGGTGCCCGCCGGGTCTGCCTCGATCCGGTAGCCGTAGCGCAGCCGCACCCCGCCGGGACTGCGCACCGCGCCGTCGATGGCGCCCGCGCCGAGCACCAGGCTGACCTCGATCACGTTGTCGTGGCGCAGGAAACCGAAGCGGAAGCGTTCCACCGCGGTGTACCGGACTTCCGCGCCGTCCCGCCACACGTCCCGGACCTCGACGATCAACGGCGAGAGCCCGAGGTAGTTGTGCGGATCGGACAGGTGCTCGAACACCGTCTCCGGGGTGGTGGGCAGCAGGGTGCGCAGGGCGAAGGCCGTGGTGGGCATCAGGCCGAGTCCCGGTGCACCAGGATGGGTTGGAAGATCACCGCGGCGGGAGGCACGTCCGGGTCGGCTACCCGGGTGAGGACCTGGCGGGCCATTTCCGCGGCCATGTCCTCCACCGGCTGGCGGACCGTGGTCAGCGGGGGTTCGCAGGCCAGCGCGGCGCTGCTGTCGTCGAAGCCGACCACCGCGACGTCCTCGGGCACCCGGCGGCCGTGCCTGCGCAGCACCGGCAGTGCGCCCTGGGCCATCAGGTCGGAGGCGATGAACACCGCGTCCAGGCCGGGGGTGTCGGCGAGCAGGCGCTCCATCGCGGCGCCGCCGCCCGCCCGGCTGAAATCGCCCTCGGTGATCAGCGGCGGCGGATGGCCGAGGCCGGTGAGGGTGTCCCGGAAGCCGTTCAGCCGCCCCTGGCCCGCGGGGGCGTCCAGTGGGCCGGTGATGGTGGCGAAGCCGCGGCGGCCAAGGGCGTGCAGGTGCTGGGCGGCGAGGGCGCCACCGGCGACCTGGTCCACGTCCACGTAGGTGATGCGGGCCGGGCTGGCGGACTTACCGGCCAGCACGACCGGGAGGCGGGACTTCAGCAGCTGGCCGGGCAGTGGGTCCTGGGCGTAGGTGTGGATCAGGATCACCCCGTCCAGGCGGCCCTGGCGCAGGTCGGTGACCACCTGTTCCCGGCTGTCCCGGCCGGTCATCAGCAGCACCAGGTGCAGGCCCAGCGGGTTGAGCACGCTGGTCACCCCGCTGACCACCCGGCCGAAGAACGGGTCGCCCAGGATCCGGCTCTCCTCCGGCAGCACCAGGGCGATCGCGTCGGCGCGGCGGGTGACCAGGGAACGGGCCGCCAGATTGGGCAGGTAACCGGTTTCGGAGATGGCCCGCTCAACCGCCTGGCGCAGGCCCTCGTCCACGCTGGCCTTGCCGTTGACCACCCTGGACACCGTCGCCCTAGACACGCCGGCGACCCGCGCGACGACCTCCAGGGTCACGCGGTCGGCGGTGGGGCGGCGGGAGACGGACACCTGATCTTTATACCGGCTCCCGCCGCGCGTTCAGCCGCCTGTCAGCTGGGTCAGCCGGGCGAGTTCGACCTTGCGTTGCCCGGTCATCCGCGCGGCGACCTCCCTGGTGGCCGGGTGGGTGATCGACTCGGCCGCCGAACCGGCCACCGTGGTCGATTCGGCCAGGTGCGCGCGCAGCAGCCGGGTGAACTCGGCGTCGAAGTCCGCCGCCGTGGCCAGCGCGCTCAGTTCGGGCTCGGTCGGCATGCCGGGCATGTCGTGGCCCTCGTGGTTGTTCACATAGGCCACCCCGGCCTGTTTCAGCAGCTCGTGCAGGGTTTCCCGTTCCGCTCGGCGAGCCGAGCCGAGTTCCGCCGCCAGCTCGCGCAGGGCCGGTGCGGCCACCCGCGCCGCGCCCGCGTCGAGCAGCTTGAGCGCCTGGTCGTCGGTGGCGATGACCAGTTCGGCGAAGGCGGTCTCGGTCGGCCCGAACGTGCCCGCCGCCGTCGACGAGGGCGCTGACGGCGGCGGGGACGCCACCTGCCGGTCACAGCCGGTCAGGCCGAGTGCCAGCAGGGCGATGAGCAGTGGCCGGGCCAAGCTCATCCGGGCACGCCCGCGGCGTTGCACTTGAGCACCGCGTTGAGGCAGTTCCGCACCCGGCGGTCCAGTTCGGCCGCGGGCCAGACGTTGAAGAAGTCGCCGTGCATGGTGTACCCGGGCCCGGAGGACAGCCGCAGGCCGCCGGTCGGGCCGGTCACCGGGTACCGCAGCACCATGCGCAGCTTGGGCACCGACACCGGGTGCGAGGACGGACAGCCGCCCGCCACCGGGTAGGCCAGGTGACTGGCGTGGTTGGGCGAGTCCAGGTCCCGGCCGTTCCAGCACTGCGGGAAGTCCAGGTAGGTCTCCAGCATCGTGTTCGGCGGGCACTCCACGAAGTTCTTCGAGGGGTTCACGTGTCCGGCGTGCAGGCAGGACCAGCGCGCGATGCTGTCGTTGGGTCCGGTGGCCTTGGCGTTGCCTGCCACCACCTTCAGCCCGAGCGGGTAGGACCGGATGTCCTGCGGCCGGTTCACCCCCTCGCCGAGGTAGTAGAAGGTCATGAACCGCGGCGGCACCGGGACGTTGTCCTTGAACAGGGTGGGCACCCAGTAGGAGGAGATGTCGATCAGCGGATCGCAGTTGCCGGTGGCCCCGGCCAGCGATTGCAGGTTCGAGCCCGCGTTGGTGGACTTGTTGCCGAAGAAGTCGTGCAGGTGCGAGGCGCCCGCCAGGTTGGGCAGCACGATCGGGTCATCGGGCAGCCGGTGGCTGAGCTGGCAGTCGGCCACGAACTCGGCCACCCGGACCGGTTCGGCCTGCGCCGCGCCCGCGCCGCCGGTGAGCAGGCCGGCGACCACGGCCATGATCGACAACAGGGTGGCGGAACGTCTCTTCGTCGTTGAAGAAGCCATTCTGGAACTCCCTCTGCTTGGCATCGGGCCCGATGCAAACGTATGGAGAGAGCGCTCTCAAGCGGTCACTATCGCGCCGTCCGGACAACTCGGGCAACCGCCGTTCGTATGAGTCCACAACAATCCGGGGGAGCGCTCTCTCGGGCGTTCACGCAAGTAGGCGGACTGGGTCGCCGAGCCGGGTGACCCGTCACCTTTTCGGTGCGCATTGGCCGCACATCCTTGCCGCGCCTTCCGGCCGCTCCCTACGATGTTGATCAACAGCAACGCTTCGAGCCATGGCATCTGGCCTGGTCAGTGCTGCTTTCTCGCCGTCAGTGCGGACGGCGCACAGTCGGGGTGTGCGGGAAAGAGAGGACCACGCATGGACGTGGACCGGTGGGTCGAGGTGGAGGAGGCAGCCACCCGGCTGGTCCGCATCGCGGGCAGATCGGCCTTACCCGGTGGCGGCGGCGACGCGTGCCCCGGCTGAGGGTCCGCGTCGCCGCCGCCAGTTGTCCGCGCTGGTCCCTCAGTGTCGCGGGGCCGCTTCACGTCTGGTCGGTAGGAACTTCCCCAACATGCCCTTGTCGCTCATTGTCGTGCTCGTTGTCCTCACCGCCGGCGGTGCGCTGGTCCTGATCCTGGGACGGCTGCTGATCGCGGCCGATCAGGCCCTGGACCGAGCCCACCAGAAGATGCTGACCGGTGGACCCACCCGGTGGCATCGCCTGGCCCACCGGCCGCGCCGGTGGTGGACAAATCGCTGTCATCACTGCCTGACGGCGCTGATGGAAGAGCGACGGATCACCCGCGAGCAGCGGAAACCGGTGCTGACGCCGGTTGACTGATTCCAGGACGGCCGGATTTCTGTCCTGCTTGTCCACTTGTTCCACGCCTTGAACCAAGGTCTGATGTCCGGCATGGCGAATGCGACTGGACCAGTCTCGCGACGCGGTTTCCTTGCCAGCACGGGCACCTTGCTCGCCAGCGTCGGTGTCGGCGTCGCCTTACCCGGCGCCGCGGCCGCGGCCCCTGATCCGGGACAGGCCGCTCCGCCGCGCACCGATCTGGCCAGGTTCCGGCCGGTCACCGCCTCCTCCACCGCCTATGCCGCCGCCCCGCCGGAGTTCGCGGTGGACGGCCTGTCGGTCACCGGGGTGCGCGGCAGCGGCTGGCGGGCCGAGGCGGCGGGACCGCAGTGGCTGATCGTGGATCTCCAGGCCCAGTGCCGGATCGAGGCGGTCCGCCTGGTCTTCGAGGCCAGGCTGACCGACCCGGCCTACGTGCCCGGCACCGGCTGGAACCCCTTCTCCGACACCGACGGCTCGGAGATCCTCTCCAGCGCCGCCACCGCCTTCCGGCTGGAGGTCTCGGACAACGGGACCGCCTGGCGCACCGTGTACGAGACCGGCTCCGGTCCTGGCGGCCAGGTCGACATCGCGCTGCCCACGCCCGCCGGCGGCCGCTGGGTGCGGCTGTCCACCTCGCGCACGCACAACACGAACCCGGTGGGGCTCAACGGTTTCGAGGTCTACGGCAGCACCGAACGCCCGCGCCCCGCGGTCAAGGGCTGGACCGACTGGGGCCGCAACACCCGCCCCGCCCCGGCGCTGACCGTCGGCAAGGACGGCACCGTGCCCCTGGAATCCGGCTGGTCGCTGACCATGGACGAGTGGGCGGGCAGCAGCGACGGCGCCGCGCTGTCCGGCCCGAGCATCGACACCACCACCTGGCTGCCGGCCTCGGTGCCCGGCACCGTGCTGGCCGACCTGGTGGACCAGGGACACCTGCCGGATCCGGTGTCCGGGCAGCACAACCTGCACATCCCGGAGGCGCTGTCCCGGCACAGCTGGTGGTACCGGCGGGCCTTCACCGTGCCGCGTGAGCTGGATGTCAGCGCCGGGCGGCAGGTGTGGCTGGAACTGGACGGGGTCAACCACCACGGCGAGGTCTGGCTCAACGGGCACAAGGTCGGCACCGTGACCAGCCCGTTCGCCCGCGCCCACCTCAACATCACCGAAGCCCTGAAAGCGGGCAACGGCAAGCACAACCTGGCCATCCGGGTCGACCCGATGCCACATCCGGGCACCGCGGGCGACAAGGGCGCGGACGGCCTGGCCTTCCTGCACTCCGGCAAGCTCTACCTGGACTCGCCCACCTACCTGGCCGCCTCCGGCTGGGACTGGATGCCCGCCGTGCGCGACCGCGGCGCCGGGCTGTGGAACCACGTTCGCCTGCGCAGCACCGGCTCGGCCGTCTTCGGCGACCCGCGGGTGGAGACCACCCTGCCCAACCTGCCGGACACCGGCCTGGCCGAGGTCAAGATCAGTGTCCCGGTGCGCAACCCTGGTTCGACGCCGGTGTCCGTGCTGGTGCAGGCGAACTTCGGCGCGATCAGCCTGCGCGGCACGGTGACCGTGCCCGCCGGTGGCAGCGCCAACGCCGTGTTCACCCCGGCCGAGCACCCGGCGTTGCGGCTGCGTGACCCGAAACTGTGGTGGCCCAACGGGTACGGCGACCCCAACCTGCACGACCTCACCCTGACCGCCACCGTCGGCGGGGTGCGCAGCGACCAGCGGAGCCTGCGCTTCGGCATCCGCCAGTTCGGCTACGGCTACGACATCCCGATCAAGATCGACCCGGCCACCAACTCGGCCAAACAGACCGTCGAGTTCGCCCGCGTCCAGGCCAGGCACGTCCGGATCCTGTGTCACACCAGGGCCACCGGCTGGGGCAACTCGATGTGGAGCCTGTCCGTTGTGGACAGTGTCAAACCCGATGTCGACCTGGCCCTTGGTAAAACGGCCAGCGCGTCCTCAGTGGACAATCCTGGCAACGCCGCGGGCAACGTGGTCGACGGCAATACCGGCACCCGCTGGTCCTCGGAGTACACCGACAACCAGTGGATCCAGGTGGACCTCGGCGCGGACACCGGGTTCGACCGGGTGGTGCTGCTGTGGGAAACCGCCTACGCCAAGGACTTCACCGTGCAGACCTCGGCCGACGGCCAGAGCTGGACGGATGCCAAGAAGGTCAGCAACGCGCCGATCCCGTTGCGGATCAGCGTGAACGGCGTGCAGGTGTACTGCCGCGGCGGCAACTGGGGCTGGGACGAACTGCTGCGCCGGATGGTCCCGGACCGGATGGACGCGGTGGTCAAGATGCACCGCGACATGAACTTCACCATGATCCGCAACTGGATCGGCAGCAGCTACCGGGAGGAGCTGTTCGCCCAGTGCGATGAGCAGGGCATCCTGGTGTGGAACGACTTCTGGGAAGCGGGCGCCTTCCTGGCCGACCCGCCCGGCTACGTCGACGTCGCCCGCGACACCATCCTGCGCTACCGCACCCACCCCTGCATCGTGGTCTGGTGCGCGGCCAACGAACAGCACCCGCCACCGGCCATCCACAACGGCATCGCCAAGGCCATCGCCGAGGAACACAGCGAGATCCTGTACATGCCGGACTCCGCGGGCGGCTTCGTCTCCGGGCACGGCCCGTACTACTGGGTGGAGCCCGCCAAGTACTTCGAGGCGAGCACCTACGACACCAACAACTTCGGCTTCCACACCGAGATCGGCATGCCCACCATCCCGGTGGTGGAGAGCATGCGCAACCTGGTCGGCAAGGACCATCCCGGCTGGCCGATCGACATCACCTGGTTCCACCACGACTGGTCCACCAAGGGCAACCAGCGGCCGCAGACCTACCTGGAGGCGATCAACACCCGGCTCGGCGAGTCGACCAGCCTGGCCGAGTTCTGCCGCAAGGCCCAGTTCGTCAACTACGAGAACATGCGCGCCATGTTCGAGGCGTGGACGGCGAACCTGTGGCAGGACGCGAACGCGTTGCTGCTGTGGATGTCGCACCCGGCCTGGCACAGCACGGTGTGGCAGACCTACGACTACGACCTGGACGTCAACGGCAGCTACTACGGCGCCCGCAAGGGTTGCGAAGCCTTGCACGTGCAGGCGAATCCGGACGGCCGGGTGGTCGCGGCCAACCACACCACGGTGGCGATCACCGGCGCCACGGTCAAGGCCACCCTGTTCGACCTCAACGGCAAGCAGCTCGGCCCCCCGCAGTCCCAGCAGCTCGCCATCGCCGCCGCCAACATCACCCGCGCGTTCACGGTGCCGTTCGGCGCCGACCTGCCCGCACTGCACCTGTTGCGGCTGGTGCTCAGCGACGGCAAGGGCAAGGTGCTCTCGGAGAACACCTACTGGCGCTACCGCAAACCGGAGGACATGCGCCAGCTCAACACGTTGGCGCAGACCAGGGTTTCGGTGCGAGTCGGCGAGCAGCGGCCGGGCAGGCTGACCGCGACCCTGCGCAACGAGGGCCGCACGGTGGCCGCGCTGATCCGGCTGTCCGTGCGCGACCGGCGTTCCGGCGAGCGCGTGCTGCCAGTGACCTACACCGACAACTACCTGTGGCTGCTCCCTGGCGAATCCCGCCCGATCACCGCCACCTGGAACCCGGCGAAACAGCCATCCGGCACCCCAAACCTGGTGGCGGAGGGCTACAACACCCGCTGACTCGTCACCGTGTTGGCCGTTGTCGTACGGTGTGTTGGCCGTTGTGGACGGTGTGTTGGCCGAATGGCGTACCAGTTCGGCCAACACTGGGTACGACAACGGCCAACACGCCGGCTTCAGGTGCTGATCACGGCCGCGCCGTGAACAGCTGGATCGGCCACTGAACCCGCGCCTGGCCGCCGTGGAACAGGGCCACCCGGTCCATCTGCGGCACCGGCAGCCAGATCCGGCCGTCCGGGGCGAGGAAGGGCGCGTCCGTCCAATGTAGACGCTGGTCCTGGACCACGGTGGTGATCCGGCCGTCGGGTGCGCGCCGCTTGAGCGCGTGCTCGACCAGGTCGGTGAAGTACAGGTTCCCGTGCCGGTCCATCGCGGTGCCGCCGACCGCGGGCAGGTCGGCCCAGGGCTCGACCCGGGCCGCCAGCTCCGCGGCGGACAGTCCAGGGTTGTCCAGGTCGCGGGTGGCGATGCGTGACCAGGGGCCGTGCAGGGAGCCGTAGTAGAGCCACTGGCGGTCCGGGGACAGCTCCAGCGGATCGGCGTGCACCCGCAGCGGGTTGCCGTCCGGGGCTCGGACCACCGCGCCGTCCAGGACCAGGGGCCGGTCGGCCGGGGCGAGGGTGGACGGGTGGTTGTCCAGCACCCGCCGGGCCGACCCGGTGACCAGATCGAGCACGATCAGACCGGGGCGGCCCGCGTCGGTCAGGTAGGCATGGCGGCCGTGAAACCGGACGTCGTCGACGTAGCTGCCGGGCAGCGCCACCGAGTCGGCGAAGTGGTAGACCCGGGTGACCTGGTTGGTGCGCAGGTTGATCCGGACCAGTTTGGCGGCCCGGGGGAGCGGGTTGCCGCCGAAATCGGGTGACCCGGTGTCCACCGCCCACAGCGAACCGTGGCCGTCGTGGTGGATGGCGTTGATGTTGACGAACTTCCCGGCCGGGTCCTGACCGGGCTGCCAGGAGTTCCATGCCGCGTTCGGATAGGGCCGGGGGACACCTCGGCTCAGCCTGGCCAGGGCCGGGCCGCGGGAGCCGCTCCAGCGTGGGCCGGAGACGAAGACCCGGTTCCGGTCCACGGCCACCGCGTTCCAGATCATGTCCTGGCTCTGCGCGGCGACTCGCAGGTCGACTCGGGCGGCGGCTTCGGCGGTCGCGGTGGCCACGGGGAGGGCCAGTGCGGCCGCCAGCAGTACGGCGGAAAACCTCATGTGCCGCAACCTAAACAACAGGTGGTGGTTACCCGCAAGGGCGGCAGGGCACCTCGCGGTGACCAGGTCACCAACGAGTGACGTAGCTTTCCCGGCCGGATCCCGCATAGTGGATCACCCGGCGGTGCGGCCCCCGAGCGCACTAGTCTCCGGCTCACGCCCGGCTTCCGGGCAGCTGGCCGAAGTCGAGGGAGTCGCTGATGCGACACACGCTCAGGGGCGTGGTGCTGTTCCTGCTGTTGCTGATCGTGCTGCCGGGGCAGGCGAGCGCGCAGGCCGCCGAACAACCCGTGGTCCGGGTCGGCACCGAGGGGACCTACCCGCCGTTCTCCTTCCACGATCCGCGCGGCCAGGAACTCACCGGCTACGACATCGAAGTGATCAAGGCGATCGCCGGCAAGGCCGGGTGGCGGCTGGAGTTCGTCGAGACCCAGTGGGACGCGATCTTCCCCGCGCTGGACGCCCGGCGGATCGACCTGATCGCCAACCAGGTCTCGGTCAACGACGAACGCAAGGCCAAATACGGCCTGTCCAGCACCTACACCTACTCCCGCGGCGTGGTCGTCCGGCGCACGGGCGAGACCGCCATCAAGTCGCTGGCCGACCTCAACGGCAAGACCACCGCCCAGTCCAGCACCAGCAACTGGGCCAAGGTGGCCAAGGACGCCGGGGCGAAGGTCGAGGCAGTCGAAGGGTTCGCGCAGGCCGCCGCACTGCTCGCGCAGGGCCGGGTGGACGCGATCGTCAACGACAACATCGCCGTGCTGGATTACCTGGCCAGCACCGGCTCCACCGCGGTGGAGATCGCCGGGAACGCCGGGGACAAGATCAGCGAGCAGGCGCTGACCTTCCGCAAGAGCGACGAAACCCTGCTGGCCCAGGCCAATCAGGCGATCACCGCGCTCCAGGCCGACGGCACGCTCAGCGGCATTTCGCAGAAGTACTTCAAGGCCAACGTCTCGGTGCCCGACGGCGGCAGCGCCGACCTGTCCCAAGGCAGGGGCAGCCGCAGCACCTGGGAGGTGCTGGCCAGCACCGCGTGGCCGATGTTCGTCGGACTGGTCGAGGTGACCATCCCGCTGACCGCGCTGAGCTTCGCCATCGGCCTGGTGCTGGCGCTGTTCGTGGCGCTGGCCCGGATCTCGTCCTACCGGGTGCTGGCCGGACTGGCCCGCGCGTTCATCTCGATCATCCGCGGCACCCCGTTGCTGCTGCAGTTGTTCATCGTCTTCTACGGGCTGCCCCAGCTCGGGCTGAAGTTCCCGCCCTTCGCCGCGGCGGTGATCGCCTTCAGCCTCAACGTGGCAGGCTACGCCGCCGAGGTCGTGCGCTCGGCGATCCTGTCCGTGCCCAAGGGCCAGTTCGAGGCCGCCGCTACCATCGGGCTGGACTACTCGAAGACGTTGCGCCGGATCATCCTGCCGCAGGCGGCCAGGACCGCGGTGCCACCGCTGTCCAACACGTTGCTGTCCCTGGTCAAGGACACCTCACTGGGTTCGGTGGTGCTGCTGACCGAGTTGTTCCGGCAGTCCCAGCTGGCTGCGGCGGAGAGCAACGAGTTCCTCGCGCTGTACTCCTTCGCCGGGCTGTACTACTGGCTGATCTGCGTGGGCCTGTCCGCCGCGCAGAAACGACTGGAGATCCGACTGAACAGGTATGTGAGCACATGACTGAGACCGCAGAGCAGGACCTCCGCATCCGGGTGCGCGGACTGGCCAAGTCCTTCGGCGACGCACACGTGTTGCGCGGCATCGACATCGACTCACCGCGCGGGAGTTCGACCGTCCTGTTGGGACCGTCCGGCTCGGGCAAGACCACCCTGCTGCGCTCGCTCAACGCGCTGGAGAACCCCGAACGCGGGGTGGTCCGGATCGACGAGGTCGAGGTGGACTTCGCCGCGCTGCCCAAGGGCAAGGCCGGTCGCCGGGAGAGCGGCAGGCTGCGCGCACAGAGCGGCATGGTGTTCCAGGCGCACAACCTGTTCCCGCACCGCACGGTCCTGGAGAACATCATCGAGGGCCCGGTCATCGCCCAGCAGCGGCCCAAGGAAGAAGCCGTCGCCGAGGCGAAGGTCCTGCTGGACCAGGTGGGACTCGGCGATCGGGCCGACGCCTACCCGTACCAGCTTTCCGGCGGGCAGCAGCAACGGGTCGGCATCGCCCGCGCGCTGGCACTCAAGCCGAAGGTGGTGCTCTTCGACGAGCCGACCTCGGCGCTGGACCCGGAACTGGTCGGCGAGGTCCTCGCCGTGATCAAGGACCTGGCCGCGCAGGGCTGGACGATGGTGATCGTCACGCACGAGATCCGCTTCGCCGGGCAGGTGGCCGACCAGGTGCTGTTCCTGGACGGCGGGGTGATCGTGGAGCGGGGTCCGGGCAGTCAGGTGATCGAGGACCCGCGCGAGGAACGCACCCGGCGCTTCCTCAAGCGCATCCTGGACCCGGGCTGAGCAGCGCGGGCGCTGTCCCAGGTGCGGACAGCGCCCGGCTCACTCAGCGGCGGTTCACCGTACTGTCAGCTCAGGAACAGTGCCAGCGCACCGGAATCGACGGCTGCGTGCTGGCCTTGCCGTGCAGCACCCCGTCGTCCCCCACGAGGTTGACCCGCCCACCGGTCGCACCGGGCGGCAGTGGCAGTTCGGCCAGCAGCCGGGTGCCGCGCCACACCGCGGGCGGTCCGTCCACATTGTCCAGTTGCCCGCCGATCAGGTTGAGCCGGTTGATCCCGTGCGCCGCGCCGCCGCGCAGTGGCTGACTGACCACGCCGGTGCCCAGTTCCCACTGCCAGGCGGTGACCGGGTGCTGGCCGTTGAACCGGAGACCGACCACCCGCCCGTTGTTCAGCGAGCGCGCCATCGCGTCGGTCGAGCCCGGCATCGCGGTGAACACCCCGGCCCGCCACACGTGCACGTTGCTCCGCCCGCCGCTGAGCAGCACGGTCCCGTCCTCATCGATGTCGACCAGGATCGGCACCCCGGTTCCCGGCGGCGTGATCACCTCCGGCGTGCTCGAACCGGCCCGCCACCGCAGCACGAAGTCCTTGCCGCCCTGCCAGATCGCGGCCACCACATCGCCGCCGTCGTTGATCGCGGCCGAGTCCTGCAGCCTGGCCCCGGCGGGCAGCGGCAGGGTGCGGTAGCCGTCGGCCGGGGAGTGGGTCAGCAGCACCCGCTCGCCCTGGGCGTCCTTGCCGCGCAACACCACCGTCCCGGCGTTGTTCTCAGCCACCGGCTGCGCCCCGGTCACTCCCGGCGCGGCGGGCTGCCGCACGGCGAAACCGTTGACCCAGCGGAAGAACTCCGCGTCGTCGACGGTCGCCCGCCGGTACCCGGAGTACCCGCCCTGGGTGTTGGACCCGGTCACGGTGAACTCGCTGGCCGGTATCCCGGGCGGCCCCGCCACCGGGGTCACCTGCCAGGTGCACGGCGCGTCCGCGGGTGCGGCGGCCGCGGTGGTGGTGAGTCCGGCGGTCAGCGCGACCGCCGCCAGCACTGTCCCTACCGTTCGGATGGTTTCCTTGCTGAGCATGGCTCTTCTCCCCAGTTGTCAGCGGCAGGACCACTGCACCGGCACACTGCCCGGCTCGAAGGTCTCGCCGAACACGGACCCGTCATCGGCCACCAGGTGCGGCCTGCCGGGCCGTCCGTCCAGTGCGGGCAGCTCGGCCAGGAAGGTCGAGCCCTGCCACACCGAGGCCGGTCCGTCCACCCGTTCCCCGGCGATCAGCCCGTTGCGATTGACGCCCTCGGCGGTGCGACCGCGCTCGGGGTAGGCCACCTTGCCGCCACGGGAATCCCAGACATAAGACCGGGCCGAACTGCCATAGCTCGTGCCGATCACCAGGCCGTCGCTGATCGCCCGGCCCACCACGGCCCCGGTCGGCTCCGGCAGCCGGGTGGTCACCCCGTCCCGCCAGACGAAGACCTCGTAGCCGCCACTGACCAGCACGGCCCCGTCCTCATCCAGGTCCGCCGCGGTCGGGAAACTCGCCTCCGGCAGGTCGAGCACCCGCGGCCCGGATCCGGTCGAGAGCGCCTCCCACAGCAGCACCACGTTCCGGTCATCCGAGCTGCGCCGGGCCGAGGCCACCACGTCACCACGGTTGTTGATCGCGGCGCCGGTCGGATTCGTCAGCCCGGCCGGGACCGGCAGCGAGTGGTAGGACCCGGACCGGGACAGCGTGAACACCTGCTTCGCCCCGGTCGCGGTGTTCATCCCGTCCACCAGGATGGTCCCGGACCGGTTCTCGCCCCTGGGGAACACCCAGTTCACCCCGGCGGGCGGGGCCAGCCTCGCCGGGACCCCGCCGGTCCAGCGCAGCAGGGTGATGTCGCCGCTGTTGGGGGCGTAGTAGCCGGAGTAGCCGCCCAGCCCGTCCGCCCCGGTGACGCTGGCGTACTGCGGATCAAGCCCGGCGGGCGCGGCGACCGCCTGCGCCTGCCAGGTGCAAACCGGGTTCGGCGCCGCCGAAGCGGGTGCCGCGAGTCCGGTGCCGACAACGGTGCCGATGAGTGCCGCGACAGTGGCCGCGCGCGCCAAGGAAACGCCTGACATGCGTTGTTCCCCCTCAGAAACCCCAGTTTGAACCCCCATTCTGCAACGTTGTAAAGCTCCGATGCCAGCCGCCATAAGGCCGAGTTGGCCAAAGTGGTACGCCTAGTTGGCCCATCTGGGCGTACCACTTTGGCCAACTCGACGCCGGGCACGGGACTTTCGGTGATCTGCTCAGCCCGGGAACTGGAGGAGGAGGCCCTGGTCCCGTACCTGCGCCAGGCTGGGTGCGGCGGCGTCCTTGGCCGAGATCAGCGGGAAGCTGTCGAATCCCCAGGGCAGGTCCAGTTCCGGGTCCAGCGGGTTGATGTCGATCTGGGTGCCGGGCACGTGCGCGGTGCCGAGCACGTAGCTGATGCAGGTGTCCTCGGCGAGGCTGAGGAAGCCGTGGCCGAAGCCCTCCGGGATGTAGAGCGCGGTGCCCTCGGCCGCGGTCAGCTCGGTGACCACGTACTTGCCGTAGGCGGGCGAGCCCAGCCGCAGGTCGACCATGATGTCCCGCAGCGCACCCCGCACACAGGTGACGTATTTGGCCTGGCCAGGTGGGTTGCGCACGCCGTGCAGGCCACGCAGGGTGTTCCGCCGGGACACCGAGTAGTTGATCTGTTGCGGGCTGAACGGCCTGCCGGTCTCCTTGGCCAGTTCCTCGGTGCGCAGGTTCTCGAAGAAGCTGCCGCGCTCGTCCGCGATCGGCTCAGGGGTGATGACCAGTGCCCCGGGCAACTCGGTGTGGTGGAACAGCATTCGCCCTCCTCAGCAGCGCCTTCCGCGCTCAGCGGGCCAGCCGGACACCGGCGTGCCGGAGCGCGAACTCGGTGATGGACGCACCGATGTAATCGATCATCTCCTCGGTCAGACCGGGAAAAACGCCGACCCAGAAGGTGTCCGCGGTGACCACGTCGCTGTTGGTCAGCTCGCCGGCCACCCGGTACTCGGCGCCGTCGTAGGCCGGGTGCCGGGTCAGGTTGCCGCCGAAGAACCGCCGGGTGGCGATGTTGCGGGCCTCCAGGAAGGCGATCAGGTCCTTGCGGGTGTAGGCCGCGGTGGGCAGCACGGTCAGCACGAAACCGAACCAGCTGGGGTCCGAGCCGGGGGTCGGTTCGGGCAGCAGCAGGCCGGGCACGCCGTCGAGGTGTTCGCGCAGCCTGCGCCAGTTCCGCCGCCGCGCCGCACCGAACTCCTCGACCCTGGCCAGTTGGGTCAGGCCAAGGGCGGCCTGCAGGTCGGTGGACTTCAGGTTGTAGCCGATGTGGCTGAAGATGTACTTGTGGTCGTAGCCCTGCGGCAGCGTGCCCAGTTGCTGGTCGAACCGCTTGAAGCAGCGGTCGTCCTCACCCGGTTCGCACCAGCAGTCCCGGCCCCAGTCCCGCATCGACTCGACCAGCCGGGCCAGCGCGAGGTTGTCGGTGAGCACGCACCCGCCCTCGCCCATGGTGATGTGGTGCGCCGGGTAGAAGCTGACCGTGGCCAGATCGCCGAAGCCGCCGGTCAGCCTGCCCTGGTAGGTGGAGCCGACCGCGTCGCAGTTGTCCTCGATCAGGAACAGGCCGTGCTGCTCGGCGAGTTCGGCGATCTCCGTTGCGGCGAACGGGTTTCCGAGCGAGTGCGCCATCATGATCGCCCTGGTGCGCGGGCCGATCGCGGCGGCCACCCGCTCCGGGGTGGTGTTGTAGGTGCCCAGCTCGATGTCGACGAACACCGGTGTCAGGCGGTTCTGCAGGATTGGGTTGACCGTGGTCGGGAAACCCGCGGCCACCGTGATCACCTCATCGCCTGGCCGCAGCCGATGATCTTCGAGCTGCGGTGAGGTCAGCGCGGAGAGCGCGAGCAGGTTGGCCGAGGAGCCGGAGTTGGTCAGATGTGCCTTGCGCAGCCCGAAATAGCGGGCGAAGTCGCGCTCGAACTTGCGCGAGCTGGCCCCGGCGGCGATGCGCAGGTCCAGGGCCGCCTCCACCAGCGCCACCCGGTCCGCCGCGGTGAGCACCGCGCCGGAGGCCAGTAGCGGGGTCACGCCCGGCTGGAACTCGCGGCCGGGCTGGTCGTGGTGGTAGCCGGCCACCAGGTCGAGGATGTGGCGTTTCGCGGAGCTGGTCACAGCTGGCCTCCTGGTGGGTTCCCGGCCTGGCACAGCCGGATCTCGTCGATCAGTTCGGCCTGCCGCAGGGTGGTCGCGGTGTTCGCGTCCGCCCGGCCGAGCACGGCCCCGGCGAAGGCGGCGATGGCGTTGGCGTACTGGTCATCGGCGGCCAGGGTCAGTTCTTCCCGGTGGTCCTGGCGGTGCAGGTGCAGGACCGGGCGGTGGGTGGCGGGCGGGGTGAAGACGTGTTCCAGGGACAGCCGGCCGGCGCTGCCCAGGAAGGAGTAGCGGGAGGTGTAGGCGTGGCCGAGGCCGAAGGTGAGCTGGGCGCTGACCCCGGCCGGATCGGCCAGCAGCGCGGTGCCACCCAGGTCCACGCCCAGCTCCGGGTCCGACCACCGGGTCGCGCCCAGCACCCGCAGTTCGCCGCCGAGCAGCAGCTGCGCGGCCTGCACCGGGTAACCGGCGGTGTCCAGCAGCGCGCCACCGCCGAGCGCGGGCTGGTGCCGGATATCGCCTGCCGGGCGGGCCGGAATGGCGAAGGTGGCCTCGAAGGCCCTCGGTTCGCCGATCGCGCCGTCCCTGACCAGTTCGCGCACCCTCTGGTGCTGGCCGTGCCAGGGGAACATGTAGTTCTCCATCAGCACCAGGCCCTGTCGTTGCGCGAGCGCGAGCAGTGCCCGGCTGTCCTGGGCGGAGGTGGAGAGTGGTTTCTCGGCCAGCACGTGCTTGCCGGCCAGGAGTGCGCGGGTGATCCATTCGGTGTGCAGGGCGGCGGGTAGTGGCAGGTAGACCGCGTCCACGTCCGGGCGGGTCAGCAGCTGTTCGTAGCCGGTGACCGGGTCGGCCCCGAACCTGGTGGACAGTGCCGCGGCCTTGCCGGGATCCCGGCTGGCCACGGCGGTCAGTCGCAGTTCCGGGTTGCGCGCGACGGTCGGCAGAATTCGGCGGGAGGCGATATCGGCGCAGCCGAGTACGCCAATTTTGATGACCTCTTTCGCAATTGTCCGGATATTTCCGGTTGCTGCTGGCGGCATTCTTCGAGGCTATGGGGAGTCGCCAGTCCAGAGCACTAGCGAAACCAGTAGTGCCGCATTACAGGTTTTGTAGTCACCACTGACCCGATCTGGAAGGCGACGGCGAAACCGTGCTTGGTGCCCCGCGGCTCCTCCCGCGCGGAATGGCTGCCGAGGGACCGATGAGTTCCGCCCGCGGCCCGGGTCAGACCTCATGACAACCGCAACAGCAACAGAGGAGCGGGACCATGGCCAAGGTGTATGTCGGCGCGAGCATGTCGCTGGACGGGTACGTCTCCGGGCCCGGCGAGAGCGGCTTCGACAAGCTGTTCCAGTGGTACGAGAACGGTGACGTCGTGGTCGAGACCAGGCATCCCACGCTGACCTTCAAGCTCACCGAGACCAGCGCCGCGTACTTCCAGGGCATTCTGAGCGACACCGGCGCGCTGCTGGTGGGCCGCAGGCTGTTCGACCTGACCAACGGCTGGGGCGGTGAGCACCCCCTCGGCGTGCGCACCGTGGTGCTCACGCACAGCGTCCCGGACGGCTGGGACCAGGACGGCGAGAACTTCGTCTTCGTCACCGAGGGCATCGAGGCCGCGGTGGCCAAGGCCAAGGAGATCGCGGGGGACCGGCAGGTCGGCGTCGCCGCTGGCATCACCGGCGGCCAGGCCCTGGACGCCGGACTGGTGGACGAGGTGTGGATCGACCTGGTGCCGGTGGTGCTAGGCGGCGGCGTGCCCTACTTCGCCTCGCTGGCCAGCTCGCCGGTGACCCTGGAGGGGCCGATCTCCACCGTGCAGGGCAGCGCGGTCACGCACTTGAAGTACCGCGTGGTGCGCTGACGGGTAGTCTCTTCGCACCTCGGTGACGGGAGGCCCCCATGGAACTCCAGGACGTCCACGTGCCCACCGTGCTCGGCCGCCTGCGGGTGCGCCGGGCCGGTGCCGGGCCCCCGTTGCTGTTCTGGCCCAGTCTGCTGATGGACAGTGCACTGTGGACAGCCCAGGCCGAGTATTTCGCCGGGACGCGGCAGGTGCTGCTGGTGGACCCGCCGGGGCACGGCGGCAGCGAGCCGCTGGGCCAGGAGTTTACCTTCGAGGAGTGCGCCACCTGCGTGCGGCAGATCCTGGACCACCTCGGCCTGGACCGGGCCGACTTCGTGGGCAACTCCTGGGGCGGCATGATCGGCGGCACCTTCGCCGCCAGGTACCCGGACCGGATCGGGGCCGCGGTGCTGATGAACTGCACCGCCTCCCCGGCAGGCCGCCGCCAGCGGATCGAGTACGGCTTGCTCACCAGGGTGGCCCGGCTGCTCGGCGGCGTCCGCGCACCCCTGGTGCCCTCGGTGCTCAACGCCTTCCTCGGCCCGACCTCGCTGCGCAGCCGCCCGCACGCGGTCGCCGCCATCCGGGCCGCGCTGAGGCGGATCAACGTGCATTCGGTGACCTGGGCGGTGACCAGCGTGGTGCCGCGCCGACCGGACCAGCGCGGCCTGTTCGGCCTCATCCGCACCCCGGTGCTGGTGGTCGCGGGCGTGCAGGACCAGACCTTCCCGGTGGCCGAGACCAGGGCGATGGCCGACGCCATCCCCGGCGCCCGCTTCGTGGTGCTGGACAACGCCGCGCACCTGGCCGCCCTGGAAGTCCCCGAAACGGTGAACACCCTCATCGACGGTTTCCTGCGCGCCCAGGACTGACCCCGCGGACCACCCAACCGGTACACGGAACCACCCCCCAAGCGGTACAGCGGACCGGCTGTACCACGCCTAACGTTGCCGGTGTGACCCAGCGAATCCAACTCAGCCCCGGTATCCCCAGCGCCTACAAGGCCCTGATCGACATCAACACCCAGGTGGCCGAAGCGGGCCGCGCGGCGGGCCTGGACCCCAAGCTGCTCGAACTGGTCAAGATCCGCGCCTCCCAGATGAACGGCTGCGCGTTCTGCATTGACATGCACACCAAGGAAACCCGCAAAGCGGGCGAGACCGAGCGCCGGATCTTCCTGCTCAACGCCTGGCGGGAAACCCAGCTCTACACCGACCAGGAACGCGTCGCCCTGGAACTGACCGAAGAGGTCACCCGGCTGGCCGAAACCCGCGACGTCCCCGACGAGCTGTACCAGCGCGCCACCGAACTGCTCACCCCCGACCAGTACAAGGCGGTGATGTGGATGATCGTGGTGATCAACGCCTTCAACCGGCTGGCCGTGCCCAGTCACGCCACACTCCCACATGCGTGACCCAGGCCTGGACCTGCACCTGGCCGGCCTCCGCCGCACCCCAGGCGGCGTGGGCCGGTCCCTGGAGGAGGCGCTACGCGAGGCGGTCCGCACCGGCCGCCTCGCCCCCGGCGCCCGCCTGCCCGGCACCCGCCGCCTGGCCGCTGACCTGGGATTGGCCCGCGGCACCGTGGTCCAGGTCTACACCCAGCTCATCGCCGAAGGCTGGCTGATCGGCAGCGCGGGCTCCAGCACCCGGGTAGCCCCCGCCACCGGCGTCCAGCCCTCCACCGCACCGCCGCCTCCACAGTCCACTTTGGACCTACGCCCCGGCCGCCCCGACATCAGCACCTTCCCCCGCACGGCCTGGACCGCGAGCATCCGCCGGGTCCTGTCCACCGCGGGCCGCCTGGACTTCGACTACGCCAACCCGGCCGGCCTCCCCGCCCTGCGCGCCGCGGTGGCCGACTACGTAGCCCGCACCCGAGGCGTACAAGCCGATCCCGATTCGGTAGTGATCACCTGCGGCTTCAGCCACGCCCTGGCCGTCCTGGCCCGAGTCCTGCACGACCAGGACATCACCACCATCGCCACCGAAAACCCCAGCCTGCCTCTGCACCGCGACTGGCTGACCGCCGCAGGCCTCACCACCACCCCCCTCACCGTAGACACCCACGGCGCCAACCCCGCCGACCTGCCCACCGGGGCCCGAGCCGCCCTGCTCACCCCCAACCACCAGTTCCCCATGGGGTACCTGCTGTCCCCATCCCGCCGAAAGTCCTTTGTGGACTGGGCGACCCGGGTGGACGGCTATGTCATCGAGGACGACTACGACGGCGAATTCCGCTACGACCAACGCCCCGTAGGCGCCCTGCAAGCCCTGGCCCCCGATCGAGTGATCTTCGCAGGCAGCACCAGCAAAACCATGGCCCCTGGCGTCCGCATCGGCTGGCTCGTCCTCCCACCCGCCCTGCGAAACCCGGTCCACACCAAGCTCTTCGCCCTGGGCGCCACCGTCCCATCACTGGACCAGATGGCCCTGGCCGACCTGATCACCCACGGCGACTACGACCGCCACATCCGCCGCGCCCGCCAGTCCTACCGGCGCCGGCGCACGGAACTGGTCACCGCGATCGAGGATGCCACCGGGGCCGCGGTGCACGGAATCCCAGCCGGGCTGCAAACCCTGCTTCCGCTGGACTCGGTCGAGCAGGAGACTCGTCTCGTCGCCAAGGCCCGCGCCGATGGGCTACTCCTGCAAGGAATGCACGCGTTCGGGTATTGGCACAGCCAGAGCGCTGACTCCGCCGCGGCTCTGGTCCTCGGCTTCGCCACCCCGGCCCCGCACGCCTGGCGCCGAACCTTGCAGGCGCTCCTGGACATTTTGCGCTGACGACGCCGTTGCGGTTGGGCGAAGCCCGGGGCGGGGGGCGGGGGCGGGGAACCGCACACGAGCACTGCTCTTGCTCTTCGTCTTTGCTCTTGTTCTTTCCCCCATCCTTTGATTTCTGCCCGTCCGGCGAGGACGATCTTGATCTTGATTTTGGTTTAGATCAAAACCCGAAGATCAAAAAGGGATGGCCTCGCCGGCCGGGCAGACCACCGGAGGGGGGAGGCAGATCAAACCCCGGGATGAGCAGGTTGCGGGGCGGGGTTTGGGCTGCCGGGGCCTGATCCAGCGTGGCTCCGAGGGCTCGCGTGTTCTCCGTACGGCCTTCCGCCAGCCAACCACACCTCACCGAGCGGCCCCCGTCGCGTTGGGCTGGCCGGGCGGCGGTTTGTGTTGCGGGGGCCGCTCGGTGAGGTGTGGTCTGCATGCTCCAGGCCGTACGGAGAACACGCGAGGGCCCTCGTCGTGGGGGTTTCACCCCTCCGCCCCGCCCGCCCCGTCCCACAACGGCCAACTTGGCGTACGAGTTGGGCCAACTCGGCGTCCACAACGGCCAACTCGGCGTCCACAACGGCCAACTCGGCGTACCACAACGGCCAACACTCGGGTTTGGGGTGTTCTGGGTTATGGCTCTGGGGTGTCGATGATGGCTACTGCTCGGGTCCAGCCTGCTGACCCGCGGTGGACCTTGTGTGGGAAGCAGGAGACCTGGAAACCGGTGGCGGGCAAGGCTTCCAGGTTGTGGAGCTTCTCGATGTGGCAGTAGCCGATGTCGCGTCCCGCCTTGTGACCCTCCCAGATCACCGACGGGTCCCCCTCCGCCGCATACCGTTGCGCCGTATGCACGAACGGCGCATCCCAGCTCCACGCGTCCGTCCCCGTCAGCCGCACCCCCTGCTCCAGCAGGTGCAGCGTCGCCGCCCGCCCGACCCCACACCCCTTCGACACATAGTCCGGCTGCCCATACCGGGTGCCCGCGCTCGTGTTGACCACCACGATCTCCAACGGGCTCAACGTATGCCCGATCCGGGCCAGTTCCGCGTCGATGTCCGCGGGGGTCACCACGTACCCGTCCGGCAGGTGCCGGAAGTCCAGTTTCACCCCGGGTTGCAGGCACCACTCCAGCGGCACCTCGTCAATAGTGATGGCGCGCTGGCCACCGTCCATTGTGGACGCATAGTGGTAGGGCGCGTCCAGGTGGGTGCCGCAGTGCGTGGTCATCCGCACCCATTCGAGCGCCCAGCCCTCGCCGTCCGGGAGGTCCTCCTTCTTCGCGCCGGGGAAGAAGGAGACGACGTCGGCCGCGGTGTCCTGGTGGTCCAGGTAGGTGATCTCCGGGGTGAAGCCGGGCGGGTCGGAGGCGATGCCGCTCATCAGGGGGACGGAGATGTCGACGAAGGTGCGCATGCCTCCATCATGACCCAGCCGTTGTCACCACCGGTTGAGGTGCAGGACCTCATCCAGCGGCTGGCGGGCGGCTGGTTTGAAACCGTCGCCGGTGTAGTGGGCGGTGGGGATCAGGGCGGCCTGGTGCACGGTCGGTGGCAGGCCGAGCAGGTCGGCTACCTCGCGTTCGTACTTCAGGTGCAGGGTGGTCCAGGCGGCGGCCAGGCCCAGGTTGCGGGCGGCGAGCATGTAACTCCAGGCGGCGGGCAGGATGGTGCCCCACAGGCCGGACTGGTTGCCCGCGGGCAACTCGGTGACGTCCGGGGTCTCGACGGCCGGGATGACCAGCACCGGTACCCGGCCCATGTGCTGGGCCAGGTGCGCGGAACTGGCCCGGACCCGCTGCTGGGTGCGCTGGCGGGCGGGATCCTCGTGTGGCTGGTTGCCCGCGGACTCCGCGGTCTCGAAATACTCCTCGGCCGCGCGCCGGTAGTACTCGCCGATGGCCGCTCGCCGGTCGGCGTCGGTGATCACCAGGAAGTGCCAGCGCTGGGCGTTCGAGCTGCTGGGGGCCTGCAGCGCGGTGGTCAGGGCCTGGCGGATGAGGTCTGGGTCAACCGGGCGGTCCAGGTCGAGGCGGCGGCGGACGGTGCGGGTGGTGGTGAGCACCTCGTGCGCGGACAGCTCGGTCATGTGATCAGTATCGGGACCCGGGTTGACCCGGTGGCGTGATCTCGCACTGTGGAACGCCGGGAATAGATCGGCTGCCACTAGGCTTCGGCGCGGAGTTGTTCCGGTCATCGGGGAGGGGCATCGTGGCAACCTGGGACGAGCTGGTCAGCTACGTCCGGTCGGCCTACAAGGTGGTCGATCAGCAGCCGGACGAACTGCGGCTGCTGGTGCGGTTCGAGGACGACCGCAGCCAGACCGTGTTGCTGGGCCGGGAGGTACTTGACGGCAAGCACGAGTGGGTGCAGATCGCCTCGCCGTGCGGCCGGGCCGGGCGGGTCGACCTGCACGCGCTGCTGGTCGAGGTCGGGCACAACACGGTGGCCGGGGGCGTGGTGATCATGGGTGAGCACGTGGTGCTGCGGCATACGCTGCCGCTGGAGAACCTGGACCTCAACGAGTTCACCGAACCGCTGAGCCTGCTCGCGGCCACCGCGGACGAGCTGGAGGAGCAGTTCTCCGGCGAGGACGACGACTACTGAGCCCACCCGGTCAGCGCGGCGCGCTCCGCAGCGCGTCGGACAGCGCGACCAGTTCGCGCACATCGGCTTCCAGGCCCTCGGCCCGCGGGATCGCCACCGGCACCGCGTGCACCGCGGCCGGGATGCCTGCCGCGTGTGCCCGCAGCGCGGCGCGCAGCTGTTCGGCCAGCGGCAGGCCGGCCCGGCGCGAGCAGCCCAGGTACGGGCTGATCCGCACCAGCCCGTCCCGGCATTCGATCACCCGCCGGTAGTAGCGGCGGTGCACCCCGCGTAACCCGTACAGCTCGCGCAGGGTGTTGGCGGGCAAGGACTCCAGCGTGTCCTGTGGGAACCGCTCGTGCAGGATCGTCCACAGTGGATAGAGCCGCCGGTACAGCAGCAGGTGTTGCCACCACACGCCCAGCCCGGCCACCCGCATGCCGGCGGCCGGATAGCACACCCCGGCCAGGAACAGCACGATCCCCAGCAGTACCAGCGTGATCCCGATGTCGACGAACCAGCGCGGCGCGAACCCGCCGGCCCAGCGGATCAGCACGGTCGGCAGGAACACCAGGTCGGCGGCCACGATCCCGGCCAGGCCGACCGCGGCCAGCCGCAGCCCGCGGGCCAGCCGGGGTTCGGCGCCGCGGGCGTGCCGCAGGGTCCAGACGCAGGACAGCGTGAAGCCGAACACCACGTAGAGGTTGGAGGTCAGGAAGAACACCGCGATGCTGGTCACCGACTGGTCGTTGGTGTCGGCTGACGGCGGAGTGAGCGCCGCGGTCACCAGCAGCACCGTCACGGCCACACCCAGTGGCACCGCGCACCAGCGGGCCCGCCGCCGGGCCAGCTCCTCCTCCAGCGCGGAGTGCAGGAAGAACACGATCAGGAAGTTCACCGCGATCAGGAACAGGGAGTGCTGGAGGAACCGGGAGGCCATCGGTGGCAGCCCGAGGAAGGTGACGTGGTCGTTGGCCAGCGCCTGGAACGGGTAGGCCACCGCCCAGCAGGCGACCACGCCGACGATGGCGCGCAACCGGATGTCGTGCGGGCGGCGGGCGAGCAGGAACAGCACCCAGGTGAGGGTGAGGTAGGTGGCGATCGGGTAGACCGCGGTCACAACCAGCCCACCGCTTCACCGGAGAGGCTGCGGCTGATCCGCCGCGCGGGCAGTGTGCTGGAGCGCCCGGGATTGACCCGCCCGGCCACCGCCGACCACTCCAGGATGATGGTGGCCAGCGCCTCGGCCTCGTACTCGGCCGCGGTGGTGTAGTGGGTGCGCCGGAACAGCGCCCGCTCCGGCGTGGGCTCGTGCCCGGCCAGCAGGTGGCTCAGCTCGTGCAGGATGATGTGATCCTGGTGCGCGGCGGAGGTCTCGGCCTGGAAGTGGATGTGGTCGGCCTCGGCGCCCGCGGTCCACGCGCCGAACGGGCCGGGCACCGGAAACCGGTGCGGCATCAGGTGAATCGGCCGCCCGCGGCGTTCGCCGACCCGGCGGCACAGCTCCCGCACGTCCAGTGGCGGCCGCAGGCCCAGCTCCCTGAGCAACCGGCGGCACTCCTGGCGCAACCTGCGTTCGTTCACCAGCCGCGACACGGACGCCATGGTGCCAGCAACCTCGCGCGGAGTGCAGGCGTGGCCAGCATGTTTGATGTGGCCGCGGCGACTTCCCGGCTGCCGTACACCCGGCGCTCTCCGGCCGCCGATGCCGCTGACCTGCGTAAAGTCTTCGCCTACTCGGGGGTAATGACCTTTTAGGACGGTCCGCCCGCGGTGATTCTGGCGGAGACTGCCACCCGGTTGGCGGCGGACACATGGCCACATCATCGAACTACCTGGGAAAAGTGAACTTACGGTCACCGGCCAGCCGTAGTCATTGACCCACGAAGTATCGCGACCTAACGTCTCCCGCCACACGGGGGAACGGGGAGCGCCCATGACGACGAATCAGCGCGACCACCCGTCGATCATCCAGGCCGACGGCGAGTACCTGGCCGCCATCGCCACCGGCGGCTTCTATCCCGGCGTGCTGCTGTTCCGCTCCCCGGACCTGGCGCGCTGGGAACAACTCCCGCATCCACTGGAACAACTCGAGATACCGGAATCCGGTGTCCTGCGCGGACCTGCCCTGTCCTATGTGGACGGTGTGTACCACCTGCTGTACAGCACGGTGCTCTCCGCGGGCGGGCACGGCTTCGCCGATTCGCTGATCTTCCACCTGCGCGCCCCCTCGCCGCACGGCCCCTGGTCGCCGCCGGAGTTGTTGCACGCCAAGGGTTTCCAGCCCTCGCTCTACCACGAGGCGGGGCGGTCGTACCTGTTGTGGGCGGAGTGGGACCACCGGCCGGGCCGAGACTCCTTCGGCGGGACCTGGGCGCAGGAGTTCGATCGCGGCGCGCGGCGGCTGACCGGGCGGGCGCACCCGGTGCGCGGCGGTGACCGGGGAGCCCGGCTGCACCGGCGGGCGGGCTGGTACTACCTGGTGGCCGAGGGGATCGCGCTGGCCAGGTCGCCGCACCTGACCGGGCCGTTCCACCCGGATCCGCACGGCGCGCTGGTGGCCGGGGGCGGGGCGGGGTGCCTGATCGAGGGCAGGGCGGGGGAGTGGTGGCTGACGGCGTGGCCGGCGGACGGGTGCGCGCTGGGGCCGGAAACCGTTGTGCGGGCGGTGGAGTGGGCGGGGGACGGGTGGCCGCGGGTCGGCGGACAGCGGCCACGGATCAACCCCACCGCACCTGATCCGGCCCACCTGGCCGACGACTTCGACGCCACCGAACTCGCCTTCTGCTGGCAGTCCGTGCGCCGACCGCCCGACCCAGGCTGGCTCTCCCTTGGCGAACGTCCCGGCTGGCTGCGCCTGCGCGCGGACGAGTCCCCGGCCAGCCGGCACCGGGTCAGCCTGCTCGCCCGCCACCAGCACCAGGACTGCGAGTTCACCGCCGTGCTCGACGCCCAGCCCACGCATTTCCAGCAGCTGGCCGGACTGATCCACTACACCGACCACACCCGCTGGCACTGGCTGCACCTCACCCATCACGAGCACCTTGGCCGCTGCCTCGCCGTCCTGACCAGCGACAACGGTCAGCTCGGCGCCCCTGCCGACCCGCTGCCCTGGCCGAGCGGACCGGTCTGGCTGCGCGCCCTGATCCAGCACGGCGAGCTGCGTTTCACCGCTTCCGCCGACGGCGGGAGCTGGACCGGGATCGGGCCGCCGTTGCCGGTCGCCCGCGGCTTCCTCGGGGTGTGCGCGACCGATCTCACCGGGGCTCGGCTGGTGTGCGATGTAGACCGGATGTCGTTGCGCCCGCTATCCACCCCCAGGTGAGCGCGGAGCCGATGGTGGCGCCCGCGGACACCGTGCCTGGGCCGATCGGGGCGGCCATCGCGTTGCCCGCGGCGTAGAGGCCTCTGATCGGCGAGTCGTCCCAGCACAGCACCCTGGCGTGCGCGTCCACCCTTGGCCCGCCCTTGGTGCCGACCAGTCCGGCCTGCACCGGCATGGCCAGGAACGGGGGTTCGGTGAGTGGGCCGAGGTTGGGGTGCGCTGCGCTCGGGTCGCCGCCGTGGCGGTCGTAGGCGAACGAGCCGCGATCGAACTCCGGGTCGGTGCCCTGGGCCGCGTGCGTGTTGAACTCGGCGATGGTCGCGGTCAGGGTGGCGGCCGGGATGCCGAGCTGGTCGGCCAGTTCGGGCAGGGTGTCGGCCTGGCGGACCTGCGCGGGCAGCGGCTGGCCGGGGTAGGCCCCGGCGAAGGGGTAGCGGGCGCGGAAGTGCGCGTCGGCGATGGCCCAGGCGGGCAGGTTGGCGGGCAGGCCGGTGGCCGGATCGGTCTCGGCGAAGGCCAGCGCCACGTTGTGGCTGGACTCGTTGACGAACCGCCGTCCGGCCTGGTTGACCCAGAGCACGTGCGGCAGCATCCGTTCGGCCAGCACCAGTTCCGGCCGTGGCGAGCCGTCCGCCCAGGTCGAGCCCTGCCGTACCGGCCAGCTCCACGCCTCGCCCAGGTGCCTGAACGACGCCCCGGCCTGGTACGCCAGCCGGATCCCGGAGCCCCGGTTGACCGGCGGTGAGACCGGGTGCCGGAACGGGCCGTGCAACTTCGCCTCGGCCAGGTCGTGATCGTGCTCGAAACCACCGCAGGCCAGGATCACCGCGTCCGCGCGGATGCTCTCGGACGGGGTGCGCACCCCGTCCACCCACCCGTGCTCCAGCGTCAGCTCGGTGACCGGCTGGCCTTTCCGCAGTTGGACGCCAGCCGCCTGGCAGCCGTGCAGCAGCCCGGCGATCAGGCCCTGGCCCAGGGTGACCTGGCCGGTGGTCATCCGGTACTCGATCAGGCCCTGGGGCAGCTGCCCGCCGGTCATCAGGCCGAGCCCGGAGATCTCCTCATTCGTCAGCACCATCGGGAAGGCGGCGGGCCAGAACAGGTCGTCGGCCCGGCCCAGCCCGCCCAGTTCGACCGGCGCCACCTCGATGTTGCGACCGGCCGGTTTGCCGCCGGGGGCCTCGGCGAAGGAGTCCGGGGTGCTCATCGCGGTGAACTCGATCGGGCTGTGCGCCTCGACGAACCGGGCCATCCGCGGCGCGGCGTCCACGAACGCGGTGGCCAGCTCGGGTTCCCGGCCCTCGGTGCGGCCCAGCAGGTAGGTCAGCGCTTCCGCCCGGTCGTCGGACACGCCGAGCGCGGCCATCCGGTGGTTGTCCGGCACCCACGCCTGACCACCGGAGACCGCGGTGGTGCCGCCCCAGTGCGGACTGCCCTCCAGCACGGTCACCCTGGCCCCGCCGACCGCCGCGGCCAGTGCCGCGGACAGTCCGGCCGCGCCCGAACCGATCACCACCACGTCAGTGGTCTCGCTCATGTCCTCGCCCCCGTCCGCCGGGTATCGGATCGTGCGCACCTGGCGTTGTAGTGCCCATGGAACTCGGTATCTACAGCTTCGGCGACCGCAGCCCCGATCCGGTGACGGGCGAGCAGGTCTCCGTGGCCCGGGCCCTGGCCAACCAGCTGGAGCGGATCAAGCTGGCGGACGAGCTGGGCCTGTCCTTCTACGGTCTGGGTGAGCACCACCTGGACCAGTACGCGATCTCCAACCCGGCCACCGTGCTGGCCGCGGCGGCCAGTGTCACCGAGCACATCACGCTCAGCTCCGCGGTCACCGTGCTCAGCACCGAGGACCCGGTCCGGGTCTACCAGCAGTTCACCACGCTGGACCAGCTCAGTCACGGCCGTGCCGAACTGCTGGCCGGCCGCGGCTCGTTCACCGAGTCCTTCCCGCTCTTCGGCGCGGACCTCGGCGACTACGACGAGTTGTTCGAGGAGAAGCTGGCGCTGCTGCTGCGCATTGACCGCGAGGACCCGCTGACCTGGTCCGGGAAGCACCGCACCGGGCTGAAGAACGTGCGGGTGCTGCCCCGACCGTACGGTAGGCGGCTGCGCATCTCCGTTGGCACCGGTGGCAACCCGGAGTCCTCGATCCGCGCGGGCGTGCTCGGGCTGCCCGTGGTCTACGCGGTGATCGGCGGTCAGCCGGAACGGTTCGCGCCGCTGGTGGACCTGTACCGGCGGGCCGGGGCGGCCGCCGAGCACGCGCCGGAGGATCTGCACGTGACCATGGGTGCGATCGGGTTCATCGCGCCGCGCTCGCAGGACGCCAAGGAGATCTTCTACCCGTACTGGCTGCGGACGATGAAGTACGGGGCACAAGCGCGGGGCTGGGCGGTGCCCACCCGGGCCGACTACGACGGCTACACCGAGAACGCGAACGCGCTGTTCACCGGCAGTCCGGAGCAGGTGGCGGAGCGGATCATCAGCGTCGGCAAGCTGGTCGGCGCGAACCGGTACGCGATGCAGATGGACTGGTCCGGGGTGCCGCACGAGCACGTGATGAAGGCGATCGAACTGCTCGGGACCGAGGTGCTGCCGCTGGTCCGGAAGGAGTTCACGGACTGACCGGGCTGCGCTCCACTTTCAAGTTATAGCGGGGTGGGGGGCTTGCGGCAAGGCCCCGGTGGCGGTCCACAATTTCGCTTCGTGCGCCGGCCGGCGTGCGTTCGCGATTACCAAGGGGATTTGCCATGCGGGTTCTGCTGTCGACAATCGGGTCGCGCGGCGATGTGCAACCGGTGGTCGCACTGGCGCTGAAATTGCGCGAACTCGGGCAGGAGGTGCGGATCGTCGCGCCGCCGGACTTCGGCGAGTGGATCGGCTCGCTCGGGATCCCGTTCACCCCGGTCGGGCCGGAGCTGCGCCAGCGCGCCCGGCCCGATCCGGGGAAGCCGCTGGTCCCGCCAACGCCCGAGCAGCGCAAGCAGCTGATGGCGGGGACCGTTCGCGATCAGTTCGCCGCGGTCGGCGAGGCGGCCAAGGGCTGCGATGTGATCGTGGCCTGGTCGGCGTTGCAGATCGCGGCCGCCTCGGTGGCCGAGCACCTGGGAATCCGCTACGTCTATGTCACCTTCTGCCCGAACACGCTGCCCTCCCCGCACCACGGACCGGCCCCATTGGGCAGCCTCGGGCAGAAACCACCCGAGGATCCGGCGCAATTCGCCGAACTCTGGGCGCGGAACGCGGAATTCCTGAACGCGGGCTGGGGCGAGGCGCTCAACACACACCGCGCGGAACTCGGCCTGGCCCCGGTCACCGATGTCCGGAGTTACATGTTCACCGAGCAGCCCTGGCTGGCCGCCGACCCGACCCTGGCGCCCTGGCAGTTGCCCGCCGAGCTGGACGTGGTGCAGACCGGCGCCTGGAGCATGCCGGACGAGCGCCCGCTGCCGCCGGAGGTGACGGAGTTCCTGGACGCGGGCGAGCCGCCGGTGTTCTTCGGCTTCGGCAGCATGCCCGCACCCGGTGACCTGGGTCAGGAGGTGCTCAAGGCGGCGCGCGCGGTGGGGCGGCGGGCGATCGTCTCCCGTGGCTGGGCCGATGTGGAGCTGATCGAGGACGCGCCGGATTGTCTTTCCGTCGGCGAGGTCAACTACGACGCGCTGTTCCCACGGGTCGCGGCGGTGGTGCACCACGGCGGTTCGGGCACCAGCACCGCGGTCACCCGCTCCGGCACGCCACAGGTGATCGTGCCCCAGCTGTATGACCAGCACTACCTTGCCGAGCGGGTGCGGGCCCTCGGCATCGGCTTCGCGCACGCGCCCGGGGCGCCCACGGCGGAATCACTGGTGCGGGCGCTGGAATTCGTGCTGCGGCCGGAGATCGCCGAGCGGGCCGCGCAGGTCGCGCAGCAGGTCCGGACCGACGGCACGCTGGTCGCGGCGCGGTTGCTGCTGGCCGGGGTCCAGCACCCCCGTCCGTAACTCACCGGCGTGTTGGCCGTTGTCGTACCCTGTCTTGGCCGAACCGGTACCACTTGGGCCAACTGGTACGCCCACTTCAGCCAACCCGGCGTACCAGTTGGGCCAACTCGCCGTCCGGAACGGCCAAGACACCGTACGACAACGGCCAACACGATGGCGGGGCTTGTCTAGCAGATCCGGCCGACTACCTGGCGCATGATCTGGCAGACGTCGACGAGGGGTTTCTGCTCGGTGGTGGTGGTCGGCGCGGGTTTGCTGGTGGGCTTCTTCTTCGCGGTGGCGGGCTTGGGATCGGGTCGCTGCGGGGGAGCGGGCGGCGGCGCGATCACCGTGGTCACCACGATGATCGTGGTCTCGGTGGCCGGCGCGGCGGTGGCGATCGGCGCGAGCTGCGCGGCCGCCATCGCCGGTTCCTCCCGCTCGCCGGGCGGGGCGAAGACCACGATGTAGGCGAAGGCCGCCAGCGCGGAACCCAGTCCGACCAGCACCGGCACGAACCGCCGGGCGGCGGGCCGGGCGGCCGCCCGGTGCCGTCCCAGCGGCACCGGCAACGGCGTGCGCGACTCATCGGCCAGCCGGATCCGGTCTCGGCCTGCCTGCTTGGCCACCTGGAGCGCGGCGTCCGCGGCCACCACGTAGGTGGTCAGATCGTCCTCGGGCCGCGGCACCTTGGCACACACCCCGATCGAGGTGGTCACCCGGTCCAGCCGGATGATCCCGCCATCGGTGCTGGGCGCGTCCACCGCGATCTCCCGCACCCCGGTCCGGATCCGATGCGCCACCGACAGCGCCTCGGCCGCGTCGGTCTGGCGCAACAACACCAGGAACTCGTCCCCACCATGCCCGCCATACCGGCCGAGCACATCGGACTCCCGGGTGGAGCGCCGCACGGTGTCCGCCACAGCCTTGATCACCGCGTCACCCGCGATGTGCCCGAACCGGTCGTTGAACTGCTTGAACCGATCAATGTCGATGACCAGCAACGCCAACGAATCCCGCGCCGCGGCGGCCTGGGCGAGTTCGGCCGGCGCCCGCTCGTCCCATCCCCAGCGGTCGAGCAGACCGGTGAGGCGGTCGGTGGCGGCGTGGCCACAGGAGTGGCAGGCCGGATCCACGGGATCGGCGCTCGAACCGGGCGCGGTCATGACTGTGCGAGCCCTCCGTTTGGTGATCAGCACTCGGTGGGGTGTTTGTACCAGCTTCCGTAGGCAAGGGGTTCATGCGTGAGCGGGTGAATCCCGGTTCCACCGGGTGATCACCCGACCGGGTGATGGCCGCTCGAAGGATTGTGAAGTACCGAGTGTTGGCCGTTGTCGTACACCGAGTTGGCCGTTACGGACGCCGAGTTGGCCGTTGTGGACGGTGTGTTGGCCGTTGTTGTACGGCACGTTGGCCGTTGTTGTACGCCGTAGGCACTGCGGTCGGGCGAAGCCCGGGACGGGCGGCGGGGGTGGCTTTTCAAACGTTCCCCGAGCGGTTCCCCATCCCCGTCAGCCTGGAGAGGACACACCGCATCCTGGGCAAGCGGCCTGCAACCTGCTTCCGCGTGCCCGCCCAACCGCAACGGGCCGCTTGCCCAGGATGTGGTTTGGTATCGGAGGGCTGACGGGGATGGGGAACCGCCCACGAGCACTGCTCTTCGCTCTTGACTTTGTTCTTCCCCCCATCCTTTGATTCCTGCCCGTCCGGCGAGGACGCCTGTAGCTCTTGATCTTTTCTCTTGACTGTCAACCCGAAGATCAAAAAGGGATGGCCTCGCCGGCCGGGCAGACCACCGGAGGGGTGGGGCAGATCAAACCCCGGGATGAGCGGGTTGCGGGGCGGGGTTTGGGCTGCCGGGGCCGGTTCCAGCGTGGCTCCGAGGGCTCGCGTGTTCTCCGTACGGCCTTCCGCCAGCCAACCACACCCCGATGAGCGGCCCCCGTCGCGTTGGGTTGGCCGGGCGGCGGTTTGTGTTGCAGGGGCCGCTCATCGGGGTGTGGTCTGCATGCTCCAGGCCGTACGGAGAACACGCGAGGGCCCTCGTCGTGGGGGTTTCACCCCCTGCCCCGTCATGGGGCTCGGGTCCCGGACAAGCTCGGCTTGTCACACCCGGCCCGGCGTCGGCGCCCGGGATTCCGGCCCGTCGTCCCACAACCGCCAACCCGCCGTACGACAACGGCCAACACACCGTCCATAACGGCCAACTCGGCGTCCATAACGGCCAACACTCTGGGGGTGGGGGGTGTGATAGACCTGGGGGGTGGTGGAGTTTAGCTTTCGTGGTCGGTGGGTGGGGCGCGAGGGCGCGATGATCATGGCGATCATCAATCGGACGCCGGATTCGTTTTATGACGGGGGGGCCAACTTCGCTGATGGGGCGGCGATGGCTTCGGTGGCCAAAGCGGTGGCCGAGGGGGCCGACATCATTGATATCGGTGGAGTCAAGGCTGGGCCGGGCACCGAGGTGGGGGTGGCGGAGGAGATTGCTCGGACGGTGCCGTTTCTGGTGGCGGTGCGGGCGGCCTTTCCGGATGTGGTGATCAGTATTGACACCTGGCGGGCTGAGGTCGCGCGGGTGGCCTGTGCCGAGGGGGCTGATCTGGTCAATGACACCTGGGCGGTGGCCGATCCCGCTCTGGTCGAGGTGGCGGCGGAGTTCGGGGCTGGGTTTGTGTGTTCGCACACTGGGGGGCTGACGCCTCGGCATCGGCCGTTTCGGGTGCGGTTCACCGACATTGTGGGGGAGGTGATCGCGGAGACCACCTCGCGGGCGGAAGCGCTGGTGCGGCAAGGGGTTCCGCGGGCGGGGATCTTGATCGACCCTACCCATGACTTCGGGAAGAACACCTGGCATGGGCTGGAACTGCTGCGCCGGGCGGACGAGCTGGTGGATACCGGGTGGCCGGTGTTGATGGCGTTGTCCAACAAGGATTTCATCGGGGAGACCCTGGGCGTGCCGTTGGCGGGGCGGGTGGATGGGACCCTGGCGGCCACCGCCATCGCGGCGTACGCGGGGGCCGCGGTGTTCCGGGCGCACCAGGTCGCGCGCACTCGAACGGTGCTCGATACCGTGGCCACGCTGTTGGCCAACCGGGCAGCGGCTCCGCTGAGCTGAAGGCAGGTCGCGTGGCCATCCTGGACCTCACGCCCGACGAGTTGCTGACCACCACCCGCTCGGTGCGCAAGCGGCTTGACCTGGAACGACCAGTGCCGCGGGAACTGATCGAGGAGTGCCTGGAGATCGCGTTGCAGGCGCCGTCCGGCAGCAATCGGCAGGGCTGGCACTGGGTGGTGGTGACCGATCCGGAGCAGCGGGCCGCGATCGGCGAGTACTACCGCCGCGCGGTGGCGAGCTACCTGGAATCGGGTGGGGCGGCGGGCAAGCTGTTCGCCGAGGACCCGGACCGGGCCAAGGTGCAGACCAAGGTGGGCAGCAGCGTGGCCTACCTCGGGGAGAAGATGGGGCAGGTGCCGGTGCTGGTCATCCCGTGCCTGCGCGCGCCCGCACTGGCCGAGGGCAACCAGGCGGGGCTGTGGGGGTCGATCCTGCCCGCGGCGTGGAGTTACATGCTGGCCGCGCGGGCCCGTGGCCTCGGCAGTGCCTGGACCACGTTGCACCTGGAGTACGAGACGGAGATCGCCGGGCTGCTCGGCCTGCCGTCCGATATCCGCCAGGCAGCGCTGATCCCGACCGCCTACGCTGTCGGCACGGACTTCCGCCGGGCCGCCCGCCAGCCGTTGGCCGAGGTGCTGCACTACGACCGCTGGTGAAATTGTCGGCGGCCGGGGGCATGATGAAGTCGCAGGTTCCGGGTACGGCTGAGCAGGTCAGGGGCAGCAGACGTGGCAAGTGAGTTCACCGCGAACATCCTCCAGCGAGTGGCGCAGGCCGAGGCGGCCGTCCAGGCCGCTCGGGCAGACGGCGATGAGCACCGCGCCGATCTGCACGAGGCCGATCTGGCCAACCTGAAACGGCTGGCCGGGGAGCACGGGGTCGACCTGAGCCGGGAGTCCTGACCGGCGCGGTGGGTGCTTCGGGAATCGTGCTCGGCGTCGATATCGGGACGTCGAGTGCCAAAGGTGTGCTGACCAGCCGGGATGGCCGGGTGCTGGCGCGGGCGAGCCGGGCGCACGTCCTGTCCACGCCCCGCCCCGGCTGGTTCGAGCACGACGCTGACGCGGTGTGGTGGGCCGATTTCATCGCGCTCACCCGGGAACTGCTCCGCCAGGCCGACGAGCCGGTGGCGGCGGTCGCGGTCAGCGGCATCGGGCCCTGTTACCTGCCGGCCGACGGCGCCGGGCGCCCACTGCGGCCGGCGATCCTCTACGGCGTGGACACCAGGGCCACCGAACAGATCGCCGCGCTCAACGCCGAACTGGGCGAGCAGCGGATCCTGGCCCGCGGCGGCACCGCGTTGTCCAGCCAGGCCGTCGGGCCCAAGATCCGCTGGGTGGCCGAGCGGGAGCCGGAGATCCACCGGCGCACCGAACTGTGGTTCATGGCCAGTTCCTACCTGGTGCACCGGCTCACCGGCCGGTTCGTGCTGGACCACCACTCGGCCAGCCAGTGCGATCCGCTCTACGACCTGCACGCCGCCGACTGGGCCCGGGACTGGGCCGAGCTGGTCGCACCCGGACTGCCGCTGCCGGAGTTGTTGTGGCCCACCGAGATCGCGGGCGGGATCACTGCCGAGGCGGCGCGCGAAACCGGGCTGCCGCAAGGGATTCCGGTCACCGCGGGCACGGTGGACGCCTGGGCCGAGGCCACCAGTGTCGGCGTCCGCGACCCCGGCGACACCATGATCATGTACGGCAGCACGCTGTTCCTCGTCCAGGTGCCCGAGCAGCCCGCGCCCGCGCCGGAACTGTGGACCACCCGGGGCGTGTTCCCCGGCACGTACAGCCTGGCGGCCGGGATGGCCACCTCCGGCACCATCACCGACTGGCTGCGCGGGCTGGTCGGCGGCGAGTTCGGCACCCTGCTGACAGAGGCAGCCCAGGTGCCCGCGGGCAGCAACGGACTGCTGGTGCTGCCCTACTTCGCCGGTGAGCGCACCCCGATCTTCGACCCGGACGCGCGCGGGATCATCGCCGGACTCACCCTGCGGCACGGTCGCGCCGAGCTGTACCGGGCCGCGCTGGAGGGCGTCGCGCACGGCGTCCGGCACAACCTGGCCGCACTGGCCGCCGCCGGTGGCCAGGCCCGGCGGCTGGTCGCGGTGGGCGGTGGTGCGCAGGGCTCGCTGTGGACCCAGATCGTCACCGACGTCACCGGGTATGCCCAGGAGGTGCCCCGGCACACCATGGGCGCCTGCCTCGGCGACGCGATGCTGGCGGCGGGCGCGCTGGGCGAGGAGGTGGACCCGGGGCGGTGGAACCCGTTGGCGCACACGGTGTCCGTGGATCCGGCGCGGGCCGGGCTGTACGCGGAGTATCACGAGCACTACCTGCGGCTTTATCCGTCCACTGTGGACACCGCGCATTTCCTGGCCCGGCAGCAGCGGCAGTCCGGCGACCACTGAACTGCTGGTAAAAATCACCTCATCGGCGGTGACACACCTGGGTGAGACTGGGCGCCATGGCCATGGACCCGAACATCTCCAAAGCCCGGCTCGCCCTGGGCACCCTCGTGCTGCTGGCGCTGGGCGGCTGCACCCTGGCGCTGATGATCTCCCTGGACGTGGGTGCCTTCCTGGCCCGCACCCTGCCCATCGTGGTCATGATCGGCGCCGCGGTGGCGGCCAACTCAATGGGCTGGTTCAACAAGAAGGTCAGGGACTGATCGCCCTGGCCACCTCGACCCAGCGGGGTTCCGGACCGCGGTGGGCGGCCGTGCACTGCACCGCGAAGGCGGCCACCACCCGGTCCGAGGTCAGCACGAACTCCACCCCGCGCGCCCCCTCCCGCACCTCGGCCACCTCGGAGACCGGGAACTCCCTTGTCCCCCAGGGATTGACCACCCGCACCCGCCCGTCGGCCAGTTCGATCCGCGCGCGGAACGCCGACCAGGCCGCCAGCCCCAGACCCAGGTAGAACACCCCGACCCAGACCCATTCCTCGGCGGGCATGCCGTGCTGCTGCCAGTCCGGGTTGGGCATCAGCGAGGGCACCAGCAGGAACGGCGCCAGCGCCACCGGCAGCACCACTGTCAGCAGGCGGACCCACCACCGCACCCGCCACACCCGAACCGTGCCCTGTTCCCCAGTCATATCGGCATTCTCGCAGGTCCCGCCTGCGCTCCTGGCGGCGCGGGTGCGTGCGCGACGCCGAAGGCCCCCCACACCAGCGGGGTCAGCTCCGGTGCCCCGGTCGAATCCCAGCCCTCGGCCTGGGCGCGTTGCCAGGCATTCAGTGCCGCAACGGGATCCGGCTGCTCCTGGGCCTCGTGCACGGCCAGCACCGCCGCGCTCAGCACGCCCTGGGCCGGCGGCTGGAAGCCGGGGAACAGCCGGGTCAGACCTGCGTCGGTGGGCAGAACCCAGCGGGTGGCGGTCACGTACTCGGCCCCGCCGTGCACCAGCGCGGCGACCAGGCCGGAGGGTTCGGCGTAGCGGTGGTCGCCGCCGCTCTCGCAGGCGATCAGGGCGGTGCGGTTGGGGATCCGCCAGCCGAGCAGGTCGGCCGCGGTGAGCGGACCCTGGGCCAGGTGCAGGCGGGCGTCCAGGGCGTGCGCGGCGGTGGTGACGTGGCCGACGTAGAGGAACCGGCCCGCCTCGGCCAGCGCCGGGCGCAGCGTGTCGCGGTCCAGAACCTCCAGTGCCGCAAGGGATTCCGGCACCTGGCCGAGGACCCGGCCGAGCGGGGTGGGCGGGTCCACCACCGCGGCCACCGGGCCGGCGCCGGGGGAGACCCGGCGGGCGACGGCGTTGCGCACGGTGGCCGGGGTGAGGATGGAGACCTTCGCGGTGTGCACGAAGCGTTCCTCCTCTTCCATCCGCAGTGATTCCCAGGGCACCTGAGCGGTGGACGGGGACGGCTGGATGCGCACGTGCAGCGGGCCCCGCTCGTGCGCCGCGTGCAGCTCCTGCCCCAGCTGGGACGGGAAGAGCACGCCGGTCAGCCGCCAGGACAGCGCGCGTTCGGTGTCCCGGTCGGTCAGCGCGCCGTGGGCCAGCGCCCTGGTCAGGGCCTGGTGCGCGGACTCGCCGGGACGCGGGGTGGGCAGCGCCGCGGCCAGTTCGGCCAGCGGCGGGCCGACCCGGTCCCTGGGCAGGATCAGCGCCCTGGGGTGCTCCGGATCGTGTTCCCAGCGCCAGCTGATGTACAGCTCACCCGCGTCGACATAGGTCACCTGGACGGTGGTCACCACGAGCGCACCACCTCCGCCGAACGCACCTGGATGCCGTAGCGCTGCTCAGCCAAATCCAGCCACGGATCCAGCGGCGAGGGCACCGCGGTATTCGCCCGGACCCGGGGCGGCAGCAGCAGTTCCGGCACCGGCAGCGGCTCACCCTCGCCCGCGGCGACCAGGGCCAGATCTTGCGGGGTGGGCAGGGACAGCAGCGCGGAGTGGTCGATCTCCGCGGGTTCGGCGGACTGGCCGGGCAGCGACACCGCGGCCGCCAGGTGGTCCAGGTAGGCCACGATCAGGTGTTCGTCCAGGGTGGCGCCGATGGCGACCAGGGCGGCCTTGGTGGCCGGGGCGGCGGCCTGGGCGATCCAGCGTTCCCGCATCGGACCGGCGCGGAAACGGCGGCGGGCGGCCTCGGCAGCCAGCGCGGCGGGCAGGGCCAGGTCCAGCGCGGGGGCGATGAGTTCGGCGGTGGGCACGCCGTGCGCGGCGCGGCGGTGCAGGGCGCCCGAGCGCCAGGAGTCCAGGGTCAGCGCCATGTGCCACATGCCGTTGTCCACGCAGAGCGCCCGCGCCTGGTCCAGGCACTCATCGGCCTTGGCGAACTCGGCCAGCGACTCGTAGGCGTTGCCGCGCACCGACAACACCCCCGAGAGGATCCGCGGCGAGTCCACCGGCACGTCGGCCAGCAGCCGCAACGTCTCCCGAGGGCGGGACTGGGTGACCGCGATGGCCGCGCGGCCGAACTGGCTGGCCACCCGGTGCCAGGGATCGGTGCCCAGTTTCGCCGCCGCGGTGTAGTGCGTCAGGGCTTCCTCATCCCGGCCTGCCAGGTGGGCGAGCCTGCCGAGGCTGTTCAGCGCGACCGCCTCGCCGTCGCCCTCGCCGATCGCGGCGAACAACTCCCGGGCCAGGTGCAGGTGTTCCACGGCGGTGACCTGATCCCCGGTGCCATCGGCGATATCGGCCAGTGCCTGGTGCACGTTCGGGATCAGCGTCGGCGCGGACCGCTCGGCCAGGGTCAGGGCCTGCTCGGCGTCGGCGGCGGCCTCGGCGTAGTCACCGGCGGCGGCCAGCACCGAGGCGCGGGTGCTGAGGAAGGCGGCCTGGCCCTGTTCCTGGGGGAGCGGGAACCAGGTGATGGCCTCGAGTCCGGCGTCGAGCACCTGCCGGGCCTGGGCGAAATCGGCGTGGTGGCGCAGGGCGTGGGCCAGCTGGACCAGCCAGGTGAGCAGGTTGCCGAGCACGGGCTGCGCGGTGTCGTTGGCCGGTTCCAGGTCCAGCGACCGCCGCAGGTCGGCGAGGGGTTCCTGCCATTCGCCGGTGTTGAGCACGGTCATCGCGCGCACGGCGAACAGGGTGGCGCGCAAAGACACCGTGCCGAACTCATCGCCTACCAGGGCCTCGCACTCGTGGGTCAGCTCGATCGCGGTGTTGACCAGGTCGATCGCCTCCTGGCCCTCGGCGAGACCGGCCAGGTTGATCAGTGTCTGGGCCCGCCTGGCCAGTGCCTCGGGATCATCGGGCGCGGTCAGGGTCAGCTCGTATGCCTTGCGCACCAACCGGTTCGCCGCCGCCAGGTTGCCCCGGCCGGCCTGCAGCGCGCCCTTGTTGTGTAGCTTCTTCCACTTCTGCCAGCGTGGTCCGGCGGGAGTGGTCACAGCAGTCGCCCGGCGCGTTCGGCGAGGGTGGCGGCCGGATCATCCAGTCGGGACAGGGCAAATCCCACCAGTGCGGCGCGGCGGGCTGGTGCGGCCGGATCCGGGGGAGTGGGTTCGGCGAACTCCGGCGCGTACACGGTGAGCACCCGCTGGTCGGCGGGCAGCAGCAACGCGGTGGCGGGCAACGGGATCGAGCCGGTCAGTGCACCGGTCGGCGTGGGTTCCAGGTCCAGTTCGACCGGCCCGAACCGCGCGGCCAGTCGCGGCGGGAAGCCGACGGGACCGGGCGGGATGGCGGCTTCCAGCACGGAGATCCCGTTGCGGCGCAGGATGATCCAGCTCGCCTCGGCGACCGCGTCCACCGCGCCCGCCGGTACCAGCGACCAGTCCACCGGCGCCGTACCCCGTTGCACCACCAGGCCATCCGGGGTCCCGCCACCACTGGCGGCGAGCGCGTAGTCATCCCGCCGGGTCAGGGCCGCCGGTGCGGGCGCCTGGACGCCGAAGTTCTCGGCCAGCGCGGCCAGCCGTTCGGCCAGTGCGAGTGCCTCGGCGTGCAGGGTTTCGTTGGCGGACAAGGCTTCCAGCGGGAGTGGCAGCAATCCGGACAGTGCGCGGTCGGTGGCGTGCTCGTCGTCGAGCAGGTGGCTGACCGCGTGCGTGGCCAGCGCGTGCTCGGCGGCCAGCAACGCCGGGTGCAGCGGCGGCACCCCGGCCACACTGGAGGCAGGCCACCAGGATCGGGCCCAGTTCAGGCAGGCCAGCCGGTGCACGGCGGCCAGCACCGCAGGCTCGGCCAGTTCCCACAGCCAGGCGGCGGCGCGGTCGGGCGTGTGCACCTCGGTGACTGGATCCGGCGCGCCCAGCAGGTCCCAGGACACCAGTGCGCCCGCGGCCTCCACCAGCGCGGTCTGCTCGGGATGGGTCATGCCGCCCCCGCCCTGGTCAGCGCCGAGCGCAGCTGGTCCCGCTGGTCCATGATCACCGAGCGCAGCACCCCGTCCAGCAGATCCCACACCTGCTCGGCGGTGACCTCCTCAGCACGCAGTTCCCGGCCATGCAACCGCACCCACAACCGGCGCAGATAGGCTTGGCGCACCCCAAAAACGTCCGCGCGCGAGCGTTCCGGCACCTCGGCCGCGGGCAGCCGTTGCACCCGTCGCACGTACGCCTCGCGCTGCCAGCGGGCGCGCAGCCGGGTGGCCGCGCCGGGGGCGGCCGGACCGTCGGCGTCCAGGCCGTCGGTGGCGTCCCTGCCCAGCACCAGCACCACCCGGCTGACCTCCTCGGCCAGCTGCCAGGGCTGCGCGCAGCGGTGGATCTCCTGTCGTACCAGCGCGGGCACCCCGGCCATCGCCTCGCGGTGGTAGGCGCTGGTGAAGGCGGCGAAGAGGCGTTCCAGGATCGAGCGGTCCAGTGGTTTGGGCAGCTGTTTCTTGGACGCGGTGCTGCCCAGCGCGGGCGGGATCAGCCGCTCGTGGTCGGTAAGCCCGTAGCCCAGCGCCACCCCCGGCCGCTCCACCTCGGCCGCTTCGTGCGTGCCCGCGCGGTCCCGCACCAGCGTCGCGAACAGCGCGGCATCCGGGGCATCGGCGCTGGTGGCCAGGAACTCGGCGGGCCGGGCGGCGGGCGCGGTGCGTTGCCGGGGCGCGGGCCAGGTCCGGCTGAGCAGCGCGGTCAGCTCGGGGGCGTGCGTGCGGACGAACTCGCGCAACTCGGTGACGGTGAGCCGTCCGCCGGGTTCGTGGATCTCGGCGATGGTGCCGGTGGCGATCCGGTCGGCATCCGGCCGGGTGTCCGGGGCGCCGTACTCGGTGGCCAGCTCGTAGCAGCGCTGGAAGTACAGGTCCTGCGGGTTGCCCTCGGTGATCTTGGCCCGCCGCCGCGCCTTCTTGAGCAGGGTGAACCAGCCCGCGGTGGCCACCAGCGCCGGTCCGGCCGCGGCCAGCACCGCGCGCAGCTCCTCGGCGTGCTCGGCCCGCACCGAGACCCCGGCGAAGCGCGGATTCTGCGTTGGCCGCAGCACCAGCGGGTCCAGGATCAGCTTCTCCGTGCGTGCCAGCGGACGGCCCAGGCCGTTGCTCAACGGCGCCACCGCCGGACCCAGCTCCAGCCAGGCCTGAGCCAGCACTTGCCCCCGTGACACCGTCGTCACCGTCCCCATCCCCATACCGGCCAGCCTAGGCGTTGCCGGCGACGGTCCAGCCGATGGCGGCAAAGTTGTGATCGGTAGCCGGAGCCCGGGCTCGAAGCTTCTCCCATGACGAGAGGAGCAGCCCGATGAAGGACAGCAGCCAGGCCGGGTACGTGTGGGCGGCGCCCGGACCCTATGAGGTGCAGCGCGGCCTCCGCCGACGGAAGCGCAACGGCGGGATCTTCGTGCTGGTCCTGTTCTCGTTCATCGGATTCATGGTCTTCGGCATGTCCTACTTCGCCTCGCCGTACGTGAGCGCCGCCCCGCAGAAGGGGGTCGGGTTCGCCACGGTGGCGGAGAAGGAGATCGCGCTGGTGCCCTACCGGCGCAGCGGCAGCCGGGGCCTGTTCCAGATGATCACCCAGGACACCTTCCAGGTGCGGCTGTTCGCCGTCGAACTGGACACCGGGCGGCGGCTGTGGGACACGCAGCTCTCCAGCATGCCGAGCTGGCAGGCCAAGGTGATCACCGCGGGCGCCCGTAACGCCTATGTGGCCACCGACGGCGGCCTGGTGATCCTGGACCTGGCCAGCGGCGAGATCCTGGCCCGCGACGGCGACATCCAGGGCCTGCCGAACCCGGTGACCTCCAGCGCCGCCTACGGCTACGACGCCGCGTCCACCTCGATCGTGACCATGAGCGCCGACGGCGGCCTGCGCACCATTCCACTGGACACCGTGGTCGCGGCCCCGGCGCCGCCGGAGCTGGCCAGGGCCTGGCGGGGCAAGCTCAGCCCCCAGCGTCCCGGCTCCGACAGCACTGGCGGTGCCAGTTCCAGCCACGGTGTGCTCGCCGGGCGGGAGAAGGTGGAGCTGATCCCGCGGGAGGACGTGCCCGGCCTGAGCCTGGTCCGCCGCACCGGGAACAGCGGCGGCACGCCGATCGGCGAGACCGTCTTCCACAAGGGCAGCCTGCCGCTCACCCCGCCGCCTGGTGAGATCGAGGGCAAGGGCTTCCCGGACAACATCACCAGTCCGGCAGCAGGCACACCCGCCGGACTGGTGGTGGTGCACCACCTCCGCGACCTCAACTCCGGGAACTACGCGGTGAGCGTGGTGTCCGTACAGACCGGCCAGATCGTCGCGACCCACCCGATCGGCCCCAGCTCGATCCGCGCCCTGACCAGCCCCGGCAAGCGCACGCTGCTCTTCGCCGACGGTGCGGACAGCGTCCTCGGCGACGGCGTCGCCACGGTCGGCCTGGACGGGCACATCAACTGGTTCTACCTCGGCAGCATCGATTTCTTCGGCAACCCCTCGCTCTGAAAGGACTGGACATGAAGATCCTCGCCTGGCTCATCGCCGCGGTCGGCCTGGTCGCCACCTTCCTCTACCTCCGGGAGGGCCTCACCGGTGCGGGCCCGATGCCCTGGCTCAACGGCTTCATCGCGGGCCCGATCTGCGCGGTGACCGTGGTCCCCATGCTGTTCCGGGTCAGCAAGGCACTGGAGAACTCCGGCTTCGGCGGGAAGATCCCGGCCGCCTACCGGGGTGCGCCGATCGGCATGGGCACGGTGGTCTCGTTGTCCCGCACCGGATTGTCCGTCAACGACCAGCCGCAGCTGCTGATCACCCTGGATGTGGACACCCAGGACGGCCGCTCCTTCCGGGCCGTGGCCAAGCAGATGGTGGACCTGACCGACATGCCCGCGGTGCAGCCGGGCAGCCTGCTGCCGGTGCGCTACCTGCCAGGGAACGACAAGGTCGTGCTGGCCACCGACGCGCCCCCGGCCGAACTCCAGCAGGTGCTCGACCAGATCCGGCTGGCCAAGGGCCTGGTGACCCCTCGGCAGCTGCAGATCGCCCAGCAGGGCCAGGAAACCCGGGCGGTGGTGCTGTCCATGGCCCCCACCGGCGAGATCCGCGGCGACCGCGCGGTGGTGTCCCTGGGCATGCGGGTGAGCAGGCCCGATGGCAGCAGCTTCGACCTGGTGCAGGAGAAGACGCTCTCGCCGGAGATGGTCGCGCACGCCCAGCCGGGCGCGGTGGTCCGGGTGCGCTACCTGGCCCACGACGAGTCCGAGGTGGTCGTCCTGGTACCGGCCCAGTCATGACGGTGCGGCGGGTTCTGACCCGGATCGCGGCCGGGATGGTGACCGTCGGGGTGATCGTGCTGATCTTCAAGGGCTGCGCGGCCAATCTCCGGGCCAGCGGCGCCACCGTGTACGAGTTCTTCCGCGCCGTCGCGATCAACTCCCCGACGGCCTGCCGGCTGCTCTCCGGCGCCGCCCTGACCAAGTTCCAGGCCAGGGCGAACGCCGAGAGCTGTGAGAAGGCGGTGGCCAAGGTGTCCCGCGGGCTCAGCACACCCCAGTTCGAGCAGCTGCTCAAGGGCGAGGCCGACGTGCTGGAGTACCACTCGGCGATCCGCCCGGACTTCAGCAGCCGGGTGGAGATCCACTTCGACCCGAACCCACTGGGGATGGAGCTGATCGTGCTGGCCGAGCACGACGGGCGGGAGACGATCAGCGACTGGGGCTGGGAGATCCGGGAGCTGTCCTGACCCGAGGCAAGCGACCGGCGCGAGGGGTGCGCCGGTCGCTTCTGCATGTTTACCGACCGTTCGGTAGGCGGCGGCGTTGAACTGCCGTCACTGGTGCGGGACGGGCACACCCGCGGCCCGCAGTCTGGCCTCGACGAGCCCGTTCAGCCGGACCCAGACCGGCTGACCTTCGCCGTGGTTGTTGATCAGCCCGTACCGGGTGACGGCCTCGGGCGTGGACTGGACGCCCGCCGGTACCTCCAGGCGCTCGCGGTCGGCCAGCAGGTTGCCGGCCAGCGCGGCGGCCAGCTCCTCGATCCGCGGGTCGTCCGGATCCCAGGTCCGCGCGTCCCAGGCACGCTTGGTCAGCAGGACGAACCCGGGATCGTCGAGCCGGTGTTCGAGCTGGGTCAGGAAGAGGTCGAACAACTCCGGCGCCACCGCCCTGGCCAGCACCAATGCCTCCCGCTGACCGGCCACGTAGCCGGGATCGAAGTCAAGCTCGGTGAGCCGGTCCAGGATCGCCAGCGCACGGTCGGGCAACAGCAGCCGGTCGCCCTCGGCGAGCCGGCGCAGGGTGTCGCGCCGGGCGGTCAGGGCGGCGATCTGCTCGGTGAGGCGCCGGTCGACGTCGGTGACCGCGGCGGTGAACTGCTCGGCGTCCGCGTCGAGCAGCGGCCCGGTCTCGGCCAGCGGCACCCCGGCGGTGGCCAGGATCCGGACCTGGACCAGCCGCAACAGGTCGGCCGAGCCGTACCGCCGGTAGCCGGAGCTGTCCCGAGGTGGTTCGTCGAGCAGCCCGTGCTGGTGGTAGTGCCGCAACGTCTTCACCGTGACCCCGGTGAAGGCCGCGGCCTGGCCGATCGTGACGCCGGTCGGGGGAGCCATGCGGGTCAGTGTGTGGCCTGCCCCAAGGTCAAGGTCAACCCGCCTGCCCGCCGCAGAACACCTTGAGCAGCCGGTCCAACGCCTTCGGGAACGCGTTCGCCAGGTCGACCTCGGCGTCCCCGCCGGTCACCGAGGCGGTGAGGGTCCGGCTGCCGTCGGGCGTGCTGTACATCAGCGCCCCGTAGCCGATGGTGCTGCCGTTGTGGAAGAACAGGGTGCCGCCGCAGTCCGGGCCCAGCTCCTGCACGCGCACCCCGAGGCCGAAACCGTTGCTGTGCGGCGAGGTCCGGCGCATCTCGGCCAGTAGCGGAGCGGGCAGCAGCCTGCCGCCCATCAGCGCGGCGAAGAAGGTGTGCAGGTCCTGGGTGGTCGAGATCAGGTCACCCGAGGCGAACAGCAGGGACGGATTCTGGCGGGTGACATCGACCGTGTGTGTTTGGCCCGCGTGCTGGTAGCGGTAGTAGCCGTGCGCGTGCGGCCCGGGGATGCCCGGCCACTTGCCCGGTGCCACGGTGCTGTCCAGGCCGAGTGGACGCAGGATCCGCCGCTGCAACTCCTCGGCGTAGGAGCGGCCGGTGACCTGCTCGATCAGCAGTGCGGCCAGCGCGTAGTTGGTGTTCGAGTAGCTCCAGCCCGTGCCCGGCGCGAACCTCGCCGGTCTGGCCAGCGCGAACCGCACCAGCTCGTCCGGCTGGTAGCCGCGGAACCGGTTGTCCACCCAGTCCTGGCCGGTTGAAGGCAGTCCGGGCACGACCGTCCCGTCCGGGTCGACCTCGCCGGTGTGGTTGAAGATCCCGCTGGTGTGCGCCAGCAACATCCGCACCGTGATCCGCGGGTCCAGGGCGAACCGCGGCAGGTGGCCGGCCGCAGGCGAGTCCAGGCCGATCCGGCCCTCGGCCACCAGCTGCAGCACCATGGTCGCGACGAAGGTCTTGGTGTTGCTGCCGATCCGGAACCTGCCATCCGTCGGCGGCCGCGCGGTCTCACCCAGTTCGCGCACCCCGGCGCTGCCCGTCCACTCGCCGCGCTGATCGTGCACGCGCGCCTGCATCCCGGCGAATCCGATGTCGACGAACGCCTGAACGGCCTGCTGCAGCTCCGGGCGATCCGGCCGGGCAGCGGCCTCGGGGGCGGCCCCGGCCAGCAGCGCGACAGTAAGCGCCGTGGCCCCTGCTCGCCGCAATGACTGCGGCTTGTTGTGTGTCATGCGGCCAGGCTGCAGCCCGCCCTCGGGGCGGGGTCAACGACTCCGCTGGCGATTCCGCCCCGCCGTGCCGATCTTCCGGCGATTTGGGCCAACTGGTACGCCAGTTTGGCCCAAGTGGGCGTACCGGTTGGCCCAAGTGGTACGGAACATGCCGCCGGTTCGCTAGCAGAGTCGGTCAACTTCCGTCAACGCGACGTAGAAACGTCCCTACCAACCGGTCGGTGAACTGCTCGTCGACTGGGCTGCCGGTGACCAGCACGCGGTAGTAGATCGGCCCGACGAGCTGATCGACCTCCGCCGCCACGTCCAGGTCGGCGGGCAACTGTCCCCGGTGCACGGCCCGCTCGATCGCCAGCCGGTCGCGGTCGTGTTGCTCGTCGAGGAACCGGGTCCGCAGCACCGCGGCGAATCCGGGGTCGTGCTGGGCGTGTCCGAGCAGGGCGCGCAGCACGGCGCCCGCGTCCGACCGGGTCAGGAAGTGGGTCAGGCGCCGCAGGTAGTCCCGCAGGTCGGGGCCGAGGTCGCCGTGATCCGGCACGACCAGGTCTTCGGCCGCGTCCTGCAGGAAGGCGTCGAGCAGGATGTCGGTCTTCGTGCTCCACCAGCGGTAGATGGTCTGCTTGGCCACCCCGGCGCTCGCGGCGATGGCCTCGACGGTGACCCCGGCGAATCCCTTCTCCACCAGCAGATCATCGGCGGCTTCCAACACCGCGAGCCGGGCCTGCTCACTGCGTCCGTGCCGATTGCCGCGATGCCGCGGCGCCGCCACGTCGTCCGATTTCATCGCCACCTCCGCGGCTGAGGGTACGACCTTACCGCCTAGACTAGACGAACCGTTGCGTCTACTCTGGCTCGCATGACGCATTCCAGCACTCTCGAAGACCCCAGGGTCAGCGCCGCGCTGACCCGCATGTTCGCCTCGGCCGACCAGGACGAGACCCGCCTCCCGCCGTCCTGGCGCACCGACTTCGCCGCCGCGACGCCGCAGGAGCAGGCCGATGCCGCGGCGGAGATCTTCATGCCGATCTCGGCCCAGGGCGGCAGGCTGCTCTACAACCTGATCCGGGCCATCCGGCCGACCACCGTGGTCGAATTCGGCACCTCATTCGGGATTTCCACCCTCTACCTGGCCGCCGCGGTCCGCGACAACGGCTCCGGCCACGTCATCACCACCGAACTCAGCGCGGCCAAGGCCGAGGCCGCCCGCCGCACCTTCACCGAGTCCGGCCTGGACGACCTGATCACGATCCGGCTCGGCGACGCCCGCGAGACCCTCGCCGAGGACACTCCGGTCGACTTCGTCCTGCTCGACGGCTGGAAAAACCTGTGCCTGCCAGTGCTGAAACTCCTGGAACCGCGACTGGCCCCTGGCACCCTGGTGGTGGCCGACGACGTCGACCTGGCTGATTTGCAGCCCTACCTCGACTACGTCCGCGACCCGGGAAACGGCTACCAGAGCGTGACTTTCCCGGTCGAGGACGGCATGGAGATCAGCTGCCGGCTGTGACCGCGGGCAGCGCCAGCGACACGGTCAGGCCGCCCTGACCGGCCGTCGGCGCCGCGGCGCCGGTCAGCCTGGTTCGACCGGGAGCCACAGTTCGCAGGTCGCGGTGCTGAAATCGTCCGCGCGGTCCAGGATCGTGACGATCGAGGGTCCTGGCCGCAGCCGCCACGGGTTGCCAGGGAACCACTCGGTCGCGGTCGCGGCCCAGGTCGTCTGCAGGGTCTGCGGGTAGGGGCCGGTGGTGCGGAAGACCGCCCACCGGCCCGCCGGCACCTCGATGCCGTCGAGGTCGTCGGGGGCCGGGGTGTCCGGGGAGACGGCCACCCCGTGCAGGTAGGTCAGTTCGCTGCCTTCGGTGTTGTCGGGATCGAGGTCGTCGCAGACCTGCAGCAGGCCATCGGGTTCGGTGTTGCCGAGGGTCTTGAGCCGCTGGTGTTCGGCTTGCGGCAGTGCGGTGATGTGCTGCTGGATGTGCGGGTTGACGCCGTGGTGGATGAGCGGGACGCGGGTGGCGTGGCCGAGGAGCCGGAACGCGGGGCGGTCGAGGATGCGGGTGTCCATGGGGATGTTTCCTTCGACGGTCAGGCGGAACCTGAGTTGTGGTTGGGTGCGAAGGGGACCGCCGTCGCGGCGGACGTCACTCGGACCGGCGCCGTGGACCGCCCGGAATGCCCGGCCGAATGCCTCGGTTGAGCCGTAGCCGTGCCGGACGGCGATGCTGAGCAGATCGTGCTCGCCCAGGATCACGTCGGCGGCGGCGACGGTCATGCGCCGCCGGCGCACGTACTCCGACAGCGGCATGCCCGCCAGGGACGAGAACATCCGGCGCAGGTGATAGCCGGTCGTGCCCAGCTCCCTGGCCAGCCCGTCGAGGTCGAACTCCGCGCCCAGGTGCTGCTCGACCAGATCGACCAGCCGGTTGAGTGCCGAGATCATGTGGCCTCCCTTCGACCTCAACTCTGGTCGACAGCGCCCGCCTGCGCCCGACCGCGGCGAACCGATCCGATCAGTCGATTCAGCGCCCGTCCATCGGCACGGGATCGGCCAGTCGCAGCAGGTAGCGCAGCCCTGGGCGCCCGGCCAGCAGGACTTGCTCCCCGGTGGGCTCGAACCCGGTGCGGCGCAGCACCGCCTGGGAGCCGAGGTTGTCGACCGCCGCGGAGGCCCGCAGGCTCTCCAGTCCGTAGTCCCGCGCCGCCAGCGCGCACAGCTGGCGCACCGCGGCAGTGGCCAGGCCCTGGCCCGCGGCCCGCGCCGCGATCCGGAACCCCAGCTCGGCACCGCCATCGGCCACCTCGACCAGGTTCACCCGGCCCAGCACCTCGCCGTTGTCGCCGAGCACCACGTGGAAATGGCACACCCCGGCCGCCTGCTCCGCCAGCAGCGCGCGATGCCGCCGCGGGAAACCCGCGAAGTAGTCATCGCCCCGGTCGGGCACCGCGGCCGCGAAGTACGCGCGGTTCTCCCGCTCGAACGCGAGTACCGCCGCGGCGTGGTCAAGCCGAAGGCGTTCGATCATGGGCACCGCGGCACGGTACCCCCGCCTGCCTGGATCAGGCACCGCGCTACTCGATCACTGGCTCGCCGGTGTGGCGCAGGAAGGTGGCGGCCAGGATCTCCTGGAACCCGGACACCGTGCTCACTCGCCGCGTGGTCCTGGTGAACAGCGGCGCACCGAACCGGCGCTCCAGCTTCTTGATCGTCTGGCTGATCGAGGCGGGGGCCAGCCGCAGGGGTTCCGCGGTCCGGGCGAAGTGCAGTTCCTCGGCCAGGGTAAGGAACACCTCGATGTCCTGCCGTTCCATGCCTGGATTATTCAGCATGGCCGAACAATCATGGCGGAACTCCGCGTTGATCACCGCGTGGTCCCGGACCAGGATCGGTGCCGACGCACCAGCGGATCCAGGAGGCGACGACATGAACGACACCGAACAGCGATCAACGCACCGGCACACCAGTCGCGGCGTAAGCGAGGCGGGCCCGTGCTGAGGCAGGTCGCGGAAGGTGTGCTGGTGCACGAGAGCGAGTTCGTGCAGAGCAACGCCGTTGTGGTGCAAGGCCATGCGGGCGTGCTGCTCGTCGATCCCGGGGTGCAGGACCACGAAATGGTCTGCCTCGCCAACGATCTGGCCGAGTTGGGCCAGCCCGTGGTGGCCGGTTTCTCGACGCATCCGGATTGGGATCACCTGCTGTGGCATGCCCGGTTCGGCGCGGCCCCGCGGTATGGCACGCCCCGCTGCGCGGCCACGGTCCGGGAAGAGCTGTCCGATCCCGGTGCGAAGGCCGCGATCACCGCCCATCTGGAATCGACGGGCATCGCCGAGCGGGTGCCGCTGGACCTGTACGGCCTCATCACCGCCCTGCCCGCCGGGACAGTGCGGATTCCCTGGGATGGCCCGCAGGTCCGGATCATCGAGCATCAAGCGCACGCACCGGGTCATGCGGCGCTGGTGATTGAGGACCGCGGGGTTCTTGTCGCCGGGGACATGCTTTCCGATGTCCTGGTTCCCATGCTCGACCTGGGCGACACCGCTGACCCGATCGAGGACTACCTCGCCGCACTGCGGTTGCTGGCGGGCGTGGCGGACGAGGTCGAGGTCGTCGTCCCCGGCCACGGGTCAGTCGGCGGAACTGATCAGGTGCACGCTCGGATCGAGCAGGATCGGGCGTACGTGCTCGCCTTGCGTGCGGGCCAGGTGCCCAGTGACCCTCGGGTCGGCCCCTCGGCCAAGCCCGGGTGGGAGTGGGTGAGCGATGTGCATGACGGGCAAGCCCGGCGGCTCGCCGAACGGAACGACCGCGGCGGCACTCGTGGCTGACGATCGGCGCCTGGCCCGCGCCGCGGTGGTCAGCCGGTGAGGGCCTGGGTGATCTGGCGGGTGGTCTGCGCGGCGACGCGGGGGTTGACCGCGGCGTAGGAGACATAGGCGTTCAAACCGGTGGCCAAGGCCCAGCCTCGACCGCGAGTCCAGGTGGCGTCGTCCACGTCGAGCGCGGCGCGGAAGATGGCTCGCGTCTCGGCCGACAGGAGGGTGAAGGCGATGATCAGGTCGCAGGCCGGATCGCCCACACCGAACTCACCGAAGTCGATGACCGCGCTGAGGCGGCCACCGGTCGTCAGCAGGTTGCCGGTGTGGAAATCGCCGTGGCACCAGACCGGTGGACAGTCCTGTTCGTCGGCGAGGAGGGCCGCGTCCCACAGTTCGGCCATCGCCGCGCTGTCGAACGCGGCGCCGACCTTGGCGATGGCCGAACGCGTTGCCGGGTCCCGCGCCGCCAGCGGCCGGCCGGTGAGGTCCTCGGTCGGTTCGGCGTCGAACCGGTGGAGTGCGGTCAGGAACCCGGCCAGCACCCCGGCGGCCTCATGTGAGCCGGACAGGGCCTCGACGGTCGCCACCTCGCCGTCCAGCCAGCGCGACACCGCCCACGGCCACGGGTAGCCGAAGTCCGCTTCGCCCACCCCCACCAGTTCGGGTACGGCAAGAGGCAGCTGCGGGGCGAGCCGGGGCAGCCACTCGGCTTCCTTCCGCGCCTGCTGGATCGCACCGGCATGGCGGGGCAGCCGAACGGACAGCTCCTCGCCCAGCCGGTAGATCACATGATCCGAGCCTGCCGGTGCGTGCGGAACCAGCGGTAGCCCGGCCCATCGCGGGAACTGGGTGTCGACCAGCCGTCTGGCCAGCGCGGCATGGAGTGGCGGGGCGGTGTCGAAGGTCAAGTGCGGCTCCGGTGGGTAGCGGTGATTCCGAGCAGCCTGCCACCCAGCGGACGGCTCAGCCCAGGCGGCGCATGGCGACCAGATCGCCCCACATCACGCCGGAGACCTTCACCGTGTCACCGCCCTGCGGCGCGTGCACCATCTTTCCGTCGCCCACGTAGATCCCGATGTGACCGACCGGTTGGTAGAAGGCCACAAAATCACCCGGCCGCAACTGGTCCCTGGTCACCGCGGTGCCGACCCTGGCCTGGTCCCGGCTGGAGCGGGGCAGCGTGACGCCGAGCTGGCGGTAGGACCAGAACAGCAGGCCGGAGCAGTCGAAGGTGTCCGGTCCGGTGGCGCCCCAGACGTAGGGCTTTCCCTGACGGCCCAACGCTTTCTGCATGGCCTGCTGGGCCAGGCCCTGTGGGATGTCGTTGACCGTGTAGTTGGTCTGGCCGCCGCCGGTGAGGGCGCCGCGGTCCCGGGCGGAGAGCCGGTCCAGCTGGGCCTTGGCACTGGCCACCCGCCGGTCCATCTCGGTCTTGCGCTGGTCCAGTTCGCCGAGCAGCCGGTTCGCCTGCACTTCGGCCTCGCCCGCGCGGCGACCGGCCTCCTCGGCCCGGCGCTGCGCGGTCTCGGCCAGCTGTAAGGCCCGGCGGTAGCCCTCCAGAGTGTCCTTGCGTTCGCTGGAGATGATGTCCAGCAACAACATCCGGTCCAGGAAGTCCTGGGGCGAGCCGCTGGTCATCAGGGTGGCGACCGGGTTGAGGCTGACATTGTCGAAGGAGGCCGCGGCCAGTTTGTCCACCTCGACCCGGTAGGTGCTGATGCTGTCCCGGGCGGTGCCCGCCTCCCGGTTGGCCTGGTCGAGCTGGGTCTTGGCGCTGTCCTGGTCCTTGCGGCGCCGGTCCAGGTCGTCGCGGGTGTTGTGCCACTCCTCGGTGAGTTTCACGGCCTCCTTGTTCAGCTCGGTGAGCTTGGTCAGCGCCTCGGAGGCGTTGGCCGGCGGCGGTGGATCGGCCGCCGCCGCACCCGGCACGGCCACCGAGGTGGCGCCGAGGGCGGCGATCAGCAGAGTCATCCGAACGGGTCGACGGTTGGGTTTGACAGCCACGCCGTCACACTACTATCGAGCGTAGGAGTTCGAGGGAGGTGGTCTGGACGTGCCAGAATGCGCAGGTGCACGGGCTGGGTGAACTGGAATCGGCGATCATGGACGTGGTGTGGGCCGCCGAGGGCGCGGTAGCCGTCCGTGATGTGCTGGAGTCGCTGAAACCCCATCGGGAGCTGGCTTACACCACGGTGCAGACCGTGCTGGACAAGCTGTGCCGCAAGGGCTGGCTCACCAGGGAAAAACACGGCCGCGCGTTCCGGTACCTGGCCACCGCCACCCGCGCGCAACGGACCGCCCGCCTGCTGCGCGAGGTGCTCGACGAGTCCCCGGACTCCGCCGCCGTCCTGCTGCACTTCGCCCAGTCGGTCTCCGCCGAGGAATCCGCCGCCCTGCGCGATGTGCTCGGCGAGGACGGCAGGCCCCGGTGACCGCGGGCCTGCTGCTGATCACCGCCGCCCTGGCGCTGGCCTGGTACGCCGCCCCGGCCCTCCGGCTGGCCCGCCGCACGCTGTCCCCGGCCCTGGCCCTGACCGCCTGGGTGCTCACCGCCACCGGCTTGCTGCTCGCCCTGCCCGCCGGGATCGCGCTGCTGCTGTTCCCCGAGGTCACCACCGCGGCCTGGTCCGCGACTGTCCACCGGTGCTGGACAGCGTTGCGTGCGGCTGGCCTGTTCGCGCCCGAGTCCGGCCTGCACACCACCGCGGTGCTCCTGGTGACCCTGCTGGTCAGCCGCCTGCTGCTGATCGTGATCCCGCACGCCCGCCGGGTCCGCCACCGCACCGGAAACCACCGCGACGCCCTGGCCCTGCTGGCCACCCCGGTCCCCGGCCGCCGCGACGTGGTCACCCTGCCGCACGACCAGCCCCTGGCCTACAGCCTGGCAGGCGCGGCCGGTCCCACGGTGGTCAGCACCGGCCTGCTCAGCCAGGCGCCCGAGGGCCAGCTGGCCGCGGTACTGGCCCACGAACAAGCCCATCGCACCCGGCGGCACCACCTGCTGGTGGCGAGTTTCGCCGCACTGCGCAAGGCTTTCCCGTTCGTGCCGCTGTTCCGGGCCGCCCCGGCCGAGGTGGCCTTGCTGACCGAACTGGACGCGGACGCCGTCGCCGCCCGCGGGCAGGGCGTGCCCGCGGTGCTGGCCGCGTTGCGCGCCTTCCCGCACCACACGGCGGCCCCGGGTGAGCAGCTGGCCGCCCGGATCGCGCACCTCTCCCGACCGAGCGGTAGGTACTGGCGTCGGGCGGCACCGGTGCTGGTGCTCGCCTGCGCGGTGGTCAGCGCGGGCTGGGCGGCGAGCGCGGTCAGCGAACTGTGTGTGCTGTCGCTGGTGCTCGGCGCGCACTGAGCCTGGTCAGACCGGGCGGTGGAACTCGCCCAGGAACTCCCGCACCGCCGGACCCACCGCGTCCGCCAGCTCCGCCGCGCTACGCAACTCCGCCGTCAACCCACCGCTCGCCAACCGACCGTTCGGTAGACGGCCCAGCAACTCCCGCGCCACCGCGGGCGGATGCCGATAGTCAGTGCCCGGGAAGATCAACGTCGGCACCGGCAAATCGGCCAGCTCGTCGATCCCGCTGAACGCCCGATCCGCGCCGATCGCCGCGGCCGCCGCGACACTGGCCGGATCCGCCCGCGGCATCGCCTCCCGCACCAGCTCCCCGATCAACGGCGCCAGCCGCGGCAGGATCGGCGCCCACCCCGCCTCGATCCCCGAGGTCCGCACCCGCTCGGCGAAGGCGGCCAGGAACTCCGCCTCGGCGGCCTTGCCCGCGTCGTCCTCGATGTCCTCGACGCTGATCAGCACGGTGGCCGCGACCCGGTCCGGATGCCGCAACGCCGTGCGCAGGCTGATGGTCGAGCCCAGGCCGGTGCCACCCACCGCGGCTCGCTCGGCGCCCAGGTGATCCAGCAGTGCCAGCACGTCCTCGGTGTAGCGGTTCCAGGTGTGCTGGGCCGGGTCTGGGCAGTGGGAGCGGCCGTAGCCGCGGATGTCGGGCAGGGCCACGGTGTGCTGGTCGGCCAGGTGGTGGGCCAGGGGGAGCAGGCTGCGGTGGTCGGGGCCGCCGCCGTGCAGCAGCACCACCAGCGGGCCGGTGCCCAGGGTGGCGAAGAACAGCGGGCGGCCGTCCGCGGCAGGGTAGGTGGACTCGATCATCACGCGGGCAGGTTAGCGCTGCCCGAAGGGGCAACTTGGCGTAACGGAGCGGGTGCGTGCCGCGACACTGGGGGGAGTCCGAGGCGGGGAGGGTGCGGGTGGATCCGCTTGCGGCGTCGGTGGTCCGGTTGTTCCGCGGTGGTGAGCCACTGGGCATGGGCTGCCTTGTCGGGCCGCGGCAGGTGCTGACCTGCGCGCACGTGGTCGCCGACGCGCTGGGGGTGCCCCTGGCCGGGCCCGCGCCGCGGTTACCGGTGCGGGTGGACTTCCCGCTGGTCGCCCCTGGGGAGTTCGTCGAGGCCACGGTGGCCTCCTGGGATCCAGAACGTGATGTCGCCGGACTGGTCCTGGACCGCGCGCCGGAGGCCGCGGCGGCAGCCCGGGTGGTGTCGGTGGACGCGGTGTGGGGACACGAGGTTCGGGCGTTCGGCGTGCCGGTCGGGCATGACCAGGGTGTGTGGGCCAGTGGGGTGCTGCGGGGCAGTTCGGCCTCGGGCATGGTGCAGATCGACGATGAGCGCACCGGCGGGTTCTCCCTCGCGCCGGGGTTCAGCGGCGCGCCGGTCTGGGACCACGCCGCCGACGGGGTGGTCGGTATTGTCGCGGCGGCCGAACGGCAGGCGCACCGGCGGACCGGCTACCTGATCCCGGCCGCGCTGCTCAACCAGGCCTGGCCGGAACTGCACCGGCTCGCACTGGTCCGGCCGCCCTTCCGCGGCCTGGCACCCTTCACCGAGGAGGACGCGGACACCTTCCACGGCCGCGCCGCGCGCACCGCCGAACTGGTGACCGCGTTGCGGGAGAACAGGTTCGCCGTGCTGGCCGGGCCCTCCGGCAGCGGCAAGTCCTCCCTCGCCCTGGCCGGGGTCGCGCCCGCGCTGCGGCGGGACGGCTACCGGGTCGCGGTGCTGCGGGCCACGCCCTCGGCCACCATCTGGACCGGGCTGTGCACCGCGTTGCGCCCGCACCTGCCCGGGCACAGCCCCACCGCCGAGGCCGCCCGCGCCCTGCTCACCGGCCCGGCCCCGGACCTGCTGCCGCCGGGGGAGGGGCAGCGGAAACTGCTGGTCCTGGTCGACCAGTTCGAGGAACTGCAGCACAGCGGGACCGAACAGCCAGAGGACGTGCTGCGCGCATTGGCCAACCTCGCCGGGCCGCGGCCGGGCTGGACCGTCACCGTGCTGGTCACCGTGCGCAGCGATCTGATCGGTGTACTGACCGCTCGGTCGGGAATGGCGCAGCTGCTCAACGAGCGGATGACCCTGCTCGGCCCGCCCGCGGAGCCCGAACTACGTGAGATCATCGAGGCCCCGCTGCGCGCCCCCGCCATGCCCGGCTACGCCCCCGGCCTGGTCGAGCGGATCGTCACGCACACCCCGGCCGGATCGCTGGCGCTGCTGCAGTTCGCGCTGACCATGCTGTGGGAGCGGCAACGCGGCGGCGTCATCGACCACGCCGCCTACGACGGGATCGGCGGCGTCACCGGCGCGATCGCTCGCTACGCCGAGACGGTGTGGCAGGACCTGCCCGACCAGGACTCCGCCCGCAGGCTGCTCTGCCAGCTGCTGAGCCCGATCGGCGAGACCGGCTACGCCCGCCGCCCACTGCACGCCGCCGACCTGGACCCGGCGCTGGCCGCGGTGGTGGACAGCCTGGCCACCACCCGGCTGATCACCGTCAGCGACAGCGACCGCGGCGGGCGCAAGGTCGAACTCGCGCACGAGCAGCTGGTGTACGGCTGGGACCGCCTGCGTGACTGGCTGGCCGCCGAACGGGAGTTCCGCAGCTGGCAGGACACCGTGCACCAGCAAGCAGGGCAGTGGCGCGCCTCCGGCAGGGAGAAGGCACTGCTACCGCGCGGCAGCACGCTGAAAACCGCGCTGCGCAAGGAAAAAGCGCACGCGGACCAGGTGCTGCCCGGCGAGGCCGAGTACATCCGGGCCGGGCAGCGCGCGCACCGCAACTCCCTGCTGACCCGGATCGGCGTGGCCGCGCTGGTCCTCGTGCTGCTCACCGGCAGCACGCTGCTGTGGCGGGACCAGGTGGCCGGGCAACAGGCCCGCGCGGCCGAGGCCCGCGCCGCCGCCGCGCTGGACACCCTCAAGGCCGGGGCGGAGCGGGCGGACACCCTCACCGAACGGTTGCTGATCAACCAGCGGGCAGCCGCGGTGGCCGAACCGCCCGCCGTGCGCCGCCGGACGGATGCGGACTACCTGGGCCTGCGGCTGGCGCAGCGGGTCATGGAGATGGGCGGCAACAGCGCCGCCAGCCGTTCGGTCAGCGCGGACGCCACCGCCGCCGCGGCCACCGACGGTGTCACCAACCGCTTCACCATCCGGCAATTCGACCGCGCGCACACCGACCGCACCTACACGCTGCCCGCGGAGTTCACCTTCGCCAACCGGATCGTCATCCTCGACCCCGGCCACGCCGTGATCTCCGCCAAACGCCTCACCCCCCAGTCCCTGGCCAAGGGCGAGGACGTCGTCTTCCTCTGGGACCTCGCCGCCGATCGCGAGGTACGCAGGCTGATCCCGTTCCCCGGCAACTTCAACTCCCAGTTCCCGGCCGCGTTCCTGCTCGACCGCACCGGGAAGACCCTCGCCTTCGGGGAGACCGGCGGCCGCACCCTGGCCCTGCTGGCCCTGGACGGCTCGGGCGCGCGCACCACCCTGGAGCTGCCCAACCCACTGCGCGACGAGAAAGGCGTGGGGGCGGCCGCACTGGCCGCCAGGGGCACGGACACCGCGCTGGTACTGGACACCAAGGCCGCCGACGGCAGCTACCCGCTGCTGGAGCTGAGCCCGCGCGGCACACGGAACCTGCCGTCCATGCCCGGCGGCCTGCCGGTGGCCAACTCCGCCGACGACGTAGTGATGGGCGGCTGCTTCAAGGACCAGACGGTGGAACAAGGCGTGGTGATCGGCATCGCCGAGCGCAGGTTCTACCGGAACCTGCCCGTGCACGGCAGCACCTGCCGCCCGCACAACCAGCGCCTGGACACCTCCGCCCGGCAACTCGTGGCCACCTTCCGCACCGGCTCGGACCGCCCCGACCTGCTCGCGGTGTGGAGTGTGGACGGCAGTGCCCCGGACCGCCGCTTCGCCATCCCGGCCCTGTGGGGCAAGGACGAGAAGGACAGCTGGACCGTGCGCGCCGCCGCCTTCCAACCGGACGGTTCCGGCCGGGTGGTGCTGGCCGCGGACAGCACCCTGGTCGGCCTGCGCATCCCGCCGCTGGAGTCGATCGACTCCGCGGTGGCCTCGGCGGAGAACCTGCGCTTGGCCCCCGACGGCTCCCGGCTGCACGTGCAACTGCTCGACGGATCCGTGCAGACCTGGGACCTCAAAACCCAGCGCCGCACCGGGCTGGTGCCGGCCGAGCAGCGCAGGCACCCCCTCGACGCGTTCTCGCCCAAGTCGATGGCCCTGTCCCCGGACGGCACCCGGCTGGCCGTCGCCCGGCGCCGGGACACCGCCACCGAGCACCAGTTCGTGGTCACCGTCTACGACCCGGCCACCCTCACCAAGATCACCGAACTGGGCCTGGGCAACCAGCCCGTCCTGGTCACCCCGGTCGGCCTGACCTTCACCGGCGGCACCGAACTGACCACCGTGCTGGACCGCACCATCACCCGGTGGGACCTGCGCACCGGCAACCGGCTGCACCCGCCGGCCACCGTCCCGTTGCGGCACAAGGACAACACCCCGGTCGGCCTGACCCAGGTCCTCCCGCTCGGCGAGACCGCGCTGATCACCGAGTCCGACGGCCAGGTCCGCCGGCTGCGCCTGTCCGACGGCGCCGAGGTCCCGGACACCGCCTTCACCCTGCCGTTCGAGTTCTCCCGGGACGTCTCCGCACTCGCCGTGGACCCGGCAGGCCAGACCTTCGCGGTGGCCCTGCCGGACCGGGTCGAACTCTGGGACCTGGCCACCCGCCGCCGGACCGACACCCTGGCCCTGCCCGAACCCGCCGCCGAACTCACCCTCTCCGCTGACGACGAGACAGTCCGGGTGCGCACCGCCGCCGACCTCACCGTGCCGGAGAACCTGCCTGCCGACAACGGCATCCGGCCCGGCAGGCAACCCGGTCCACTCACCGTGGTGTGGCGCGGCGGCTGGTTCGGCGTCGAGGAGGAACGCACCCAGACCGCACCCGGCGGCCTGCTCTACCAGGTGGTGCCCGCGCCGACCGTGCTGCCCGCGGACGCAGGCGCGCGGCGGGCGGCGGTGTGCGCCGCGGTGGGCCCGGCCAAGCTGTCCGAGGAGCGGATCGGCCAGCTCCCCGAACCCGCCCGCCAGGTCTCCGGCTGCCCCTGAGCGCCCGGCCAACCGGTCGCCCGAAAGGGCACACTCGGTGCCCCCGTGAAGATTTCCGCTGGTCAGCGAGTGTATCCCAGTTGCCCCGGGCAGGGGGATACGCCGCGACCTGGAATCCGGCCGATCCGCTGGGCAGGCTCCGGCCCGGGTGATCACGCCCCCCGTGCCGTACCGGCCGCGCCCCCCGATCGCGAGGAACGTTGATGAATCTGACCGGATTCGCCAGACGCCTGGTCACGCCTGTCGTGGCCACGGCGGTGCTGGCGAGTGGGCTCGCCGCCCCGAACGCGGCCGCGGCCGAACCGGGAATCACCCCGGAACAGCTGGCCAGCGCGGTGTTCAGCGCCGCCGTCCAGCTCAAGGACAACGGCCGCACCCACGACCGCAACCTGTTGCTCAGCGCCGAACTCCTGGACTGGCGGGCCAAGAACCCGGCCGCCACCGCGGACGCGCTGAACCGGCACGCCGCCGACGTGGAACGGGTGGTCGGCCTGGCCGTGGCCCCGGCCACCGAACGCGACCTGGTGCCGGACACCCTCGGCCGCGGCGTGGAGGCCCTCTACGCCGTCCCCGAGGTGGACAAGGGCGGCAAGCAGCTCAAGACGCTGCTCGGCGCGCTGACCAAACGCGATCTCAAGAGCGCCAACTCGCCGGAGGAACTGCGCGGGGTGCTGCAGCAGTTCACCGTGTCCTCCATCGAGATCGCGCCCACGATCTGGACCGCGCTGCGTGAGGCGGCCGGCCGGGACGCGACCCTCAACAGCACCTGGAAGACCCGGCTCGGCAAGGCCACCGTGGCCGAGACCGCCGCGGTGGACCCGGTGGCGCCGCTGGACACCCTCAAGCAGCTGCCGCAGGTCAAGAAGGTCATCGACGTCGATGCCATCCAGGCCGGCTTCCAGCAGGGCTTCAAGCAGGGCATGGAGGCGCTGAACAAGCAGATCAAGCCGCTGATCAAGGTGCTCGGCGACCCGAACTCGCCGAACACCCCGCTGGGCCAGGCCATGCAGTGGGTCAAGGACCACGTCGACCAGAACACCGGCGAGATCAAGAAGCCCTCCGAGCAGGAACTGAAGGACTTCGAGGAACAGGCCAAGAAGTTCGACACCTACCTGGACTACGTCAAGGGCGGCCTGACCGCCTTCGCCACCGTGGCCAAGGTGCTCAGCCCGCGCTACGCCGCGGACCTGGTGAAGTTCGCCGACACCCTGTACAAGATCGGCAAGCACGTGCTGCCGATGATCAACGCGGTGGCCGCGCTGGGCACCGCCATCGCGGCGGGCGCGGCGATCGGCTCGATCGTGCCCGCCATCGGCACCGTGATCGGCGCGGCGGTCGGCCTGATCACCACCCTGGTCGGCCTGCTCGGCAGCGGTGGCGGCGGACCCAGCCCGGAACTACAGGCCATCCAGGGCATGCACACCGAGATGCGGGAGAGTTTCAAGCAGCTCAAGGACTTCCTGATCGCGTTCCAGACCCAGGTCAACTCCCGCTTCGACCGCATCGACGCCACGCTGAACCTGATGTACGGCGACATGCTGATGAAGTTCGACCAGGTGCTGATCGCCATCGCGCAGTCCAACTTCCAGCTGACCCAGCAGATCAAGGACCTGCACTCCGCGCTGCTGACCATCGCCACCAACTTCCAGGGCGACATCCAGGCGATCCTGGCCGGTATGCAGGCCGACGCGGCCACCCCGTTCCGCAACGCGATCCGCAAGTACGTCGACTACGCCGCGCGGGAGAACCGCCCGATCCCCTCCTACGACCAGGGCAACGACACCTACAAGTTCGGCGCGGAGGCCTACTCCGACGCCGGGGACGACCTCGCCCGCAGCGCGGTGTTCATGCGCGAACCCCAGGACGTGCCGCCGGCCGGGATCCTGGCCACCAACAACCCGACCGCGCTGGTGAACTACCTGACCAAGTGGGCCGAGGAGAACTTCGGGCCGCAGTACGGGCACAACAAGCCGGCCGCGGGCACGCCGAACGCGACCCTGCTGGCCGCCGCGATGCGCGCCTACGCCGTGCTGATGGACCAGAACCCGGCGCTGGCCGCGCAGGAACCGCTGGTGGATCCCGATGGCGACGGCAAGTTCGGCGTGGCCAGGGTCGATGACCTGCTCAAGGCGGGCGGTGACGTGGTCGGCGCGGCCCGCCGGTTCAACCAGCCGCGGTTCAAGCCGACCACCGGCCCCTGGGTGGCGACCAACTCGCTGCTGGGCGGTCTGCAGGAGGAGAACTCGCTGCGGATGATCGCGCTGGCCAACAGCCTGAAGAAGTACGAGTTCGACTCCACCGTGCAGGAACCCACCCGGCCGTTCAGCCTCTGGGGCGACCGGAACCAGCCGGTCGAAGGGTTCATGAAGCGGGACGACGTCGAGGTGCAGCACTGCTACACCCCGACCGGGGAGACCGGGCTGGCGGCCATGCCCGAGTTGATCAAGAGCGACAAGCTGCCCGCGCCGGTGCGGGTGCTGAAGCAGCTGCACCCCACCATGGAGCTGCGGACCTGCTGGGCCACGGTGTCCGCGATGGACCACTCCTACGGCCGGTACGACCTGGACGGCCCGACCCGGATCCCGTGCAAGTGGTCGCCGGACCCGCCGGTGGGCTGCACGAAGTCGGTGACCCAGGGCAGCACGAAGCTGGTCCGGATCAACGTCGAGTTCCAGGTCCGCGGGGTCATTCCCGGGCAGACCAACGAGACCGCGCTGGCCAGGATGAGCGGCGTGGGCACGGTGGAGCGGTGCCGGTACCCCGGTGTCCAGCCCCATGACGACGAACCGCTGGACGGCTCGTGCACGATGAACCCGGTCGACTTCTTCCCGAGGATGAAGAACGCGCCGAAGTACGAGCCCCAGGGCACCATGACCGAGGACGACACCTACCTCAGCTACCCGCGGATCAGTAAGACGCTGGCCGAGCGGCGGGCCCGCTACTACGCGCTGGTGGCCAACGACCTCAAGGACGCCGAGCCGAAGCTGCCCGAGGCCAAGGCGGTCGACACCAACCTGCGCCTGCTGCGGGCCTACCTGGAACTCGGTTTCCCGACCGCGTTGCAGAGCGACGAACGCCTGCGGTCCCTGCTCTACGGCGACCGCGCGGTCCCGTCCTCGCTGAACGTCCGCAAGATCAGGAACGAGATCAGTCCGCTGGCCGCGTTGTTCAGCAAGGCCGCGCAGAACCAGCTGGCGGAGAAGGACGCGCTGCACGAGCAGAAGGTGTTCAGCCAGGCCGAGATCCCGGGTTGCACCGCGGCGCCCGCCGAGGTCACCACCCCGGATCCGGTGGCCCGCTGCCTGGTGACCATCGGCGGCCAGCGCCGGGGCGCGCTGGGCGAGCGGATCGAGTACTACTCCACCGATCTGGTGGCCAATCCGGCCGCGCAGGACCCGCAGACGATCACCGCGCTGATGCGCTCGCTGCGGATCCAGACCAAGGCCACCCACCCGAACTACGTGCTGGACCCGCCCGGCGAGCCCAACCCGGTGCCGCCTGCGGAGATCGGCAAGACCGTCGGCGGACTCGGCGGCAGCTCGCGGGCCACCTTGGGCGGCAAGCACTTCATGGTGTGGCAGGGCAAACAGGACGAGGTGCTGGTGGCCACCAGTGCCGATGGCAAGGCGTGGTGGCCGCCGGTCACCGTCGCCGGCCCGCACACCGCGGGTGAGGTCCCGGCCATCACCGCCTTCCGGGACAAGCTGGTCGCGGCCTGGCAGAGCGGGCCGTTCTCCTGGAAGGACGGCAACAACGAGCGCACCATCGCCGTGTCCACCAGCACTGACGGCAAGACCTGGACCGAACCGGTCCGGCTGGCGCCCATTCCGCTGGCTACCGGCGGGATCGGCCTGACCGTGCACAACGACCAGCTGCACCTGCTGTTCAAGGGCGCGGACCAGGGCAAGTACCTCACCGTCAGCCACGACGGCAAGAACTGGAAGCGGCCGCAGCAGGTGGTCAACAACGGCGCCACCGCCGCGGCGCCGGGCCTGGCCTCGCTCAACAACGGCACCCTTGCCCAGCTGTGGCGGGGCGGGGAGGGCGATGAGGCGCTCTACACCGCGTTCAGCAACGACGGCGTGACCTGGGCCAACCAGAAGGTGCTGGACGCCGGCGCCGCCAGGTCACCGGTCGCGCCGAGCCTGACCGTGCACAACAACAAGGTGTTCGCGGTCTGGCGCAACGCGGCCAACGATGGCCTGTCCGTCAGCGACACCGGCGACGGCGCGAACTGGGTCGCACCCCGGGCCCTGCACGCCCAGGCGCACGCGCTGGGCACGCCCTCGCTGGGCGTGGTCGGCGGCAAGCTGGCCGCGATCTGGCGGGATGCCGTGGACACCAACCGGGTCAGCGTGTCCACCAGTGCCGACGGCATCACCTGGTCCGCGCCGGAGGCGATCAGCAAGCTGACCGCCGAGGCCCGGCACCAGCACAACGAGGCGCTGCTCACCGAGGCCACCCGGCTGTGGAACCGCGGTGAACGCGAGCAGGCCGTGGTCAAGGCCAAGGAAGCACTCCAGTTCACCCGCGAACTGGTCCGGGAGAGCCCCGGCTACGCGGCCACGCTGGCGCAGTGGATCCGCACCCCGGTCAGTGGCTACCTGGCCGAGACCGGCAGGCACGATGAGGCGATCACGTTGCTGGACGAGGCGATCGCGCTCTACCGCAGGCTCAGCGTGTACGAACCGCAGAAGTTCGAGCACAAGCTGAGCGAGGCGGACACCCTGGTGTGGCAGGGCACCCGGATCTGGAACAAGGGGGAGAAGGAGAAGGGCCGGGACCGCGCCCTGGCGGGTATCGACCTGGCGCGCCCCCTGGTGGCCAAGGGACCCGGCTTCGGCTCCGCGTTCGCGCAGTGGATCCGCACCCCGGTGAGCGGCTACCTGGCCGAGACCGGCAAGCACGACCAGGCGATCGCCTTGCTGGGCGAGGCGGTCACCACCTACCGCAGGAACGCCCAGCTGGAACCGCAGAAGCTGGAACACAAGTTCAACGAGGCGGATGCCCTGGTGTGGCAGGGGACCAGGATCTGGAACAAGGGCGAGAAGGACAAGGGCCGGGACAAGGCACTGGAAGGCATTGCCGTGGCCCGTGCCCTGGCGCCCAAGGCAGCCGGTTTCGCCGCCGGGTTCGCGCAGTGGATCCGCACGCCGGTCAGTGGCTACCTGGCCGAGACCGGCAAGCACGATGAGGCGATCGCCTTGCTGGGTGAGGCGATCAGCACCTACCGGCAGCTGAGCCAGCAGGAGCCGCAGAAGTTCGAGTACAAGCTCAACGAGGCGGATGCCCTGGTGTGGCAGGGATACCGGATGTTCTACAAGGGAGACAAGGACAAGGGCCGGGACAAGACCCTGGAGGGCGTCAACCTGGCCCGCACCCTGGTGGCCAAGGGACCCGGCTACGCCACCGCGTTCGCGCAGTGGATCCGCATGCCCGCCAGCGGTTTCCTGGCCGATACCGGCAAGCACGACGAGGCCATCGCCTTGCTGGGTGAGGCGATCAGCACCTACCGGCAGCTGGCCCAGCAGGACCCGCAGCAGCCCGACCACAAGCTGCACGAGGCCGATGCCCTGGTGTGGCAGGGCATCCGCACCTGGAACAAGGGCGACAAGGCCGGTGGCCTGACCAAGGTCCAGGAAGGACACGCCGCGGTCCGGGCGGTGGCGCTGAAGGGACCCTCCTACGCCGACCACCTCGCGACCTGGCTGCTCAACCCGGGTACCGACTACGCGGTCGGCAACGGGAAGAAGCCCGAGGCGGTGACCATGGCCAAGGAGGCGGTGGAGATCTACACCCGGCTCACCGCGGCCGATGCCAAGTACCAGGCCAAACTCGACGCGGCCAAGCAGAAGCTGACCGCACTCCAGGGCTGAGGGCAGGGAAACCATGATGAGACAACGCATGTTGGCGCTGGTCCTGGCCACGGCCGGACTGCTGATCAGCACCGGAGCCGCTCCGGCCAGCGCCGCCGAGGACTACCTCACCAGCCCGAATTCGGGCAACGGCTGCCTCGCCCCGCTGTGGGGCAGCCGGGAACCCGGCGCCTACATCGGCTACGAGCGGTGCGACAACACGAAGACGCAGGCCTGGCGCCGGGCCGACAAGGGCGGCGGCTGGTACACCTACCAGTCGTTGATCTCGGACCTGTGCCTGACCGTGCTCAACGGCAGCAACGGTGCGGATGTCGTGCAGCAGCCCTGCGCGGACACGCCCAGCCAGCGCTGGAAGTTCGTCCAGCGGGACCCGATCGCGGTGGCGGTGGAGGTCCGGTCCCAGGTGTCGGACCTGTGCCTGACCGCGGGCCAGGTGCAGCACAGCACGCCGTCTGACGTGGTGGTGCGGACCTGCTTCAACATCGACTGGCAGAAGTGGGCCCCGACCCGCTGGGAGCCCCCGGCTTCCTGACACCTCTACCAACCGGTCGGTCGGCGGTCCCGCACCGCCGGCCGGCCGGTGTCGTTCAGCCCGCGCGGGCGAGCAGCACCGGCGCGCCGGGCCCGGTCAGCTCCGCCGCCGGGACCCGGCGCCCGGCCGACGCCATCAGCAACGCCTCGCCCTTGCCGCGCACCTCGGCGCCGGAACCCGCGGTCCAGTCCACGTCCTCGGCCACCAGCCGCAGGCCCCTGGACCGCCACCACGCGCCGATCGGCGGTGCCAGCCGGGACAACCGCAAGGCCCGGAGCAGTCGATCGGCCGGGATCTCCCGCGGCAGGTCCAGGACCCGCCGGATGTCCTGGTGGTGGATGAGCGCGTCCAGCAGGGCGGGCATGCCGCCGAAACCGGCGGTCAGCCCGCGTGGCCGGAGGTGGCCCGCGAACGCGTCGAGCAGTTCCGCGGGGGAGAGGGTGCGGAAGTCGGTCAGGCCGAGCGCGTTGGCGCGGTCCAGGCTGAACCGGCCGCGGGCGAACTGGGCCGCGACCTTGCCGAGGGTCAGGCCGTCGTAGCTGATGACGTGCGCGACGACCTCCCGCACCCGCCAGCCATCGCACAGCGTCGGCGCTTCCCACTGCTCGGCGGGCAGGGTGCGCAGGAAGTCCAGGAGGTCCGCGCGTTCGGCGCGGGCCAGTTCAAGCGTGCTGGCCGAGTCGGTCGATCGCCTGGCGGACACGGGAAACCCCTTCCAAGAGCACAGTGGACAGTCCAAGCCTGCCCTGCGGACCGGTTCAGCGCAGCCGTTCGGCGAGATGTCGCGGCGCGAGCAGCAGCAGGATCTCGGTCACCACCTCGGCCACCTCGGGCAGCCAGGGCGGCCCTCGGCCATGGTGCGCACGGGCGCGAAGTTCCTCCTCCTCCGCACGCCGGCCGGAAGTTGACGCCGTCAGGTTGACAGTGTCATTGTGGTCCGGTGTCGAGCCGGAGAGTGCGGGCCAACCCGGGTGAGGGCGGTCGGCTGCGGGAGGAAGTGCTCCTCGCCGCCGAGCGGATGCTGGTCGAGGCCGGCACCGAGGAGGTGCTCACCCTGCGCGCGGTGGCCGAGCGGGTCGGCGTCACCACGCCCTCGGTGTACCGGCACTTCGCCAGCAAGGACGAGCTGGTCGAGGCGGTGTGCCTGCGTGCGTGGGACGGCCTGGGCAGCCGCATCCGCGAGGCCTGCGCCCGGCTGACCGACCCGTTCATCGCGCTGAGCCAGTGCGGCCGCGCCTACATCCGGTTCGCCCTGGACCACCCGGTGCAGTACCGGGTGCTGATGCTGCGCCGCACCGAGACCTCGCCCGCGGCGGAGGCCTGCTTCGGCTACATGGTCGACGCGGTCACCGCCTGCGTGGCCACCGGTGTGCTGCACGGCGAACCGCGCAGGCTCGCGCTGAGCCTGTGGTCGGCCATGCACGGCTGCGCCTCGCTGCTGATCAACCAGCCCTCGCTGCCCTGGCCGGCGGACCTGGACGAGTTCGTCAACGAGGTGGTCCGGATGGCCGGATTCGGGGCCGCGGTGAGCACCCGGCTCGCCCGAGGGCGGGTGCCGCGCAGCGCGGAGGTCACGGCGGGCGCGGACACGATGGTCAACCGGATGGAGGGGCGGAAATGAGCATTGCCGGGCGGATCGCGCTGGTGACCGGGGGATCCCGGGGGATCGGCGCGGAAACGGCGCGGTTGCTGGCGGCCGAGGGCGCCACGGTGTTCGTGAACTACCGGGAGAAGCGCAGGCGCGCCGACCGGGTGGTCGGGGAGATCGCGCACGCGGGCGGCACAGCCGTTGCGGTGCGCGCGGACCTCACCGACCCGGCCGAGGTGGCCGCGATGATCGAGCAGATCCGGGACCGGGCCGGGCGACTGGACCTGGTGGTGCTCAACGCTTCCGGCGGTCTGGAACGCGATCGTGCCGCCGGCTACGCGCTGCGGCTGAACCGCGACGCCCAGGTGTCCCTGGTCGAGGCCGCGCTGCCGCTGCTGCCGCCGTCCGGCCGGATCGTCTTCGTCACCAGCCATGAGGCGCACTTCCACGAAAGCCGCCTCGGCTACGACGTGTACGAGCCGGTGGCCGCGAGCAAACGCGCGGGCGAGGACGCGCTGCGCGAGCGCATCCCGGCCCTGGCAGCCCGGGAGATCAGCCTGGTGGTCGTCTCCGGCGACATGATCGAGGGCACCATCACCCCCACCCTGCTGGAACGCGCCAACCCCGGTGCCATCGAGGCCCGCCGCGCCGAGGCCGGCGCGCTGCCCACGATCGCCGAGTTCGCGAGCGAGGTGGTGGCCGCGGCGTCGGCGGCGGTGCCGAGCGGGTACACGGTGTACGTCGGCGGCGCGGACTACCTGGCCGGGGTTACAGGTGTTTCCTCAGCTGCCGGAGGTGCGGACCGGCAGCGGTGACCCGCGGTCAGAAGGTGGCGATCGGGTTGACCGGGCTACCGGAGGTGCCGGCGAAGCGGACCGGCGCGACCGCGAGCTGGAAGTCCCACTGGTCAAGCTCGGCAGCCGTGCTCGCGCACTCCTCCAGATCGCAGTTGTCGAGCAGCCACAGGCCCATCGCGACCAGGCCCACGGCGTGCACCGGCATCAACACGTCCGCGTACCCCGACGGCTGAACGTCCTGGGGGGTGTCCGCGCCGATCAGCGCGACCTCCCGGTCCCGCAGCCAGGGCAGGCAGGAGGCGTGCCAGCCGGCCTGGGTGATACCGCCGGACGGGCCGGCCTCGTGCCGGGCGCGGCCATAGCCCGTCCGCAGCAGCACCGCGTCGCCGGAGCGCACCCGCACCCCCTGGCGAGGCTCGGCCTCCTCAAGGTCCTCGGGAAACACACCCTGCCCCGGTGCCAGCCACGGCACCTCGCGGACCGCCGCGATGTCCAGCAGGACACCGCGCGTGACGATCCCGTTCGCCGCCGCGGTGACGGCCGCCCACGCTGATCCCGTTGTGGCGTCGACCATCGAGTGCGATCGCCCGTTGTACATCGCGCCGTCCCAGAAGATGTGGCACGGCGAGTCGACGTGGGTGATGGTGTTGCCGTGGAACATGATGCCGAGCCGCTCGTTCGAGAAGCCCCAGTGCCGGTCATCGCGGAACCCGGGCACCGGCATGTTCTCGGCGCCCGGCATGTCGGCCGCGCACGGGCAGCTCGTGGTCGACCGCTCCATCTCCGCCGGTACGGCGATCTCCCACGCGCATGACACGCTCCGGCCGTGCCGCACGGCCCGCGCCGCCGCCAGCCGGACCTCGTCGGTGATGTGGTTCAGCGTGCCGCGCTCGTCGTCCGCGCCCCACCGGCCCCAGTTCGACAGCGTGTCGAAGTACCCGAGCACCTCGTCCTGGGTGGGCATCGGTCGCTCTGCCGTCATTCCAGCATCGACTCCTCCGGTCACGGGGTTCGAGGCACAAAAGCCCGCTGAAGGGTACGGCACCCCTGTGCTGCTGGTGGTGCGTCACCCGGGCACACCGATCCGCTTCCACCGCGCCCTGAAGTTGGCCAGCGCCCGAACCAACCGTTCGGTAGGTGAGCCGACCGGTGGCAGCACGCCGGATCGGTCGGGCCCACCGCGCCGTGGAAGTGGCCGCCGCCGTGGCGACGGTCTGCTGGTCCCGTTGAGTCATGCCCGGACTATCGCGTCCGGCGCATTCACCGGCAGCAGCCGTTCAACCCGGTTAACTCCTGGCTGAACCCGGCACATCCGGTGACCCGGAGTGGTAATGGCCGCAGGCGCGGCCGGGTCGCACCACGGCCGAACTGGGGCGACAACCCCTATTCCAGCTTTTCCAATTCGATTTCCTTCTCCGGCCCTCGTGTTAGTCTCTGCGCCGAACGGCCAACTGGGGGCCGGTCGCCTAGTCGCGTCAAGGGGTCGATAACCGTGCACAGTCCTGAATGATCATTAGTGCTTGATCCATTGCAGCGCTGACCGGAATCGGTCACTCTTTGACGGGTTCCCGTCAGCTGACAGATGTAATCGATTCCGCCGATAAATCAGCGAAAATCATCAGAGCCTTTCCGTATTCGGGCTGAGGCTTATTTTCCGTGGCTAGCATCTGGACCACACCTTCCGGAGCCGACCACCCTGGGGGCAGTGCAGTGCGTGAGCCGATCGCGATCGTGGGGATGGCCTGCAGGTATCCCGGCGGCGTGACCACGCCGGAGGGTTTGTGGCAGGCCTCGATCAGTGCTGCCGACCTGATCGGGGAAATGCCGGCGGATCGCGGCTGGGACCTGGATTCGCTTTACGATCCCGACCCCGACCGGCCCGGCCGCTCCTACACCCGGCACGGCGGATTCCTGGATCGCGCGGGCGACTTCGACGCCGCGTTCTTCGGCATGTCCCCGCGTGAGGCGCTCACCACCGACCCGCAACAACGCCTGCTGCTCACCGCCGCCTGGGAGGCGCTGGAAGACGCCGGTATCGCCGCCCCGTCGATCCGGGGCAGCCGGACCGCGGTGTTCACCGGCGTGATGATGCACGACTACGCGCCCAGGGTGCACACCGTGCCGGACGGCCTGGAAGGCCACCTGATCACCGGCAACACCGCCAGCGTCGCCTCCGGCAGGCTGGCCTACGTGCTCGGGCTGCACGGCCCCGCGCTCACCGTGGACACCGGGTGTTCCTCCTCGCTGGTCACCCTGCACCTGGCCGCGGAATCACTGCACCGCGGCGAAAGCGATCTCGCGCTCTCCGGCGGGGTGACCGTGATGGCCACCCCGGAGATGTTCGTCGAGTTCTCCCGGCTGCGCGGACTGGCCCCGGACGGCCGGTGCAAGCCGTTCTCCGCGGCCGCGGACGGCACCGCCTGGTCCGAGGGCTGCGGCATGCTGGTGCTGGAACGGCTCTCCGACGCGGTGCGCAACGGGCATCGGGTGCACGCCATCGTGCGCGGCAGCGCGGTCAACTCCGACGGCGCCTCCAACGGACTGGCCGCGCCGAGCGGTCCCGCCCAGGAACTCGTGGTGCGGCAGGCACTCTCGGTCGCCGGTCTGTCCACTTCGGACATCGACGCGGTCGAGGCGCACGGCACCGGCACCACCCTCGGCGACCCGATCGAGGCCCAGGCACTGCTCAACACCTACGGCCAGGACCGCGAGGAGCCGCTGCTGCTCGGCTCGGTCAAGTCCAACACCGGGCACACCCAGGCCGCCGCCGGGGTGGCCGGGGTGATCAAGATGGTGCACGCCATGCGGCACGGCACCCTGCCCAGGATCCTGCACTTCACCGAACCCAGCCCGCACGTGGACTGGGCCAGCGGCGCGGTCCGCCCGCTGGCCGAGCACACCCCCTGGCCGGAGACCGGCCGCCCGCGCCGCGCCGGGATCTCCTCCTTCGGCATCAGCGGCACCAACGCGCACGTGCTCCTGGAACAGGCCCCCGACCGACCGGTTGGTAGAGACGCGGAAACCGGTGTGGTGCCGCTGCTGCTGTCCGCGACCTCGCTGACCGCGCTGCGGGCCCAGGCCGCCCGCCTCCGCGCCCACCTGGACCGCACGGACACCGACCTGGCCGACGCCGGATTCACCCTGGCCACCGGCCGGGCCCGGTTCGAGCACCGCGCCGCCGTCCTCGCCGCCGACCGGGACACCCTGCGCGCCGGACTGGACGCGCTCGCCAACGGCCTGCCCGCGTCGGAGGTGGTCACCGGGACCGCGCAACGGGATGTGCGCCCGGTGCTGGTGTTCCCCGGCCAGGGCACCCAGTGGACCGGCATGGCCCTGGAACTGCTGGCCGCCAGCCCGGTCTTCGCCGAGCGGATGGCCGCCTGCCAGCAGGCCCTGACGCCGTTCGTGGACTGGCAGCTGACCGAGGTGCTCGCCGATGAGATCGCACTGTCCACTGTGGACATTGTGCAGCCCGTGACCTGGGCGGTGATGGTCTCCCTGGCCGCGCTCTGGCAGGCACACGGCGTGCACCCGGTCGCGGTGGTCGGCCACTCCCAGGGCGAGATCGCCGCCGCCACCGTGGCCGGTGCGCTGTCCCTGGCCGACGGCGCCCGAGTGGTCGCCTTGCGCGCCAAGGCGATCCGCGCGCTCTCCGGGCTGGGCGGGATGGCCTCGGTCGGACTGTCCCGCGAGGCGGCCGAGCAGCGGATCCAGCCCTGGGCCGGTGCGCTGTGCGTGGCGGCGGTGAACGGTCCCGAAGCCACCGTGGTCTCCGGCGATCCGCAGGCGCTGCAAGAACTTTCGGTCGCGCTGGAGGCCGAGGGCGTGCGCTTCCGGCTGCTCCCAGTCGACTACGCCTCGCACTCACCCCAGGTCGACCTGCTGCGCGCCGAACTGCACACCCTGCTGGCCCCGATCCGCCCGCGCACCAGCGAGATCCCGTTCCACTCCACGGTCACCGGCGAGCAGTTCGACACCGCCGGACTCGACGCGGGCTACTGGTTCACCAACCTGCGCCAGACCGTCGAGTTCGAGACCGCCGTCCGCGGCCTGATCGCCAAGGGACAGCACGCTTTCCTGGAGTGCAGCACCCATCCCGTGCTCACCGTCGGCCTGCGCCGGCTCCTGGACGAGCACACCGAGGACGGCGTCACCCTCGGCACCCTGCGTCGCGAAGAAGGCGGCCTGCCCCGCTTCCTGCTGGCCGCCGCCGAGGCACAGGCCAACGGCATCGACCTCAACCTGGACCGGGCCTTCCCCGGCGGACGCCTCACCGGCCTGCCGACCTACCCGTTCCAGCCGGAACGCTTCTGGCTGCTGCCCACCGCCGCCGCGAGCGCCTCCGCCGACCACCCGCTGCTGACCGCCGCGGTCGTGCTGGCCGGTGGCGATGGCCTGGTGTGCACCGGAACGCTGTCCCGGCGCACCCACCCGTGGCTGGCCGACCACGCGGTCAACGGCACGGTGCTGCTGCCCGGCGCGGCCTTCGCCGAACTCGCGCTGCACGCCGGTGAACAGATCGGTACCACCCGGCTCGACGACCTGGTGGTGCACCGCCCACTGCTGGTGCCCGCCACAGCCACCATCGACCTCCAGGTCACCGTGGACGGTGCGGGCGCGCTGGCGATCTACTCCCGCCCGGCCCGCGACGAACCCTGGATCCAGCACGCCACCGGCGCCCTCGGCCACGGGGAACCCGAACCGACCGCCCCGTCGGTCTGGCCGCCACCCGGCGCGCAGGAGATCACCCTCGACGGCGCCTACCAGCGGCTGGCCGACCTCGGCTACGAGTACGGCCCGGTGTTCCAGGGTCTCCAGCGCGCCTGGCAGGACGGCGACACCCGGTACGCCGAGGTCACCCTGCCCACCGAACCCGGCCGCTACGGCCTGCACCCGGCCCTGCTCGACGCCGCCCTGCACCCGCTGCTGCTCGGCGCCGACCAGAACCTCCGCCTACCGTTCGGTTGGGACGGGGTGTCCCTGCACGCCACCGGCGCGTCAACGGTGCGGGTCACGCTGTCGCCGTCCGGCCCGGACGCCTACCGGGTCACCATCACCGACCCCACCGGCGCACCCGTGGCCCAGATCGAGTCGGTCTCCCTGCGCCCGGTGCGCACCGACCTGCTCGGCGGCGACCGAACCCCGTTCCACCTCGACTGGGTCCCGGTCCCACCGCGAGCCGCCCGCACCGGCAATACCGTTGTCCTGCCCGCCACCGGTGCCCACCAGATGCTCGGCGCCCTCCGCGACTGGCTGGCCCAGGATCGCGACGGCGTCCTGGTCATCGTCACCCACCGGGCCATCGCCACCAGCACGACCGAGGACGTCACCGACCTCGACGCGGCCCCGGTCTGGGGCCTGGTGCGCACCGCGCAGTCCGAACACCCCGGCCGCTTCGCCCTGGTCGACCTGGACGACCCGGCCCACCTCGACACCGCGATCGCCTGCGACGAACCACAACTCGCCGTCCGCGCGGGCCAGTTGCTCACCCCACGCCTGGCCCGTTGCACCGAACCCGGCGAGCCGGTCGGCTTCGACCCCGACGGCACGGTGCTGATCACCGGCGGCACCGGCACCCTCGGCCGCGCCCTCGCCCGCCACCTGGTGACCAACCACGGCGTCCGGCACCTGATCCTGACCGGCCGCCGCCCTGCCGAGGCCCCCGACCTGCCGGGCGCCCAGGTCGAGGTGATCCCGTGCGACGTCGCCGACGCCGAAGCCCTGGCCGCCCTGCTCGCCGCCATCCCCGTCACGCACCCGCTCACCGCGGTGATCCACGCGGCCGGTGTCCTGGACGACAGCACGGTGGACGCGCTCACCCCCGAACAGCTGGACACCGTGTCCCGGCCCAAGATCGAGGGCGCCCGGAACCTGCACCAGCTCACCCGCCACCTCCCGCTCACCGCGTTTGTGCTGTTCTCCTCGGTCGCCGGGATCATCGGCACCCGCGGCCAGGCCAACTACGCCGCCGCCAACAGCTACCTGGACGCGCTCGCCGCGCACCGCAGGGCACACGGCCTGCCCGCCACCTCGATGGCCTGGGGCCTGTGGGCGCCGGAGTCCGGCATGACCGGCCACCTCAGCGACACCGACCACGCCCGGCTGACCCGGTCCCGGCTGCGCCCCATCGCCCAGGAGCACGGCCTGGCCCTGTTCGACGCGGCCCTGACCGGCCCGGCGCTGTCCGTACCCGCCCGCTTCGACCTGACCGACCGCGACTCCGCCGACCGGCCACCCATTTTCGCCGGCCTGCTCGCCCCCCGCCGCCGCGCCGCCGTCCGCACCCAACCGGTCAACTTCGTACCCGGCGACGAACGCGCGGTGCTGGACCTGGTGCTCAGCACCGTGTCCACCGTGCTCGGCAACGACAGCAAGATCAACCCGGACCGGGCCTTCCGCGACCTCGGCTTCGACTCGCTCAGCGGCCTGGAACTGCGCAACCGCCTCAGCGCCGCCACCGGCCTGCGCCTGCCCGCCACCGCCGTCTTCGACCACCCGACCCCCGCCCAGCTCGCCGCCCACCTACGCGGCACCGCCACCACCCCGGCCCCGGTCACCGCCCCGAGCGCACCCGAGGACGACCCGATCGTCCTGGTCGGCGCGGGCTGCCGCTTCCCCGGCGGAGTGTCCACAGTGGACGACCTCTGGACACTGCTGGCCGAAGGCCGGGACGTCACCACCGAATTCCCCACCGACCGCGGCTGGGACCTCGGCGCCGACCGGAACTCGGTGCGGCGCGGCGGTTTCCTGCACAACGCCGCCGAGTTCGACCCCGCCTTCTTCGGCATCCCGCCACGCGAAGCCCTGGTGATGGACCCGCAACAACGCATCCTCCTAGAGGTCGCCTGGCACGCCCTGGAATCCGCGGGCATCAACCCGGCCACCCTGCGCGGCAGCCGCACCGCGGTGTTCACCGGAACCATGGGCAGCGACTACGCCCACCGCGAGCACGAGATCCCGGCCGACCTCAGCGGCCAGGTCTCCATCGACAACGCCAGCAGCGTCGCCTCCGGTCGCCTCGCCTACTTCTTCGGCTTCGAGGGCCCCGCGATCACCCTGGACACCGCGTGTTCCTCCGCCCTGGTCGCCATGCACCTGGCCGCGAGAGCCCTGCGCGACGGCGAATGCACCCTGGCCCTGGCCGGCGGCGTCACCGTGATGACCACCCCCACCCTGTTCGTCGAATTCGCCAAGGTCTACGCCCTGGCCCCCGACGGCCGCTGCAAACCCTTCGCCGCGGCAGCCGACGGCACCGCCTGGAGCGAAGGCGCCGGCCTCGTTGTGCTGGAACGACTCTCCGACGCCCGCCGCAACGGCCACCAGATCCTGGCCATCCTGCGCGGCAGCGCGATCAACTCCGACGGCGCCTCCAACGGCCTCACCGCACCGAATGGCGCCGCCCAGCGCCGGGTGATCCAGGAGGCCCTGTCCGCCGCCGGCCTGCGACCGTCCGAAGTGGACGCGGTGGAAGCCCACGGCACCGGCACCACCCTCGGCGACCCCATCGAGGCCCAGGCATTGCTGGCGACCTACGGCCAGGACCGCGACCGCCCGGTGCTGGTCGGTTCGGCCAAGTCGAACCTGGGGCACACCCAGGCCGCGGCGGGTGTCGCCGGGGTGCTGAAGATGATGATGGCGATGCGGCACGGAGTCCTGCCCGGGACGCTGCACCTGGACCGGCCGAGTCCGCATGTGGACTGGGCCGGTGGGTCGGTGGAACTCGCGGGCGCGGCGGTGACCTGGCCGGAGACGGAACGACCGCGGCGGGCGGGGATTTCGTCGTTCGGGATCAGCGGCACCAACGCACACGTGATCCTGGAACAGCCCGCACCGGAACTGTCTCCGGAACCCGCACCGAACGCCGCGGTATTGCCCGCAGCCGCGCCCGCGCCGGAGATCGCTGCCCAGCCCGCGCCGGACACTGCGACTTTGCCCGCAGCCGCAGCCGTGCTCCAGACCGCCGCACGGCCCAACCCGAACGCAGCGCGACCCGGACCTGAGCCCATGCTCGTGCCCGAGCCGGAATCCGCCCTCCAGCCCGTGCTCGTGCCCGCGCCGGGCTCCGAGTCGAAGCCCGAGCCCCAGCCCGCGCCGGGCTCTGCGCCGGAGCCCCAGCCCAAACTCCTGCCCTGGCTCGTCTCCGCCGCCACCCCCCAAGCCCTGTCCCGCCAAGCCCACGCCCTCCTCACCCACCCCAACGCCCCCCTCGACATCGCCCACTCCCTGGCCACCACCCGAGCCCACCTCCCCGCCCGCGCCGTCTACCTCGGCCGCACCAAACCCGACCTCCACCAGGCCATCACCACCGCCACCGCCATCACCGGCGAGGTCCACGACGGCCCCACCGCCTTCCTCTTCCCCGGCCAGGGCGCCCAGTTCCCCGGCATGGCCGCCGACCTCTACCGCGACGAACCCCGCTTCGCCGCCGCCTTCGACGCCGTCACCGCCGAACTGAACCAGCACCTCGACCACCCCCTCACCTTCACCGCCGACCTCACCCGCACCGACCACACCCAGGCCGCCGTCTTCGCCGTGGAAGTGGCGCTGTACCGGCTGATCACCGCGTTCGGCGTGACCCCGGACGCGCTCGCCGGGCACTCGGTCGGCGAGATCGCCGCCGCGCACGTCGCCGGGGTCCTGTCCCTGCCCGACGCCTGCGCCCTGATCGCCGCCCGCGGTCGCCTGATGCATGAGCTGGACCGCGACGGCGCCATGGTCGCCATCCGCGCCACCGAGGCCGAAGCCCGAGAACTGTTGCGTGGCCAAGAAAACCAGGTCGCCATCGCCGCCATCAACGGCCCGAATTCGGTGGTCCTTTCCGGTACCACCGATATCGTCCTGGAACTGGCCGCCCGTACCCCGCACGCACGCAGACTCGATGTGGCGCAAGCCTTCCACTCCCCGCACATGGACCCGATGCTCGCGCCGTTCCGGGAAGTGCTGGCCACGCTGGAATTCCACCAGCCGACCATCCCGGTGATCTCCTCGGTCACCGGACGCCCTGCTGCCGCAACGGATCTGCGCACCCCGGAGTACTGGGTCCGGCATGCCCGGCACCCGGTTCGGTTCCACGACTGCCTTGGCACGCTGGCGGCCGGGACCTACCTCGAAATCGGGCCGGGAAACACGCTCAGCGCCCTCGGCCAGGAAATTCAGCCCGACGCGGAGTTTCTGCCGGTACTACCGAAGGGCCGTCCCGGCCAGGAATCCGTGCTGCGCGCACTTGCTGGTGCGCACACCCGTGGTGTCACAGTGGATTGGGCCGCCTGGTGTGCGGGTGGTCGACGGGTGACGTTGCCGGGTTACCAGTTCAGCCGAGAGCGGTACTGGCTGCCGATGCGGGCTGCCCAGCCGTTCCGGGACCCGCTGCTGCACGTGGTCGAATGGTCGGCGGCCACCCCGAAGCACCTGCCGTTGACCGGCCCGTGGCTGGTGGTCGCGCCGCCGGGGGAGCAGTTCGACGAGATCGCCAACGCGGTGGCGCGCACTCTCGACGCCGCAGAAGTGTTGCGGTGCAATGGAACCGAGGCGCTCCCGCCCAGCGCTGGGATCGTGTCGCTGCTCGCGCTGGACCCGGTGATCGGCGAGGCGAGCGTGCCGCGCGCGGTCACCGCCACCCTCGCCCTGCTCCAGTCCGTGCCCGAGGGCACCCCGGTGTGGGCGCTCACCCAGGGCGCGATCCGGGCCCGCGCGGGCGACACCGTGCCGCGGCCGGAACAGGCCGGGGTCTGGGGACTGGGCCGGGTCGCCGCACTGGAAGCACCCGGCCGCTGGGGCGGGCTGATCGACCTGCCCGAGCAGCCGGCCGACGCCGACTGGCTCGCCTTCCGCGCCGCACTCGGCGGCGAGGACCAGGCCGCGATCCGCGACGGACGCGTGTTCGTCCGCCGACTCGCCACCGTGCCCGCCCGGCCCAGCGTCGTGCCGGACACCACCGGAACCGTGCTGATCACCGGCGGCCTCGGCGGACTGGGCGGGCACGTGGCCCAGCTGCTGGCGACCCGTGGCACCCGCCGCCTGCTGCTGATCGGACGGCAGGGCCCGGATTCCCCTGGCGCGGCGGATCTGCATGCCGAACTCACCGCCGCAGGCGCCGAGGTCACCATCGCCGCCTGCGATATCGCCAACCGCGACGCCCTGGCCGACCTGCTCGCCGACCACAAGCTCTCCGGCGTCGTGCACGCGGCCGGGGTACTCGACGACGGTGTGCTGGAATCCTTGTCACCCAACCGGTTCGCCACCGTGTTCGCGGCCAAGGTGGGCGGCGCGCAGCACCTGCACGACCTCACCCGCGATCACCCCCTGGACTTCTTCGTGCTGTGCTCCTCGCTGGCCAGCACGGTCGGCTCGCCCGGCCAGGGCAATTACAGCGCGGCCAACGCGATACTGGAAGCCCTTGCGCACCAAAGGCGTGCGCTCGGCCTACCCGCCACCTGCCTGGCTTGGGGGCCGTGGGCGGACACCGGCATGGCCACGACCGAACTGGAATCTACCTGGCGGGCAAGGGGAATCACCGCGATGCCCGCCGCGGCCGCGCTCGACGCGCTCGGTCGCGCACTGGCCGCGGGTGGTCCGGAGTACGCGATCGCCGAGGTGGACTGGTCCCGATTCGCCGCCGCACACAACGCCATCCGCCCCAGCCACCTGTGCGACAACCTTCCCGGCGGGCAACTCGACCCGCCTCCCGGCCCGGCCTCGGTGCGCCTGGACGATGTGCCAGCCGAGGAACGCGAGAACTACCTGACCCAGGTGGTGATCTCGCACGTGGCCGCCGTGTCCGGCCACCACGTGGGCGACATCCCGCCGGGCCGGTCCTTCCGCGAACTCGGCCTGGATTCCCTGGCCGGAGTCCAGTTGCGCAACCGGATCAGCACCGCGACCGGAGCCCCGCTGACCGCCACCGTGGTCTACGAGCACCCCACCCCGGCAGCCCTGGCCCGGCACCTGATCGAGGCCCTGGGCTGCGGGGTGCGCGATGCGGTCCAGACCACCATGACCCGGTTGCGCGAACTGGAACTGGCGCTGTCGGAACTGCGGCCCGGCGCGGTCGGCCGGGGTGAGGCGATCACCAGCACGCTGGAACGGATCCTGCGGTCCTGGCAGTCCAGGGAACGCGCGGAGACAGCAAAGCCGGACCTGGACAGCGCCACCGATGACGAGATCTTCGACCTGATTGACGGCGTGCTCGCCGAAGACCGATGACCAAGGGAGCCAACACGATGACCCTCGCCGGGGAACGGGTCGCGAGCCGCGACAACCCGCTGTACGCCCTGCTGGAGGCGGAAACCCTCGCCGATCCCTACCCCATGCTGGCCCAGTGGCGGGAGATGGGGCCGATCGAGACCGACGACGGGTCGCTGATCATCAGCGATTACGCCACCTGCATGGCGATCCTGCGTGATCACGCCGCCATGGGCAACGACACCCTCGCCTCGCCCGCGATGCGCCGGGTTTTCCCGGAGGCCACCGAGGAACCGGTGCTCAACTCGATCTTCTTCCTGGATGATCCGGCGCACGGCAGGCAGCGCAGGCTGGTCACCAAGGCGTTCACGCCGCGGATCACCGCCAGGTATGAGCCCTGGATCCGGGAGATCGTGGACTCGCTGTTCGCCAAGTTCATCGCCGACGGCGAGTTCGACGGGGTTGAGGACCTGGCCACCGGACTTTCCCTTGGGGTGATCGCGAAACTGCTCGACATCCCGGCCGAGGACATCCCGCAGCTGCGCGAGTGGTCCAGCGATATGGCGCTGTCCACCGAACTGCCCACCCTGGTGGCCAGCTTCCACAACGCCGAGACCTTCACCAGGGACGAGCTGATCCGGCTCACCCAGACCACCACCACGGTGCACGCCTACTTCGCCGACCTCATCTTCAAGCGGCGCAAGAACCTCGGCGAGGACCTGATCTCCAGCCTGATCCGCACCGAGCACGACGGCCGCAAGCTCAGCCGCCGCGAGGTCACCAACACCGTGGCCACCGTGTTCATCGCCGCGCACGAGTCCACCACCAACCTGATCACCAACGGCCTGCTCGCGCTGTCCCGCTTCCCGGACCAGCTCGCCCAGCTGCGCCAGGACCCGTCGCTGGCCATGTCCACTGTGGACGAGGTGCTGCGCTACGACTGCCCGATCCTGCTGATCGGCCGGGTCGCGCTGGAAGGCAAGCAGGTCAACGGGATCGACATCGACAAGGACACCATCGTCACCCTGGTGATCGGCTCGGGCAACCGGGACGAACGCGAGTTCCCGCAGGCCGATGAGTTCCGGATCCAGCGGCAGAGTAAGAGCATGGGCCTGGCCTTCGGCGTCGGCGCGCACTACTGCCTGGGCAACAGCCTGGCCAAGCTGGAGGCCGAGATCGTCTTCCGCACGGTCGCCGAACGCCTGCACGACTTCCACGTGCACGAGGACTCGCTGAGCTACCGCAGGCACGTGGTGGTGCGCGGACTCGACACCCAGCGCATCACCTTCACGCCCTGATCTCGCCTGCCTATTCCGCCCAGAGGTGATCCGATGTCCAGCGACGAAGCCAAGATCCGCCAGTACCTGAAGAAGGTGACCGCGGACCTGCTCGCCACCAGGGAACGGCTGCGCGCGGCCGAGCAGCAGCACGACGAGCCGATCGCGGTGGTCGGCATGTCCTGCCGGCTGCCCGGCGGCGTGGCCTCCCCTGCTCAGCTGTGGGATCTCGTCGACGGCGGGGTGGACGCGATCTCGCCGTTCCCGCGCGACCGGCACTGGCCGATCCAGGACCTCTACGACCCGGACCCCAACTCCCAGCAGGCCCGCCGGACCTACGTGCGTGAGGGCGGATTCCTGGACGGGGCAGGCGAATTCGACCCCGCCTTCTTCGGCATCTCACCGCGTGAGGCGCTGGTGATGGACCCGCAGCAGCGGCTGATGCTGGAACTGGCCTGGGAGGCCTTCGAGTCCGCGGGCATCCCGCCGGAGTCGATGGCCGGCAGCCGGACCGGGGTGTTCGCGGGCGCGTCCAGCAACGACTACCAGATGCTGTGGCAGGGCACCACGCAGTACTCCCAGTACGCGATCACCGGCAGCACGATGAGCGTGATCTCCGGCCGGATCGCCTTCGCCTTTGACTTCAGCGGTCCCGCGGTCACCATCGACACCGCGTGCTCCTCCTCGCTGGTGGCCGCGCACCTGGCGGCGCGGGCATTGCGGGCGGGGGAGTGCGGGCTGGCCTTGGCCGGTGGGGTGACCGTACTGGCCACGCCGGGGACCTTCGTGGAGTTCTGCGGGCAGGGAGTGACCTCGAAAGACGCGCGCAGCAAGGCTTTCGCCGCCGCGGCCGACGGCGCGATCTGGGCCGAGGGCGCCGGATTGCTGTTGCTGGAACGACTTTCCGACGCCCGGCGCAACGGGCACCAGGTGCTCGCGCTGCTGCGTGGTTCGGCGATCAACCAGGACGGCACCAGCAACGGGCTGTCCGCGCCGAACGGCACCGCGCAGCAGGAGGTCATCCGGGCCGCGCTGGCGGATGCGGGCCTGGCGCCCGAACAGGTCGACGTGGTCGAGGCGCACGGCACCGGGACGCCGCTGGGCGATCCGATCGAGGGCACCGCGCTGGTGGCCACCTACGGCGAGCACCGGCCGGACGGGCGACCGCTGTACCTGGGTTCGCTCAAGTCCAACATCGGGCACACCCAGGCCGCGGCCGGGGTGGCCGGTGCGATCAAGATGATCATGGCGATGCGGCACGGCCGGGTGCCCAAATCGCTGCACGTGGACGCGCCGACACCCAAGGTGGACTGGGGCGTCAACGCGGTGAGCGTGCTGGCCGAACCGGTGGACTGGCCGGAGACCGGGAACCCCCGCCGCGCGGGAGTTTCCTCCTTCGGTATCAGCGGCACCAACGCGCACATCATCCTGGAGGAGCCGCCCGCCGAGGACATTCAGTCCACTGGGGACGGTGTGCTGCCGGTGCTGCCGTGGACGGTGTCCGGCAAAACCGTAGGCGCACTGCGGGCCCAGGCCACCCGGCTGGCCGAGTTCGCCGAACAGGACCAGGCCCCGGCGGCCGGGGTGGCCCGCACACTGGCCACCGGGCGCACCCACTTCCGGCACCGGCGCACGGTGTTCGGGCGGGACAAGGCCGAACTGGCTGCCGAACTGCGCCGCGTCGCCGAGAGCAGCGCCGGGGACACGGTGCCCGGCACCGGCTCGCTCGGCGTGCTCTTCACCGGCCAGGGCGCGCAGCGGCCGGGAATGGGACTGGCCCTCGCCGAGACCTTCCCGGCCTTCGCCGCCGCCTTCGAGGAGGTGTGCGGGCACCTGGACGAGCATCTGCCGCACCCGCTGCGTGCGGTGCTCGCGAACGACGCGGAACTGTTGCACCGCACCGACTTCGCCCAGGCCGCGCTATTCGCGGTCGAGGTCGCGCTGTACCGGTTCGCCGAATCCTGCGGACTGCGGCCCGCCTACCTGCTCGGGCACTCCATCGGCGAGATCGCCGCCGCGCACGTGGCCGGAGTGTGGACCCTGTCCGACGCGGCCAAACTGGTCGCCGCCCGCGGTCGCCTGATGGCCGCGCTGCCCACCGGCGGTGCGATGGTGGCCTTGCAGGGCACCGAAGAAGAGGTCGCCGCGGTACTCGCCGGACGCGAGCACCTAGTATCGATCGCCGCGGTGAACTCGGCCGACTCGGTGGTCATCTCCGGTGACGCGGTCGAGGTCGACGCGCTCGCGGCGGACTGGGCTGCCAAGGGCCGTAAGACCAAGCGGCTCCAGGTCAGCCACGCCTTCCACTCGCCGCTGATGGAGCCGATGCTCGCCGAGTTCCGCGACATCGTGGCCGCCCTGCCCACCGCGGAACCGGCCATCCCGGTGATCTCCAACCTCACCGGCCGGATCGCCACCGCCGAACAACTGCGCTCACCCGGCTACTGGGCCGACCACGTGCGCCAGGCCGTGCGCTTCCACGACGGCCTGAGCACCGCCCGCGCGAACGGCGTCAGCACCTTCCTGGAACTCGGCCCCGACGCGGTGCTCACCGCGCTGGCCCGCCAGGACGCCGGACCGGCCGAGGTCGCGATCGCGGTGTGCCGCAAGGACCACGCCGAGCCGGAGAGCCTGCTGCGTGCCCTCGGTGCCGTGCACGACAGCGGGGTGGACGTGGACTGGGCCGCGGTGCTGCCCGCCGCCCCGGCCCGGATCGCCGACCTGCCCACCTACGCCTTCCAGCACGAGCACTACTGGCTGGTGCCCGACGGCGATTCGGTCAACCTCAAGTCCGCGGGCCTGGAAGCGGCCGGACATCCGTTGCTGGGCGCGGTGCTCAGCGCCGCCGACGGCGACGGCGTGGTGCTCACCGGCCGCCTCTCCCTGCAAAGCCAGCCCTGGCTGGCCGGGCACATCATCCGCGGCATCCCGGTGCTGGCGGGCACGGCGTTCCTGGAGTTCGCGCTGGCCGCGGGCGAACAGGTCGGCTGTGACGCGGTCGAGGAGCTGACCGTGGAAGCCCCGCTCGCGCTGCCGACGGACGGCGGCGTCCAGGTCCAGGTCGTGCTGGGCGCCGCGGAGGAGTCCGGCCGCCGCCCGGTGCGGGTGTTCTCCCGCCCCGACAACGACTCCGGCAGCTGGCGTGGTCACGCCACCGGGTTCGTCGGGGTACGCACGGCGGTGCCGGAAGCCACGCTGGTGCAGTGGCCGCCCACCGATGTGGTGGAGATCGACGTCTCCGAGGTCTACGACGAAGTCGTGGAAGGACGGCACTTCTCCTACGAAGGGGCCTTCCGCGGACTGCGTACGCTCTGGCGGCGGGACAGCCCGGCCGGACCGGAGATGTTCGCCGAGGTCGCGCTGCCGGTGGACGCGGCGGGCGATGCCAAGCGGTACAACCTGCACCCGGCCCTGCTGGATGCCGTGCTGCACGCGGTCGGCCTGGGCCCGCAGCTCGATACGATCGACCAGGGCCACGGTTCGATGCCGTTCTCCTGGTCCGGACTCTCCCTGTTCGCCGCCGGTGCGGCCATGCTGCGGGTGCACATCACCGGCGACAACGGCGATGTGGCCATCACCCTGGCCGACGGCTCCGGCGCGACCGTGGCCACCATCGACTCCCTGCTGTTCCGGCCACTGCCCAAGGACGCCGCGCACCTGCACGGCCCGGCCGAGGACAGCTCCGCGTTGTTCGGTCTGGACTGGGTGCCACTGCCGCTGTCCGCGGACACCGCCCGGGACTGGGTCGCACTGGGGGAGCAGGCCCCCGACCTGGCCGCCCTCGGCGCACTGGTCGACGACGGGATGCCCGCCCCCGAGGTCGTCTTCTCGCGGCTCTACCGACCGGTCGGTAGGGAGACGGACGCGGTGCGCACCGCAGTGGGTGAGCTGGCCGGACTGCTCCGGGACTGGCTCGGTGACGAGCGCTTCGCCGAGTCCGCGCTGGTGCTGTGCTCGGAGCAGGCCCTGGGCGTGCTGCCCGGCGAACAGCCCGACCCGGTCACCGCGGCGGCCTGGGGACTGGCCCGCTCGGCGCAAATGGAACACCCGCACCGGGTGCTGCTGATCGACACCGACGACCTGCGCTGCTGGCCACTGCTGGCCGTCGCCACCGCCAAGGCCGCCAGGGAACCACAGCTCGCCCTGCGCGACGGCACCGTGTACGCGCCCCGGCTGCACCGGGCCACCGCCGGCGACCCGCAACGCGAACCCGCCCCTGACGGCACCGTGCTGATCACCGGTGGTGGCGGCCGGCTCGGCGGCGTGTTCGCCCGGCACCTGGCCAGCCAGGGCACCCGGCGGATCGTGCTGCTCTCCCGTCGTGGCACCGCCCCGCCCGAACTGCTCGCCGACCTGGCCGAGCTGAGCGCGGAAACCGTGCTGGCCCAAGGCGATGTGGCCGTCCGGACCGACCTGGAACGGGTTTTCGCCGACATCCCGGCGGCGCACCCGCTCACCGCGGTCATCCACGCCGCCGGGGTCCTCGACGACGGACTGGTCGAGACGCTCACTCCGCAGCAACTGGAGAACGTGTTGCGGCCCAAGGTCGACGGCGGCTGGCACCTGCACGAGCTGACCAAGGACCTCGACCTGGCCATGTTCGTCTGCTTCTCCTCCGCCGCCGGGGTCTTCGGCACCGCGGGACAGGGCGCGTACGCCGCGGCCAACAGCTTCCTGGACGCGCTCATCGCCCGCCGCCGCGCCGCCGGACTCGCCGGCGTCTCCCTCGGCTGGGGCCTGTGGGCCGCGGACGAGCAGAGCGGCGCGGACGGCATGGGCGGTGGCCTCGCCGCCGCCGACCAGGCCCGGCTCAACCGCACCGGCATCCTCGGCCTCACCGACCCCCAGGGCCTCGCATTGTGGACCGACGCACTGGCCACCGGCCGGGACTACCTGGTGCCGATCCGGGTGGACCTGGGCGCGGTCGGCAAACTCGGCGCCGAGGGCATCCCGCCGCTGCTGCGCGACCTGGTCCGCCGCTCCTCCCGGCGCAGTGCCGCCGGGCAACGCGGCGGCGCGCCATCGGAAACCCCGCAGGCCCTGGCCAGGCGGCTGTCCGGACTCAGCCCGGAGGAACGCGACCGGCAGCTCACCAACCTGGTGCGCGGCCACGTCGCCGCCGTGCTCGGCTACACCTCCGCCGACCAGGTTCCGGCCGAGGGCGCCTTTGGCGATCTCGGCTTCGACTCGCTCAGCTCGGTGGAACTGCGCAACCGGATCAACAGCGCGACCGGCCTGCGCCTGCCAGCCACGCTGGTCTTCGACCATCCCACCCCGGCCGCGCTGGCCGGTCACCTTGGCCAGGAAATCGCCCCGGACGCAACGGAAACCACCCCCGATCCCGGCGTCGAGCTGACCGCACTGGAGGACGCCGTCCGGCAGCGCGCCCTCGGCGCGGACGACCAGGCGCGCGAACTGCTCCGGCAGCGGTTGCGCACGTTGCTCGACACGCTCGGGGACAGCCCGGGTCAGGACGTCGCGGCCGGTCTGCGGACCGCCTCGGCCGAGGAGTTGTACGCCTTCGTGGACCGAGAGCTGGGCAGCCCGTGAGCAGCCGCCACCGCCTCCCGTCCGCCACCCAGCCCGAAGGATTGATCTGCCATGGCCGATGACCCCAAACTCCTCGAGTACTTCCAGCGGGTGACCGCCGAGCTGGCCAGGACCCGGGAACGCCTGCGGGAACTGGAGAACGCCGCCGAGGACCCGATCGCCGTGGTCGGCATGGGCTGCCGCTTCGGTGGCGGGGTGTCCTCGCCGGAGGAACTCTGGGACGTGCTGGCCGAGGGCCGGGACGTGATCACCGGGTTCCCGGCCGACCGGGGCTGGACCGAGGACCAGGTCTACCACCCGGAACCGGGCACCCCCGGCAAGTCCTACGTCCGCGAGGGCGGGTTCGTCACCGGCTCCGCCGACTTCGACCCCGGCTTCTTCGGCATCTCCCCGCGTGAGGCGCTGGGCATGGACCCGCAGCAGCGGGTGCTGATGGAGGTGGCCTGGCAGGCCGTCGCGGACACCGGGATCGACCCGGCCAGCCTGCGCGGCAGCCGCACCGGTGTCTTCATCGGACTGTCCACTTCGGACTACACCGCCGCGGTCACCGAGGTGCCGCAGGAACTCATCGGCCAGTTCTCCATCGGCAACGCGCCCAGCGTCACCTCCGGGCGGCTGTCCTACTTCTTCGGCCTGGAAGGCCCGTCGATCACCGTCGACACCGCCTGCTCCTCATCCCTGGTGACCATGCACCTGGCCGCCCAGGCCCTGCGCAACGGCGAATGCTCCCTCGCACTGGCCGGTGGTGTCACCATCCTGTCCAGCCCGCTGCTGTTCGTGGAGTTCTCCCAGCAGCGCGCCCTGGCCCCGGACGGCCGCTGCAAACCCTTCTCCGCCACCGCCGACGGCACCTCCTGGGGCGAGGGCGCCGGACTCGTGGTGCTGGAACGACTCTCCGACGCCCGCCGCAACGGCCACCAGGTGCTCGCCCTGCTGCGCGGCTCCGCGGTCAACTCCGATGGCACCTCCAGTGGCCTCACCGCCCCCAACGGTCCGGCCCAGCAACGCGTGATCACCGCCGCCCTGGCCGCCGCCACACTCTCCGCCGCCGACGTCGATATGGTGGAAACCCACGGCACCGGCACCGTGCTCGGCGACCCGATCGAAGCCGAAGCCCTGCAAGCAACCTACGGCCGGGCGCACACCGCGGACCGGCCGCTGCTGCTGGGCGCGGTGAAGTCCAACCTCGGCCACACCCAGGCCGCCGCCGGGGTCGCGGGCGTGCTGAAGGTGTTGCTGGCCATGCGGCACGGCGTGCTGCCCAAAACCCTCAACGCCGGTGCGCCCAACCCCCGGGTGGACTGGGACGGCGCCGCGCTGGCCCTGCTCGACGAGCCGCTGCCGTGGCCGGAGACCGGACGGCCGCGCCGCGCCGGCGTGTCCTCCTTCGGCGTCAGCGGCACCAACGCGCACGTCATCCTCGAACACGCCGAACCCGAGCCCGAAGCAGCCGAAGCGGCCACGCGCACCCTGCCGCTGCTGCCCTGGGTCATCTCGTCCAAGACCCCGGAATCCCTGCCAGTACAGGCAGGTGCGCTACTGACCCACATCGAGCGCGCCAAGCCGGACCCTCTCGACCTGGCCCACTCGCTGGCCACCGCACGCACCCATTTGCGTTGCCGCGCGGTCATCTTCGGCCGCACCCTGGAGGATCTGACCGAGGCGCTCACCGCGCTGTCCACCCACCGCGGCTCGCACGCGGTCATCGCGGGCAACGCCGTCGGCGACGGCAGCGTCACCTTCCTCTACCCCGGCCAGGGCGCGCAGTGGGCAGGCATGGCCACCGCGCTGAGTGCCGAGTCGGAGACCTTCCGTCGCACCCTGGACGAGTGCGAGAAGGCGTTGCGCCCGCACGTGTCCTGGTCGCTGTGGGAGGTGCTGCACGGCGCGCCGGGTGCGCCACCCGTGCACCGTACCGAGGTGGTGCAGGCGGTCAACGTGGCCGTGATGATCGCGCTGACCGCGCTGTGGCGGGAGGTCGGCCTGACCCCGGGCGCGATCGCCGGACACTCCCAGGGCGAGGTCGCCGCCGCCTGGGCCGCGGGCGCGCTGACCCTGCCCGAGGCCATGCGGATCGCCGCGGTGCGCGGGAAACTGATGGCCGTGCTCGACGGCGGACCGGCCGGGATGCTGACCCTGCCGCTGCCCGAGGTCGACGCCCGCGCGCTGATGGCCGACTGGGCGGACCGGCTGTGGATCGCGGTGGTCAACAGCGCCTTCGCGGTCACCGTGTCGGGGGAGGAGCAGGCGGTCACCGAGCTGCTCGCCCGCTGCGAGACCAGGGGCATCCGGGCCCGCCGGGTCCAGGTCGAGGTCGCCTCGCACACCCCGCGGATGGAACCCTTGCGGGACAACCTGATCGCCGAACTGGCCGACCTGTCACCGCAGCGCGCCACCGTGCCACTGGTCTCCGGCCGCACCGGCCAGTGGGTGGGCGCGGCCGAACTGGACGCCGGGTACTGGTACCAGGCCATCCGCGAACCGGTCCGCTTCGACCGCTCCACCGACACCCTCCTGGCTGACGGCCACCGCATCTTCGTCGAGGTCAGCGCACACCCGCTGCTCGTGCACCCGGTCAGTGAAACCATTGACGCGGCAGGAATTTCCGCGGTCGCCACCAGCACCCTCAACCGGGAAGACGCCGGCCTGCCCCGATTTGTGCGCGCCCTCGGCGAGGCCTACATCGCCGGTGCCGCCATCAACTGGCAGGCGGTCTTCGCCGGGACGGGCGCGCGGCGGATCCCGTTGCCCGGCTACGCCTTCCAGCGCGAGCGCTACTGGCTGGACCGGGAGTGGAAGACCCCGCGGATGACCGCCGACGGCCAGGCCCTGCCCGCCGGTGGCGCGACCTCGCCCGCCGCCCGGCTGTGGGCGCTGCCCGAAGAGGTCCGGGAGACCGAACTCGTCGACATCATCCGCAGCCACGTCGCCGTGGTGCTCAACCACCCCGGCACCGAGGACGTGCCCCTGGAGGACACCTTCCGCGATCAGGGCCTGGAATCGCTGAGCGCCATGCAGTTGCGCAACCGGGTCACCTCGGCCACCGGCATCGAGTTCTCCCTCGGCGACATCCTCAACTACCCCACCGTGCTCGACCTGGCCGAACTCGCGGTGGAGAAACTCGCCGAAATGGCCGAGGAAGACACCCTGTCCACGCCCGTGAACGTTCCCGGGAACGCGCCCGAGCAGCCGCAGGAGTCCGACAGCCTGGCCGCGGTCTACATCGGCGCCATCGAGAGCGGCAAACTCAACGCCGCCCTGCGCCTGGCCCGCGCCGTCTCCGAAACCCGCGACACCTTCACCCAGGACGATCCCAGGGACCTGGCCGAACTGATCAAGGTAGGCGACGGCGGCGAGGGCCCGCTGATCATCGGCCTCACCCCGCCGATCTTCCCCAACCTCGACCTGCCCTACACCTACCTGCACTCCGCGCTGCGCCCCGCCTCCGAGGTCTGGTCCCTGTGGGCCCCCGGCTTCACCGGCGACAACCCTCTCCCCGCCGACCGCCCCGCCCTGTTCCGCATGCTCGCCAAACCAGTGCTGGCCCAGTTCCCGGACCGCCCGTTCCTGCTCGCCGGCTATTCCTCCGGCGGTTACCTGGCCCACGGCCTGGTCGAACACCTGGAAGCCGAGGGCGTCCCGGTGTCCGCGCTACTGCTCATCGACACCTACCTGCCTGACGCCGAGGTCGCCCAGACCGAGAACCAGAGCGAGTTCATGCAGGAACAGATCCGCCGCCGCGACCTGATGGCCGCCTCGGTCGGCCGGGACGACCGCACCGCCACCACCACCGGCCAGATCGGCGCCATGGGCGGCTACAACCGCATGTTCGGCGACTGGCACCCCCAGCCGATCAAGGCCCCGATCCTGCACCTCACGGCTTCCGAAGCGGTTGGCGGCATCTCGGCGAATCCCACCGACCGCCAGTTCCCACTGGATCTGGTACACCGGAAGGAACCCATTCCCGGCGACCACTTCACCATGCTGTCCCGGCACGCCGATGTGGTGTCGGAACGGCTGCACGCCTGGCTGCCGGAGGTGCTGCCCGGCCGGTAGACGCGGTGGATACGTCCAACGAGGCTGGGAAGCTGTTTCCTGCCAACGATGTAGGGAGGAAATGTGGAGCAACCGGAAACAGCAGCTGTTCCGGGCGGACGGCGTGGCGTGACTTTCTCATGGGCAGTGCGGCGAAAACACACGTTTTGTTGCCAGAACGGGTAAACGGCCGAATCGCCGACGTAGCGTGAACGCCATGAGGACAACTCACTGCGCCCGGCATGACCTCTCCCGGCGCTGGTGCCGGGACTGCCGTCGGCAGCGGTCGCGGGCCAGCCTGGCCGAGCCGCGGACCTGGACGGTCACGCAGGTCGCCGACGCGCGGGACAACACCGTCATGGTGGCGGCGTTGGTCACCATCGCCGCCGGATAGCGGTGGCGGCCACGGACCGGCATGTGGTCCGTGGCCACCCTCCGGATCAGCCGGCCAGGTAGGGGCCGGTCTCAGGCTGCTGCAGTTCGCGCGCGTCCAGCCCGGTCCCGCCAGGGACCTCGGTGGCCGGGCAGGTCAGGCCCCAGCGCGGCGGCTTGAGGTTGATCAGGTACTCGTCGACCGCCACGTTCACGCACGGGCTCGGCCCGCTCTGGCGGTAGGCGGTGTGGCCCCAGCCCTCGTAGGTGATCAGGCGGGCGCCGCTCTGCCGGGCCGCGGTGACGTTCCACTCGTACACGGTGGCCGGGTCGTGGATGTTGCCGATCATCACCAGCGGCGGCGCGCCCTTGATGTCCAGCCTGCGCTGCGGGTTCGTGGTCTTGGTGCCACTGTTCACGCAGGTCAGCGCGTGCTCCACATAGGGGGTCCACTGCACGTTCGGGAAGCGCTTGTCCAGCCGGTCGCGCAGTTGCTGGTACTCGGCGTAGTCGCGCACCGGGTAACGCCAGTCGCTGCACCAGATGCTGGGGTAGGGGATGTTGGCGACCGGTCCGGCCAGCGTGGTGACCGCGCCGTCGGTGGCGGCGCCGTCGCGCAGGCCGCGCAGGGCGGTGGCCACGGTGCCCCACTGGGCGGGGCGGGTGGTGCCGAAGGCGTAGCTGGACAGCTGGTAGAAGTCCACCTTGCCGTTCGGGCCGACCAGGGTGCCAGCCTTGGCCTTGGCACGCAGTTCGGCGTAGACCTTCTTGGTGTCCTGGCCGTACAGCGCGCACTTCGCGGTGGTGTCACACCACTTGGCGAACTCGATGAACGCCTGCTCCACCGGCGCGGTCTCGCTGCGCATGAAGTCCCAGGCGGTGTTCATGCTGTGGTCCATGTTGCCGTCCAGCACCAGCGCCCGGACCCGGTGCGGGAACTTCTCCGCGTACTGCTGACCCATCACGCTGCCGTAGGAGTAGCCGACGTAGGTCAGCTTCTGCTCACCGAGCGCGGCGCGGATCGCGTCCATATCGCGCACGGTGTTCAGGTTGTCCACGTGCTCGGCCAGCTTGCCCGAGTTGGCCCGGCAGCTGTCGTGCAGCTGGCGGTTCAGCGAGGCCAGCTGGTCGAAGTCGGCCTGGCTGGTGGGGTGCCGCGCCGCGGTCGCCTTGCTCGCCAGTTCGCTGTCGCAGAGCAGCTTGCTGCTGGTGTTGATGCCACGCGGGTCGAAGCCCACCTGGTCGAAGCGAGCCCGCACCGCCTCGGTGAACTGCTCGGAGCCCTTGACCGAGGCGACGCCGGAACCACCGGGGCCACCCGGGTCCATCAGCACCGCGCCGATGCGCTTGGCCGGATCCTTGGCCTTGCGCCGGGCCAGGCCGATCTGGATCTTCTCCCCGGCCGGATTCGCCCAGTCCACCGGGACCTCGACGCTCCCGCAGTCCACTGTGGGCGCGCCCGGACAGGGTTGCCAGTTGACGGGCTTGACGGCTGCTTCGGCCGAGGCCACGCCCGGTGCCACCACCGCACCGGACACGGCCAGCGCGCCCGCGACAAACGTGAGCAATGCTCGGTTACGCGGACGTTTCGCACGTGTGTGTTGAGTAACGGTTCTCACACACGCCCATACTGCCGATGATCGGATCCCACCGCCAGGAACATCAGGGTAAGACCAGGGTCACCGCTCGCCGAGCTGCCATTCCGGCCGCACGTAGTGGCAGGTGTAGCCATTCGGGTAGCGCTCCAAGTAGTCCTGGTGCTCGGGCTCGGCCTGCCAGAAGTCCCCGGCCTGGCTCACCTCGGTGACCACCTTGCCCGGCCACTTGCCGGAGGCGTCCACCTCGGCGATGACCTGCTCCGCGACCTGCTTCTGCGCCTCATCGGTGTAGAAGATGGCCGAGCGGTAGCTGGCGCCGATGTCGTTGCCCTGCCGGTTACGGGTGCTCGGATCGTGGATCTGGAAGAAGAACTCCAGGATCTGGCGGTAGCTCAGCTGGGCCGGGTCGAAGACGATCTCGATGCCCTCGGCGTGGTTGCCGTGGTTGCGGTAGGTCGCGTTGGGCACCTCGCCGCCGGTGTAGCCGACCCGGGTGGCGAGCACGCCGGGGTGCCTGCGGAACAGGTCCTGCATGCCCCAGAAACAGCCACCGGCCAGGACAGCCTTCTCACTTGCCGCGGTCATCTGCTCGCTCCGCTCTCTCGCTGGTCCAACCCACCAGGCACAACGTTCCCACGTCCGCCGATGATCCCGGTTGTAATCAGCAGCACCACGCCGAGCACGGCCAGCCCCAGGCTCATCAGGTACGCGCTGCGGTAGCCGAGGGTCTGGGCCAGCCCGAGCAGCGGCCCGGCCAGCATGCCGCCCACGGTCAGCGTGTTGCTGTACAGCGTGGTGGTGAACCCCGGCCGGTCCGGCGCCAGCGCCTGGAAGTAGGAGATGCCCACCCCCATCAGCGCCGAGATCACCACCGCGTTCAACGCCTGCGCCGCCGCCACCTGCCAGGTGGCCAGGGTCGCCGCCATCACCGACTGGTAGACCACCGCGACCACCGCGCCGAGCAGCACCAGCCGCCGCTGGTCCAGCCGCACCGCGAGCACCCCGAACCACAGCATCAACGGGATCTCCAGCGCCGCGCACAACCCCAGGATCAGCCCCGCGTCCGCCTCGGTGCCGCCCAGATCGGTGGTCACGAACAACGGCAACGCCTTGACCCCCAGCGACAACGCGCCCTGCAACACCGCGAAGGCCAGCACCGCGCACACCACCTGCGGCCGCGCGATCCCACCCGCCGCCTCGGCCCGCTTCGCCGGCGCGCTCACCCCGCCGAGTTCGGGCAACCGCGAGGCGAACACCGCCACCAGCGCGTAACAGGCGGCGCTGGCCAGGTACAGCCCGACATACCCGGTCCAGGACACCAGCAACGCGGCCAGTGGCGGCCCGCCCACCCAGGCCAGCGAGATCACCGTGCGCAGACCGCTGATCACCACCGGCGCCCGCGCCGACCCGGTCCGCTCCACCGCCTGCCGGGCATAGGCGAACATCTGCGCCAGCACACAGGACGCGATCGCCAGCAGCGACACCGACACCGCCAGCAGCACCCAGTAGTCCCGCACCACGGCGAAGACCAGCGATCCGAGCATCCCGGCCACGGCCCCGCCCACCAGCAGGTTCCGCCGCACTGCCCGCCGATCCGACCAGCGCCCGAGGAAGGCGCTTACCACCAGTCCCGCCAACGGCGAGACCAGCAGGAACGCGCCCAGTTCGACCGGGCCGACGCCGATCTGGGTGGTGAGGAAGAGGCCGATGAAGGGCAGGGTCACGGCGGCGGCCAGGCCGACGGAGATGCTGACCGAGGCGAGGGGGAGCAGGGTGCGGAAGGTCAGTGGGGGTGCGCTGGCCTCGGTGGTGACACTCACCCGGGCATCCTCACCGGCGAGGCGGGACCGGTCGTAGCGAATTCCCAGGATGTGAGCGGCGCCTCGGCCGCGCTGTCAGGGTGAGCTGTCAGGATCCGGGGATGACCTCCGCTCCGGTCCTGCCCGTGGACTACCGCGCACTGCTGACCGAACACGGCCCAGGCCCGGTGACCGGGGTGCGCCTGCTCGCTCCCGCGGACATGGCCGCCGAGCAGTCCCGGCACACTCCGCCGCACCCCGATGCCCTGCTGTGGGGCGTGTTCGACACCGGCGAGACCTGCTGGTGGCTGCCGATTCACCCGGACCCGGTGAGCTGGCTGGTGGTGGTGGCCGGGGACGGCGAGCAGCAGCTGAACATCAGCACCACGGAGTTCCTGCACCGCCTCGGCGCCGGTCAGCTCGACCTGCCGGTGCTGTCCGGGCTGCCCGGCCCGCGTGATCCGCTGGCCCAGCTGCGCACTCTCCTCGGGCCCGGCGGCGGGCATCACTACGACTGGGCCGCGCTGGAACGGGAGCTGGGCTGCCCGCTGCCGCCGGACTACCGGTTGCTGTTCGAGGAGTACGGCTCGCAGCCGGTGCTCAACGGCCTGTTCCCCTCCCCGCCGGAAGAGCTGGTGTCCGTGCATCGCGACCACGCCCACTTCCTGGACGACCTCGACGGCTATCGCGTGCACCCGGAGCCGGGTGGGCTGCTGACCTGCCTGATCAGCGAAGGGCGCCAGCAGCTGTGCTGGGACACCAGTGGGCCCGATCCGGCGGCCTGGCCGCTGGTCGACTCCGACACCGGCGAGGTTTTCCCCGGCACGCTGACCGAACTGCTGGTCGCCGAACTCGTGGGCCGCGGTCCCGGGTTGTGCGCCCATAACCTGGGCGACCCGGACACCTGGGCCTACCCGATGTGGGGGCCGGATCCGGTGCACTGAGGCCCCGGTCACATCGCCCTGCCGCCCACTCACTCGCCACGCCAGGATCGATCTTCCACAGCAGACAGGGAGATCGGTGTGCGGTTGAGGCAGTGGAGTGTGCTGGCCGTGGCGACAGTGGCCTCGCTCGGCGCGGGTGGGTTACCGGCGGTGGCCGGTGCGGAGGCGGTGCCCAGCAAGCTCAAGGTTTTCTACGAGCAGCAGGTCACGTGGAGCCAGTGCGCGGCCGCGGCGACCCTGGAGTGCGCGACGATCGTGGTCCCGATGGACTACGCCAAGCCAGGCGCGGAGCGGATCCAGGTCGCGATCAGCAGGCTCAATGCCAAGGATCCGGCCAGGCGGCGCGGGGTGTTGCTGGTCAACCCTGGTGGGCCCGGCGGGTCGGGGCTGGGGCTGCCCAACCGGTTCGCCAACCAGCCGGTCGCCCAGCTCTACGACGTGATCGGGTTCGATCCGCGCGGGGTGGGCGCCTCCACCCAGCTGCGCTGTGCGTCGAGCCTGCTGGACCTGCCCCTGCCCACCCGGCCCACCGAGGCGGAACTGCCCAGCTTCACCGCGGCCGCCAGGGACGTCGAGGACGGCTGTATGCGGGCCGGTGGGGACTACCGCAGGCACGTGACCACCCGCAACACCGCGCGGGACATGGACGTCATCCGCGGTGTGCTGGGCGAAAAGAAGATCAACTACTTCGGGTACTCCTACGGCACCTGGCTGGGCGCCATGTACGGCACCCTGTTCCCGCGCCTGCTGGACCGCAGTGTCCTGGACTCGGCCATGGACCCGAACAAGACCTGGCACGAGCAGGACATCGACTCGGCGCACTCGATCAAGTTCAACTTCGACTCCTGGGCCACCTGGACCGCCGCGCGGGACAAGACCTTCAAGCTGGGCAGCACCCCGGCCCAGGTGCGCGCGGGGCTGGACCGGATCGCGGCCACGCTGGCCACCAAGCCGGTCGGCGGCCTGGCCACCGTCAAGGACCTGGACGTCTTCACCGGCTTCTACACCCGCTACCGCGCGGTCTGGGCCGGCTTCTCCCGCCAGGTCCGCGAGCTGCTGGACTCCTTGTCCGGCAACGGGAATCCGGAGCTGGCCAAGGAGACCGCCACCCTGCTGGAGCTGGCCAAGCGCTCGCTGATCAAGCCGACCAACGCCGGCGTCTTCCAGGCTGTGCTGTGCGAGTGGGACTGGCCGAGTGACCAGCAGCAGTACTACCGGGACATGCGGCAGTGGCGGGACACCCACCCCTACGGCAACACGGTGTCCTTCCTGGCCCCCACCAACTGCGCCTTCCGCGGCTTCACCCGCACCGAACCACTGCCCCAGATCACCCGCACCGCCTACCCGACGGGCCTGGTCGTGCACGCCGAGGGTGACACCCAGACCGCCTACCCCAACGGCGTGGTGATGGCGGAAACCCTGCGGCACCACCTGATCAGCGTGCCCAACGACGGTGAGCACGGCCAGTACGGCAGCGGCGGCGCCTGCGTGGACAACGCGGTCAACCGCTACCTGGTCGACGGCATCCTGCCGGCCACCCGCTCGGAATGCGCGGGCGTGGACAAGCCAGCCGACATCCCGGCGGACACCGCGGGCGCCACCCAGATCCCGCTGACCGAGCCGAACCTCATCGAGCAGGCGAGCGGCATCGTGCGGCGACTGGAGACCAGCGGCATCCAGTGACCCGGAACCGGGCCCTGCCAGCCACGGCAGGGCCCGGACCGGGATCAGCCCAGCTTCACCGTCGTGGTCTGCACCGCCGTGTTGCCCTCGCGGTCCTTGACCACCGCGAGCACCAGCAGTTCCTTGGCCTGGAACGCGCCGGGACGGCGGTACTTCTCCACCGGGATCTCCGCCGTCCAGGACCGCTCGTCCCCGCCGGTGGCGATCCGTTCCCCGTTGACGTACACCCGGGTCTGCGCCACGCCTCCGGAGTCCGTCGCCGAGCCGGTGATCTGCAAGCCCGCCCCGCCCAGTTCGGCGGACAGCTTCACCTGCGGCGCGTTGTGCTCGGTGCGCCTGCCCGGCTGCGGGAACGGGCTCTTGGCCAGTTCCACCGTCTCATCGGCCAGCGGGGCCGACCGGGTCGGCGGCACCCGGTGCCGGGTGGCCTGCTCATAGGCGTATCCGAAGGAGAGCAAGCTGTTGTCCTGGTAGGCCGGGCCGGCGAAGGTCAGGTTCACCGGCATCCGGGTGTCGGCCATCAGGCCCATCGGCACCGACACACTCGGAATCCCCAGCAACCGCAGGTGCTGGTTCATGTTCGACAGCCGCACCCCGTTGCGCAGCGCCTCGACGTTGGCCGCTTTGTCCACATCGGACTCAGCCCGGCCGATGTCGGCGTTGGCCGGGAACACCACCCCGTCCAGTCGCTGCCCCGCGAGCCAGTCCTCGAAGTCCGCCTTGCGCGTTTTCTCCAGTCCCCGCAAGGATTCCGCCAGTCCGGCCACCTCGCTCCACTGGCCGGGCACCCCGGCGGCCACCAGCAGCGGGTGGTTGCGGAAGAACTCGGCGTTGTCCACACCTTCCTGCGCATCCACCGAGCCGGGCGGGTTGGGGAAGACCTTGTCGAGGTCGACCTGGGTCCAGGAGGTCAGCTTCGGATCACCGACCGACTTGAGGAACCGCTCCGCACTGTAGGCGTCGACCCTGGCCATGACTTCGAGGAGATTCGCCGGCAGCAGACCGCGTTCGTGCGGTGGCTTCGCGCCGACCCGGTTCTGTTCCAGGTTGTGCACCACCGGGAAGTCCACCGGCACCAGTTCGGCGCCGAGCTTGCGCAGATCCTCGGCCGCCCGCAACCACAACGTCCGGATCGACGGCCGCACCTCGATCGGCGCGGTACCACCCAGATCCTCGCCGACATACATCCTCGGCACGCCAAACCGCTTGCCGCGCAACGAGTTCGGATCCTGCAACGCGGTGTAGTCGGCGGGCCGGACCTTGTCCACCGGCGGCAGTTCCACCGCACGCTGGTCCCGCCAGAAGTCGGTGGCGGTGACCTCGTCGTGCACCGCGATGGTGTTCAGCAGGGTGAGCAGATCACCGACGCCCCTGGTGTGCGGCACGATCACGTCCATTACCGCGAACAGCGGCCAGTTCCCGCGAATCGAGAGCACCCCGCGTGAGGGCGTGTAGGCCACCAGCCCGTTGTTCGAGGCAGGCGACCGTCCGGAGGAGACGGTCTCCTCACCCATGCCGAACATCGCGAAGTTCGCCGCCGTGGCCACCGCGGACCCGTTGGAGGACCCCGAACCCCAGGCCGCGGCGAGGTAGTTGCCGTTGTAGGGACTCTCCGCGCGGCCGTACAGCCCGCGCTGCATGCCCCCGGCGGCCATCGGCGGCATGTTGGTCTTGCCGATCAGCACCCCGCCCGCCTCGCGGATCTTCCGCACGGTGAAGGCGTCCCCGCGCGCGGTGAGATCGGCGAAGGCGGGCGACCCCGCGGCCACGGTGAGCCCCTTGACCAGGTAGCTGTCCTTGACCGTGTACGGAATCCCGTCCAACGGCCCGAGCGGCTTGCCGGTCGCCCGCCGCTGATCCGCCGCCGCGGCCTCGGCGAGCGCGTCCGGATTGGGCACCACGACCGAGTTCAGCCGCAGCCCGTTGACGTCGTAGGCCCGGATCCGGTTGAGGTACATCGCGGTCAGCTCGACACTGGTGAGCGCCCCCGAACTGAGCGCCCGCCCCACCTCCGCGATGCTCGCCTCGGCCAGCACGAACGGTTGTGGTGGCGGGGGAGCGGGATCGGGGCCGGTGCAACCCACGGCCACCAGCGCCAGCCCGGCCCCGAGCGCGGCGATCGCGCGCGCCCGGGTACGCAGAACGTGCATGTGTTCCTCCGTGCGGAAACGTGGCGGGCGGGCCACCGTCCACGCTCCAGCATGCTGATCTTCGCTGTCACCGCTCTTTCGGTATTTGAATACCCCAGCACCGGCGTGTTGGCCGTTGTCGTACACAGTGTTGGCCGAACTGGTACGCCCATTCGGCCAACACACCGCCCACAACGGCCAACTCGCCGTCCGGAACGGCCAACACACCGCCCACAACGGCCAACACACCGCCCACAACGGCCAACTCGCCGTCCGGAACGGCCAACACGGGGGCGGGGTTGCCTAGGCTCTAGGATTTCGCCGCTGTGGACACGTACATGGTGGAGCAGCTCAGGAAGCGCTGGCCCGCGGACTGGACCAAGCTGCACGTCTACTTCGTCCCCGGCCCGGCCGAGATCGCGCCGCTGGTCGAGGCGTACCGGGACGTGCTGGCGGAACTGGACTTCGTGGCCCGGCAACCGGCGGAATGGCTGCACGCCACCCTGCTGGTGGTCGACGGCATCCCGGCCGGCGAGGTCGGCGCGGCCCAGCGCGCGGAGCTGACCGACCGGCTGCGCGCGGCGGTCGCCGAGGTGCCCGCGTTCACGGTGACCGCCGGGCCCGCCATCGCCGGGCGGAGCAGCATCGCGCTGGATCTGGTGCCGGACCGGGACTTCATTGAGTTGATCAGCCGGGTGCGCTCGGCCGCGGCTGAGGTCTTCGGGGCGGCGGCGGTGGGATATGTGAGTGGCCGACCACACATCACCCTGGGCTACGCGGTCGGCGAGGGTGATTCGGGGGTGGTGGCTGGCAGGTTGCGCAATGCCACGGATCTGCGGGCCACGCTCACCGTGGACCGGGTGCGGCTGGTGGACGTGCTGGTCGACGCCGAGCTGGCCCAGTTCCGCTGGACCGAACTCGCCGCGCTTAGGCTGGGGCGGTGCTGAGTCGATTGCGCGTAACCGTGATCCGGCCCGCGGACTCCGCCTGGGACCTGGCCGAGGTCCGGCTCCTGGTCGACGATGAGGACCTGCTCGCGCCGGTGTTCGACCGGGGGCCGGGCAAGGATCCGCGGGCGTTGCTGGGGCCGGACAGCCCGCTGCTGCCCGGCGCGGAGCCGAGGGAGGTGATGCTCGCCGAGGCCGAGTGCACCTGGGGCTGCTGCGGCGCGATCCTGGTCCGCGTGCGCCGCGACGGCGAGCAGGTCGTCTGGGATCAGTGGCGCGATCCGGACGATGACAGCCTGTTCCTGCCCGAGGTCCGGTTCGACGCGGCGCGGTACGCGGCCGAACTCGCTCGCGCCCATCGCGAACGCTCCTGAGTGGACGGAAACCCGGTGGCCCCGGTTGGTAGCGTCAGTGGCATGACCGGGGAGATGAAGCTCGCGGAGGCGTTGGCGTTGCGCGCCGAGGCCGGTAAGCGGGTTGAGCAGTTGCGTTCGCGGATCGTGGCGAACGCGCGCTACCAGGAGGGTGAGGATCCGGGGGAGGATGCCGCCGCCCTGCTGAGCGAGGCGGGTGTGGCGCTGGCCGAGCTGGAGGACCTGATCCGCCGGATCAACCGCACCAACGCCGCCGCCCGGCTGGGCGCGGGCACCGTCACCGATGCCTTGGCGCGCCGGGACATCCTGCGTCTGCGGCACAGCGTGCTGGTCTCGGCCGCCGACGCGGCCGCCGGCCGCAACCAGAACTTCCGCCAGTTGCGCTCCGAACTCCGCCAGCTGCCCGCGCTGCCCGTGTCCGAGGTGCGGGCCGAGGCGGACCGGGTGGCACGGGAGCTGCGCGAGGTGGATGTGCGCATCCAGCGGGCCAACTGGGAGGTTGACCTGCTGGACTGAGTGCGCGGAAAGCAGGTAGCCGGTTCCGGGAAGGCGGGCACGAACCGACGATCGGCGGTATAACCGATCAACTGTGGTGCGCGGTGGGCAGCGCTTGGGGTTCGATTCCCCGCAGGACAGAGCAGCCCAGCACTACGCACAAGTGACCGTGTAAGCGGCACAGTTCACCACCACGTGCAGGTTCCCGGCAGCGGTGAGGGCGGGTCAGGGGCACTTCCGCGTGTTCAGCGCCCGGCCAGCGAGGTTCGTCCTCGCGGCCGGGCGCATCGCGAAGGTGAGCGCCAGCACGGCGGTGATCAGTCCGGTCGCTGAGCAGCACTCAGGCCGGGTCCTCCCGATCCCGGGTGGCCCGCAGCGAACCCGGGTGCGCCTTGGCCGAGGGGTCGTTGCGGGTCTTGACCAGGCTGGCCACCGTGACCACGACCAGCACGCCGATGATCACGGTGAGGCTGACCGCGGTGGAGATCTCCGGCACCCGGGGGTCGATGTCCACGTGCGCCCAGTGCAGGATCAGCTTCACGCCGATGAAGGCCAGGATCAGCGCCAGCCCGGTGGACAGGTAGACCAGCCGGTCCAGCAGGCCCTTCACCAGGAAGTACAGCGCGCGCAGGCCGAGCAGGGCGAAGGCGTTGGCGGTGAAGACGATGTAGGGCGCCTCGGTGACGCCGAAGACCGCCGGGATCGAGTCCAGCGCGAAGAGCAGGTCCACGCTGCCGATGGCCAGCAGCACCACGAACAGCGGCGTGGCCAGGCGACGGCCGTCGACCCTGGTGAACAGCTTGCCGCCGACGTAGGTGTCGGTGGTGGGGAACAGGCGGCGGGCGGTGCGGACCATGATGTTGTTCTCGACGTCGGGGTCCTCGTCGCGGTGCCGGAACAACTGCACCGCGGTGAAGATCAGCAGCAGCCCGAAGAGCAGGAACATGAAGGAGAACAAGGACAACAGGGTCGCGCCGAGGGCGATGAAGATCGCGCGCATGATCAGCGCGAGCACGATGCCGAAGGTGAGCACCTTGTGCTGGTGCTCCTCCGGCACCGCGAAGGTGGTCATGATGATCACGAACACGAACAGGTTGTCGACCGAGAGGCTCTTCTCCACGATGTACCCGGCGAAGTACTCGGTGCCGAACTGCCCGCCGTGTTGCCAGGCGAACCAGACGCCGAAGGCGATCGCGACCAGGATGTAGAACACCGACCACGCGGTGGCCTCGCGGAACCCGACCTTGTGCGGCCGCACAGCCGCCAGGATCAGATCGACCGCGAGCAGGGCGATGATCAGTCCGATGGTCGTGATCCAGGTCAGCGCGCTGATCTCGAGCATGATCCCAGTCAACCAAACGCCCGCGCGCCAGTGGTGGTGCGCCTCGCCGGGGTTTGCTCACACGTTCTACTGAACTGGCGCGACCCGGGTTGCCGGGTCCGGGTGGCCCGCCGAGGGTCGAGGCATGGGCCATTCACGCATCTCGCGACTGTCCGTCCCACTGATCGCCGTCTCCCTCACCCTGCTCGGCGCCCCGGCGCTGGCCGCCCCGGCCGAGCCGGACCTGGTCTGCACCACCGCGGCCGTCGCCCGCGCCTCCGCCGGACTCACCATGGACGAATCGGCGACGGTCGAGCTGACCATGGACGCCACCACCGCGGCCTGCACCGACACCCGGCCGGACCTGACCGACGACCAGCGGATCGTGGGCGCGGAGATCACCATGCCCGAGGCGGGCAGCGCGGACGGCACCTGCGGGGAGGTGTCGGCCAACTTCGATCTCGCGTTCACCTGGCTGCTGGCCGATGGCAGCTCGGAGCAGAAGAGCACCCTGAGCGCGGAGATCAAGCTCAAGGACGCGCAGCCGAGCGGCAAGATCACACTCAGCGATGGTCCGGTGGACGGCCGGGCGCTGGCGATCCAGCTCACCAACCGGACCGAGGTCATGCGGCATCTCAAGGCCGCCTGCGCCACGGACGCGGGCGCGACCGTGCTCGCCGCCCAGGTCTCGCTGGGCTTCCTCAAGTAGCGCTCACCTGCCGACTACGCCCCTTGTCGCACTGGACAAGGGGCGTAGTGTTGGTGCGGTCGGGAGCATCTCGAACGCGAGCGGTCAAGCCCGCGTCGTCCCCGACGATTCCCAGTTCGGCCGGGTTCACGGCCGGGAACGGGACCATCGGCATGATGTCGAGCCCGCACGCACCCTTTGCCGCCCCGCTGGCCCCCGCCTCGATCGAGCCGCCGGGAAACGCCCCTCGGCTGCGGCTCAAGCCCCAGACCCGCGCCACCGGATTCGTCGACGGGGCGTGGTGGCCCCGCACCAGGGACCTGGCCGCCGAACTGACCGCGCTGCTGCCGGTGCTCACCATCCGGCTGGGCCGGGTAGAGCGGGTGACCTTCAACCTGACCATGTGGCAGCCGACCGCGCGCAGGCTCCCGGTGCACACCCGCAGTGTCCGGGTGGAGGGGTTCCGGGCGCAGCAGCCGGACACCGTGACGGTGACCGGGCGCGGCAGGCAACGGCTGGTTTTGCTTGTGGTGCCACCGGAAACCCGGCCTGCCATCGCGCACGACATCATGATGGCGGCGGCCCGGCGCGGCAACGCGGACAGCGTCACCGCGCTGCTCACCGTCAACCTCGGCGCGTCGGCGGGTGTCGGTCTGCTGGAGTGGCTGGACCCGGCGATGCAGCGCTGGGAACTCGACGGCGGCCGGTTCCGCTGACCGCCACCACCGGTTGGCAGTGGCGGTCAGCGTGCGCGGTCAGACCAGCCGCGGACTCCCGGCCGGGACCGGTGTCCCCGCGGGGTCGAGTCCGGCCAGAGCCGGTGGCAGCGGGCCCTGGTGCAGCACGCCGAGGCGCTGGGTGGCGCGGGTGAGCGCGACGTAGAGTTCGGCCGCGCCGCGCGGGCCGTCGGCGAGGATCCGTTCCGGTTCCACCACCAGCACCGCGTCGAACTCCAGGCCCTTGGTCTCCGAGGCGGGCACCACCCCGGGCAGTCCCGGCGGCCCGATCACGATGCTGGTGCCCTCGCGACCCGCTTCCGCCCGGACGAACTCCGCGATGGCGGCGGCCAGTTCCGCCGCGCCGACCCGCCGGGACCACGGCTGCACCCCGCAGGCCCGCACCGACTCCGGCGGTTGCACACTCGGGGCGAAATCGGCCAGCACCGCGGCGGCGACGGACATGATCTCCGCCGGGGTGCGGTAGTTCACCGTCAGCGACCGGTACACCCAGCGGCCAGGCACGTACGGTTCCAGCATCTCGCCCCAGGACCGCGCACCGGCTTCCGAGCGGCGCTGGGCGAGGTCGCCCACCACGGTGAAGGACCGGCCGGGGCAGTGCCGCATCAGGATCCGCCAGTCCATTTCGGACAGTTCCTGGGCTTCGTCGACCACGATGTGCCGGTAGGTCCAGTCCCGGTCCGCGGCGGCCCGTTCGGCCAGTTCCCTGGTGTCCCGCTCCTCGAACCGCTCGGCCAGGTCCTCGGCGTAGAGCAGGTCGGTGGCGTAGAGGTGGTCCTCGTCGTCCATCGAGTCCTCGCGGCCGGTCATGATGTCCAGCACGCCCTTGGCGTACTCGGCCTCGGCTTTGCGCTGACGCTCGGCGGCGGCCTCATCGGCCTTGTCGGTGCCCAGCAAGTCGACCAGTTCGTCCAGCAGCGGCACGTCCGAGACCGTCCACGCCTCGCCGTCGGCCCGCCACAGCACCGGGTCCGCGCCGGCCAGCCGCAGCCGCTCTGGCGAGGAGAACAGCGGCCCCAGCAGGGTTTCCGGGGTCAGCAGCGGCCAGAGCGCGTCCAGTGCCGCGGCGAAGCCCTCGTGCTTGCCCAGCTCGATCATCAGATCCTTGCGCATGCTTTCCCAGGCGACCTTGTCCTCCCTGGTGAGCCAGCCCTTGCCGATCCGGGCGATGGCCCGTTCGGTGAGCACGTAGCTGATGATCTCGGTGAACTTGGCCCTGGCCTCGTTGTGCGGCAGGCCGGTCGCGCGGGCCTCCTCCCTGGCCCACTCCGCGGTGGCGGCGTCGATCCGCACCGTGACGTCCTCCAGCTCCACCGGCAGCGGCTCCTCTGGCAGCTCCTGCCGGTCGGCGATCGCGGCCGCGAGCACGTCCAGGATCTTCAGCGATCCCTTGAGCCGCGCGGCTTCCGGGCCGTCCTCGGCGGTGATGTGCCGGCCGGGCACCAGATCGCCGGTGGTCATGAACACCACATCGGACTCGCCGAGTGAGGGCAGCACCCGGCTGATGTGGTTGAGGAAGGCCGGGTTCGGCCCGACCACGAGCACGCCATGCCGCTCCATCCGCTCCCGCTGGGTGTAGAGCAGGTAGGCGACCCGGTGCAGGGCCACCACGGTCTTGCCGGTGCCGGGACCGCCCTCGATCACCAGCACCCCGGGGTGGTCCAGCCGGATGATCTCGTCCTGCTCGGCCTGGATGGTCGCCACGATGTCGCGCATGCCCTCACCGCGCGGCGCGTTCACCGCCGCGAGCAGGGCCGCGTCACCACGCGCGTCCCCGTCCGGGCGGCCGAGCACCTCATCGGTGAAATCGAGCACCCGGCGGCCGCGGGTGTGGAACTGGCGGCGCCTGCGCATGTTCTCCGGGCTGGCCGCGGTGGCGATGTAGAACGCCTGGGAGGCAGGCGCCCGCCAGTCCAGCAGCACCGGCTGGTACTCGTTGTCCTCGTCGAACAGCCCGATCCGGCCGATGTAGGAGTGCTCGCCGGTCAGGGTGTCCAGCCTGCCGAAGCACAGCCCGTTGTCGCCGAAGTGCAGCCGCTTCAGCTCCTTGGCCGAGGCGCGCACCTGGACGTCCCGTTCCATCGGGGTGCCGCCGGTGCCGCCGAGGGCCGCGGTGTACTCGGCCTCCACTCGCTCCCGGGCCGCGTCCAGCCGCGTGTAGAGCCCGGCCACGTAGTTCCGTTCGGACCGCAATTCCGCTTCGTACTCCTGATTTGACACAGGCCCCTCATCGCGTTTAAACTGGTACCAGGTTCGGCGAGTTCTCCAATTCATGGAGGGCACGCCGATTTTTTATTGTCCACCCTTTGTCAAGCCCGTGCCTTGCGCGACTTGATGGTCTCAAGCAGTAGTTCCGCGGCCACCAGCGCCCCGTCGGTGCGGATCGTGCCCGCCACCTCCCGCGCCCGCTCCCGGGTCCCGGGGGCCAGCGCGATACGCAGTGCGGCGGTCAGCGACCCGACGGTCGGCGCCGGGCCCTCGTGTGCCGCGCCAATACCCAGCTCGGCCACCCGCCCGGCCCAATAAGGCTGGTCAGCGATCTGCGGGATGATCACCTGCGGCGCGCCGGAGCGGCTCGCGGTGGTGGTGGTGCCCGCGCCGCCGTGGTGCACGATCGCGGCCATCCTGGGGAAGAGCGCCTGCTGGTTGACCTCGCCGACGGCGAAGCAGTCCGCCCGGTCGTCGATCAGGTCCAGCCCGGCCCAGCCCCGCAGCACGACCACCCGGTGACCCAGCGCGCGCACCGCGTCGATGGCGACCTGGGCGACATCGGTGGCGGCGTGCATGGGCATGCTGCCGAAGCCCACGTACACCGGCGGCGGACCGGCGGCCAGGAACGCCTCCAGGTCGGCGGGCAGCGGGCGCTCGTGCGGCAGGATCCAGGCGCCGGTCTGCACCACGTCCAGGTCTGGGGTCGGGTGCCACGGGTCCAGCACCTGGTCGGTGGCCAGCCACTGCTGGTCGCCATGGAGGTAGTCCTGCACGTTGGTCACCGGGGCCAGGCCGTTGGCCGCCCGGTTGGTGTTGAGCGCGTCCCCGAAGAGCTTGTTCACGGTCTGGGCGTTGAGTTTCCACAGCTCCCGGTTATCGGTCACCTCCGGCGGGAACGGGTGGCCCGGGTAGGCCATCGGCCGGTGGTGCGGCGAGGGCAGGCTGAGCTTCTGGAAGACCACCGAGGCCGCGTAGATGCCCAGCTTCTCCGCCACCGACAGCGCGCCGGCGATCATCGGCAGCATGCCGGTGACCACCATCGCCTCGCAGTCCCGCGCCGCGTCGAGCACCCCTGTGAACTGGTGGCCGATCAGCTCGGCCGCGAACCGGGGGAACTCCGAGACCGGCGGCCGCGCCTTGGTCAGCTCGCTCGCGGACAGGCCGACCGGCACCATCTCGACCCCGGCGCCCGCCACCCGCTCGGCGAAGTCCGGCGGCGCGCACACCCGCACCTCCGCACCGAGTTCGCGCAGGCGCACCGCGAGCCCCAGCACCGGCTCGACGTCCCCGCGTGAACCGTAAGTCGACAACAACACCCGCATTCGGCAACTCCCATTTCCGCAGATCCTGGCTTAGGCCGGTGATTCTGCGGCACTACCCGGGCCTTGCCGCAAGACCCGGGGTGCGCTATAAGTTGAGAGTGGAAAGGCGCGGGTAATCCCCTTTCCGCTCGCTGTGACTACATCGGTGCGACCTGTGACGGCCGGTCCGGCGGCGGTGCGGCTGGTTGCGCCGGAATGGCAGCGGTTTGGGCCCCGGTGTGCGGGCTCGCCGCGGCGGCCTCGCGGGCGAGGAAGGTGCCGAGTTCGCCGATGGTGCTCATCAGCGGCGCCGGGAAGACCACGGTGGTGTTCTTGTCCACGCCCAGCTCGACCAGGGTCTGCAGGTTGCGCAGCTGCAGGGCCAGCGGGTGGGCCATCATGGTGTCGGATGCCTCGCCCAGCGCGGCGGCGGCCAGGGATTCGCCCTCGGCGTTGATGATCTTGGCGCGCTTTTCCCGCTCGGCCTCGGCCTGCCGGGCCATCGCGCGTTTCATGCTGTCGGGCAACTGGATGTCCTTCAGCTCCACCAGGGTCACCTCCACGCCCCATTCGACCGTGGCCACGTCGAGGATCTGGCGGATGTCCAGGTTGATCCGGTCGGTCTCGGACAGGGTCTGATCCAGGGTGTGCTGCCCGACGACCTTGCGCAGCGTGGTCTGGGCGATCTGGTCGATCGCGGCGTGCACGTTCTGCGCCGCACACGCGGTGATGTGCCGGATCTGTTCCGGGGCAAGCGGATCCGGCGCAGGGATGCGCACCTGGGCCGGGCTGGTCCAGCGGACCTCGGTGGCCCAGCCCAGTTTCGCCAGTAGCCAGATCACCCTGGCGCAGCGGTGCTCTGGTGGGGTTCGGCGATCCCTGGGACGGTCATGTCCAGGCGAACTGAATCGGCTTGTGTCATCGGACAGCCCCTCGGTCGGTCGAGGTCACGCCGGGGTCCGGGGCACTTGGCGCCAGCGTACTCGCTTTTTCATCACCACCCAGCTGCGCACCCGCGGGTGATTCTCGCCGTCCTCGTGGAGATCATTAACGTTGCCGGTGACTAGACATTCGCTCGCACCCTATGTCTGGCGGTAACCCACATGGCCCAGAGCATTTCCGGGCTGCGCCACGATCGTGTATTCACGGATTTGAGTGGGTGCGCTGCTGTCGCCCGGGTCTACAGTGGAGTGAGAAATTCCCCGCACGAGACCCCGGCGGCCGGTCGCGTCATTCTGGCGCTTCGATCGTTATCGGTAACAATTTGAGGAGTTTTCATGCGCAAAAATCGCGCGGTTCGAGTCATTCCCGTCGCAACCATGCTCGTGGTCGGGGCCGGTATTTCCCTGCCGGCTACCGCCCACGCCGCGGTGCCATGCACCGAAGCAGCGCTGGTCACCGCCGTCAACACCACGAACGAGGCAGGCGGCGGTGTGATCACCCTGACCCCGGACTGCACCTACAACCTGACCGCAGGCCACGGTGACGACGGCGTGCACGGATCGGTCGGCCTACCGCCCATCACCACCACCATCACCATGGAGGGCGACGGCAACACCATCACCCGCAGCGGCGCGAGCGCCTTCCGCATCCTCCAGGTCGCCACCACGGGCGACCTCACCCTCAAGGCGGTGACCATCAGCAACGGCTCGGCCGCTGGTCTGCTGCCCGCGGGCAACGGCGGTGGCATCCTCAACTTCGGCGCGCTGACCCTGACCAACAGCACCGTGTCCGGCAACACCGCGGCGGGCACCGGCGGCGGTGTGCAGAGCGGTGGCGGCGCGGCCGCGGTCACGCTGACCGGCAGCACCCTGTCCGGGAACACCGCGGCGGCCGACGGCGGTGGCCTGTACAGCTTCGGCACGGCCACCCTGACCAGCAGTTTTGTTACCGGCGGCAATCAGGGTGCGCGGGGCGGCGGCCTCGCCTCGGTGGACGGGATTCTCACCCTGACCAGCACGCCGATTTCCGGGAATTCGGCGACCGGCACCGCGGGCGGATTCTTCCGGTTATCCGGAAATGTGACGGTCAACACCTCGCCGATCAGTGCGAACAGTCCGAATAACTGTGTGGGCAGCGTGCCGTCGGTGCCGGGCTGCACTGCTTGAGGAAAATGCGGCCAATCGGCGTACGGCGGTATGCGCCGACCGTGTGACGGCGTAGCTTGAGTTTTGCAACCCTGGACCCCGGTGCCGCAAATTGTGCGAGCCGGGGTCTTTTTCGGGCACAGTTATTTGTGGGAACAGAAGGCGTTATGCGAAAGACCCGCACAATCCTCAAGGTGCTGTTCGCGGCCGGCATCCTGGCCGGTGGCACCACCCTGGCGGCCCCGGTGGCGCAGGCCGCCACCATCCCCGTCGCCTGTGGCGAGAACGCTCTGGTCGCGGCGGTCAACCTGGCCAACTCCACCCCCGCCGCGGACACCCTCGCCTTGGCTGGTGGCTGCACCTATGCCCTGACCTCTCCCCATGGTGGCCTCGGCAACGGACTGCCGGTCATCACCACGCGTATCGAGATGCTCGGCCCGGCGATCATCACGCGTTCCTCGCTGCTGCTCTTCCGCATCGCCGAGGTCAGCGCCACCGGCAACCTCACCCTGACCACCTCGGTCGCGATCACCAACGGCAGCGTCATCGGCAATGGTGGCGGCATCCTCAACCGCGGCGCGGTGACCTTCACCAACAGCAGCCTGACCGGCAACCTGGCCACTCTCAGCGGTGGCGGTCTGGCCAACGCCGACACCCCGACCGGCACCGCGCCCGCGGCGACCTTCACCAGGAGCCCGATCTCGGGCAACACGGCGGTGCTGCAGGGTGGCGGGATCTACAACGGCCTGCGCGGCACGCTGACCACCACCGGGGTCTCCGGCAGCCCGATGCCCGTCACCGGCAACACCGGATCCCAGGGCGGCGGCATCGCGGCGGTCAACTCGACCGCGACCACCATGACCCAGACCGCCATCTCCGGCAACCACGCGCTGCTGACCGCGGGCGGCGCCTACCGGGCAGGCGGCATCATGACCACCAACAACACCCCGATCAGCGCCAACACGCCGAACAACTGCGTCGGCAGTGTCCCGGCGGTCCCGAACTGCACCGGGTAGTCCGGCTCCGCGACAGCTCAGGCACTGCCCGGTCAGGAGGGAAGCCGCCCGTACGCCACGGGCGGCTTCACCACGTCCAGGCCGGATTCCGCCCGCGGCTCCCCGACGCACCAGAGCACGGCCCGGTGCCGGGCCTGGGCCACCAGGGCGCGGGCGAGCGCGGCACGGTCGGCCGGGGCGGCCGGGCCGGCGAGCGCGCCGGGCTGGTCCCAGACCTGGACGAACACGTCGATGGTGATCAGCTCGGCGGCCAGTTCGTCGTCGGTGATGGCGTGGCAGGCATGGAACACCTGCTCGCCTAGCTGGTTGTGTAGCTCCACCATGGCTGCCCACTCGCGATCCTGGATATGGGTGAGCAACTCAGCGAAGGCCATGCTGGAACAGTCCCGGGGCACGGCAGCACTTCCGTTCTCGCGGTCGTGGCGCCGCCGGGGTCTGGGGCGGTGAGGTGGGGACACTGAGCATAGTGCCAGTGACCTGTGGTGACCGCTGGCGGCCGGGTGAAGTGCGCGCGCCCGCGGGGTCGGGCTAACGTGTACGCACCGGGAGCGCGGGTGGCGAGAGGTGACCGAGGTGGGCACGGATCGGCGCCGCGACATCCTGGTGATGATCGATGAGATCGCCAGGTCCGATCGGCAGCCGGTCAGCATCCGGCACGTCTGCCTCGCCTGCCGGATCGGATTGACCGCGAGCGGGGTGGCGGTTTATCTGGCTGGCGCGGTGGAACCCGTCGAGGTAGTCGGATCGGTGGGTGAAGAGATGGCCGAGCTGCGGGCCACCCTCGGCGAGGGTCCGGTGGCCGAAGTCGTGCGAGGGAACCAGCCGGTGTTCGTGCCGCGCCTGGCCGACCCCGGCACCGCCCGGCGCTGGCCCGCCTTCGCCCCGGCGGCGGTGGCGGCCGGAGTGGCCGCGGTGTTCGTGGTCCCGTTGACACTGGGGGCGATCGTGCTGGGTGCGCTGGAGATCTGCCGGGAGGTCGGCGGCCCGCTCTCCGCGACCGAACTGGCGGACGCGCTGGTGTGCGCGGACACCGCGACAACGCTGCTGCTCAACCCGTCCGCGAACCCGGCGGCGGACGCGGACGGGTTGCCGCACACCGAACCCGAGGGCCGCTGGGCTGTGGTGCACCAGGCCACCGGCATGGTGTCGGTGCAGCTGGACACCGATCTGGACCAGGCCTTCCTGCGCCTGCGGGCACACGCCTACGGTACGGACCGCCGGCTCTCCGAGGTCGCGGCCGATGTGGTGGCGCGCAGACTGAGATTCACCCCGGACACCAACGAGAAACAGAGGTGAGCCACGTGTTGGACCGGCGGGTCACGCAGACCTTCGTCGAACTGGCGGACACCCTCGTGCTGGGGTTCGACACCATCGACTTCCTGCACACCCTGACCGAGCGCTGTGTCGAACTGCTGGACGTGGACGCGGCGGGCATCCTGCTGGTGGACCAGCGCGGCGCGCTGAGCCTGGTGGCCGCCTCCACCGACCAGGCCCGGCTGCTGGAGCTGTTCCAGTTGCAGGACGAGGAAGGGCCCTGCCTGGACTGCTTCCGCGCCGGAACCTCGGTTGGCTGCCCGGACCTGGGTGCGGAGCCGCGGCGCTGGCCGCGGTTCAGCGTCGCCGCGGCCGAGCAGGGCTTCACCGCGGTGCACGCGGTGCCGATGCGGTTGCGGGAGGAGATCATCGGTGCGCTGAACCTGTTCGGCACCACGCCGGGCGGCATTTCGGCCGAGGCGATCGCGCTGGCGCAGTCCTTCGCCAACGTCGCCACGATCAGCATCCTGCAGGTGCGGGCGTTGCGGCACAGCGAGATGGTCACCGAGCAGCTGCAGACCGCGCTCAACAGCCGCATCCTGATCGAGCAGGCGAAGGGGATCCTGACCGAACGGCTGCAGATCGATATCGCGGACGCGTTCGCGCTGATGCGCGACCACGCCCGCAACACCAATCAGTTCCTCGCCGACGTGGCCCAGCAGGTGATCTCGCGCTCGCCCGCGGTGGCCGAGCTGACCAAGGTCAAGCCACCCCGGTAGCCGGAGCCGGGCTCACCAGGCTGAACGAACCCACGGTGCCGGATCCGTGGCTGTGCGAGGTCTACGAGCACGCCGGGCAGGTTGCCCCGGCCCGGATCGGCGGCGTGCACGTGAGCGGGGTCAAAGCTGTTGCGCCGGCGTAGCCCAGTCAGAGTGGTACTCGACGTGGATCTGCCGCGCGTTGCCCAGCACGCCGTCACCCGAGTGGAACTCCGTGCACACGTGGCTGTCCGGCCCCGGCTCCGGCGTGAGCTGGGCGAGGTCGAAGAACAGGGAGGCGGTCTGCCGGAACACCGGTGCGCTGCCCGCCAGGAACACGGTGTCGGCGTGCACTTGCTCGTTCAGCAGATCCCGGTTCTCCCGGTGGTGCCGCGCCCGGTAGTCGATCCCGGCCGGATCCGGCAGATCATCGTCCGGCAGCTGCGCTGTCGCCTGCTTGCCCTTGCCCAAGGCGGCCCGTAGCCGGGGCCAGTGCGCGGCGCGGAACTGCAGGCTGTGCTGGGACAACACGAGATCCATCCGCCTGCCCCGCGGATCGGCCCCGACCGCCTGGTCGCCGGTGCGCAGCGGCACGTGGATGATCGTGTGCCGGGAGCGGGCCGCCAGCAGCCACAGCACGCCGAGCCGGTAGGCCGAGCCGCGGTCGACCTGCAACTGCCACCAGCGATCCATATCCCACAATCCGGCGCGCGCGAACCCGCCGGCCGGTCGGATCACCCGCCAGTCCCGCCCGTCCAGGCGAGCGTGGTGCACGGAGATCGGTGTTCTCATCGGGTCGTCCATCCGGTCCACTTCGTCTGTCCACCTTGGACGGAACGTTCCAGGATCGGTCAGTGGAACGCCAGGCGCAATCGAATTGGACCTGGTCGCGGGACTCAGTCGGCGAGTAGCTGTTCGCGCAGGATGTCGGCGTGGCCGTGATGGTGCGCCAGCTCCCGCAGCACCTGCAGGCACACCCAGCGCAGCGTGCGCGGTCCGCTCCGGTGGCCGGTCACGACAACATCCAGTGACCGGTCCGCGATCACCGTCCGGGCCGTGGCGCAGGCGGCCCGATGAGCCGCCGTGACCGAGGCGATGGTGTCGTCCTCGTTGAGCCGGAAGGATTCCTCCGGGCTTCGCACCAGGCCGAGTTCCCGGCGGGAGGTGCCGCCGACGCACTCCTCGAACCACACCCGCTGCATCCAGGTGACGTGCTTGAGCAGTCCGAGCAGCGTGGTCGCCGACGGGACGAGTCTGCGGCGGGCCTGTTCCTCGGTGAGGCCGTCGAGCGTCGACTCCATGGCACCGCGGTAGTCCTCGATGAACGCTTCGAGCTGGGTGCGTTCATCCGCCAGCGGCACATCGAACGAACCCATCAGCGTCTCCTGTCCGTCGCACTACCCTGGCAAACCCCGCTCCAGCTGCCGGCTGACCGATTCCGCGGCCTGTTCCCTGTCCATCAGGCCCTCGCCGACGGCCTCGAACCCGGCGAGCAGATTCCACCACAGCGCCTTGTACACCCACTCCGGACTGAGCGAGGGGTCCAGGAGGCCCTCGGCGCGGGCGCGGGTGAGCAACGCGAGCATGGGCTGTTCGACCTCGGCGAAGGCCGCGTCCAGCCAGTCGGCCTCGCCGCGTTGTTCGGCTTCGTCGCACACCCGGATCAGTTCGGGGGGCAGTTCGAGGTAGGCGTGCACCGCGCGGCGCAACGCCTGCGCGGCGGTGCCCTCGGTCAGGGCTGCCCCGGCCAGTGCGGCACGCACCCGTTGCACGGCAAGCTGGAAGATCGCGGCCATCAGGTCGGAGCGTTCCGGGAAGTGCCGCTGCAGGGTGCTGCGGCCGACTCCGGCGGCGTCGGCGATCTCGGCCAGGGAGGCGGCGGACCGCTGGGCCAGCACGGTGATCGCCGCGTCCAGGATCGCCGCGCGCGTCCGGCTCGGAGTGTTCGACTCCCGAGTGTCGCTCGTCATGGTGCCATTGCAGTACTAAGTTGTGCCATGACGAGAACAGGCATGTCTTGTAATGGGTCACAACGGCCCCAAAGTGGGACATTGATGTCCCATTCTGTCGAGGCCGCGGCGGTGCGGTCGCGGCGTGGCGGCCTGCCAACAAGGTAGCGGTAGCCGGTCAAGATGAGAGGGAATCGATGAACAACTCCAGCGCGGTCGCCTCGTTCTGGCTCCGGTCGCGGTTGCGGGCCGGGCGGGCCGCGACCTGGCTGCTCAGCGAGCTGGGTGATCTGGTCGTGCAGCTGGAACACCCGCGCTGGCGGGACAATCCCTATCCGCTCTACGAACAGATCCGGCAGCGCGGGCCGCTCTACCGCGGGCTCAGCGGCACCTGGGCCACCAGCTCGTTCACGCTGTGCAACCAGGTGCTGCGGGATCGGCGGTTCGGGGTGACGACGGTGGGCGGGCGTGGGCAGGGCGGGTTACTGGGGGCGCCGGTGCCGACGCCACCGGCGGGGTTCGTGGAGCTGGATCCGCCGGACCACACCCGGTTGCGCCGCCTGGCGATGCCCGCGTTCAACCCCAAGCGGCTGGAGGCGTACCGGCCCCGGGTGCGGGCGATCGTGGACTCGTTGCTGGACAAGGTGAGCGGGCGGGAGAGCTTCGACCTGGTGCAGGACCTGGGCACGCCGCTGCCGATCACGGTGATCAGCGATCTGCTGGGCATTCCGGACGCCGAGCGGGGGGCCTTCGCCGAGTACGGGGAGGTGATCATCGAGGGGTTCAACGGGGTCAGTTCGATGCGGCAGGCCAGGGAGGTCACCGCGGTCACCGAGCACCTGGTGGCGTTGTTCGACCGGCTGTTGCGGGAACGCGCGGTGGAGCCGGGCGACGATGTGATCAGCACGCTGGCGACTGCCGTGGGCGAGGAGCGGATGACCGCGCGGGAGTTGCACGGCACCGCGTTGTTGTTGCTGGTGGCCGGGTTCGAGACCACGGTGAACCTGATCGGCAACGGGATGCGGGCGCTGCTGGAGCATCCGGAGCAGTGGGCCCGGTTGCGGGCGAAGCCGGAGCTGGCGGCGGCCGCGGTGGAGGAGGCGTTGCGGTACGACTCGCCGGTGCAGAGCACCTCGCGGGTGGCGCACACCGAGGTTGAGCTGGCCGGGCAGACGATCAAGCCAGGGCAGACGGTGGTGGCGATTCTGGCTGGAGGCAACCGGGATCCGCAGGCGTACGAGCGGCCGGAGCGGTTCGACATCACCCGGGAGGCCGGGCCGGAACACCTGGCCTTCGCCAGCGGGATCCACTACTGCCTCGGCGCCCGGCTGGCCCGGATCGAGGGTGAGATCGTCTTCCGGACCTTGGCCGAGCGACTGCCGTCGCTGCGGCAGGCCGGTACGCCGGAACGCCGGGATACCAGTGCGATCCGTGGGCTACGGACGTTCCCGGTGACCGCCGCGGTCGCCGCCCAGCGCGGTCAGTGAGTGTCCGGCGGCCGCGGACCAGAACGCGCGGATGGAGTCGAGCAGGGTGTGCCGGGGTTGCCAGTGCAGCAGGGTGGCGGCCCTGGCAGGGTCCACCTGGATCCAGTCCATTGTGGACCGCCAGTCCCCGTTGTCGTGTTCGGTCAGCGTCGCCGGGATGCCTGCGACCTCGATGAGCAGGTCAACCAGGGACCGGACCGGGACGGCGGTGCCGCGGCCGATGTCGATGATCTCGCCGGAGACGTCGGCGGTGGCCGCGGCGCGCACGGCTTCGGCGGCGTCGCGCACGTCGATGTAGTCGCGGTGCGCGGTGAGGCGGGACAGCGACAGGTGGGCTGGTTCATGGCGCTGCGCGGCTTGGATCAGGGTGGCGGCGACCTTGCCCAGCAGGCTGGACGCGGGCAGGCGGGGGCCGACGGCGTTGGACAGGCGCAGCACCACGGCGTTGGGCGCGGCGATCACGGCCTGGCTGGCGGCGAGTTTTGCCCTGCCGTAGCCGGTTTCCGGCGGTGGACCCTGGCTGCGGACAGCTGTTCCGGGTGGTGTGGGGCCGTACTCCAGGACCGAGCCCAGGTGCACCAGGCGGGGCGTGCGCTGGGACAGGGCCAGGGCGGCGAGCAGTTGCCGGGTCAGGGTGAGGCAGCGGGTGGACATCTGGTCGTCGGTCAGGCCCCAGCTGCTGCCGGTGGCGTTGACCACCAGGTCGGGGCGGTGCGTGTCCAGGAACGCGGCCAGCTCGGCAGGGGAGATGGTGGCGAGGTCCAGGGGGTGGAAGGGGTGGGCCGGGGACGGGGTGCCGCGGGCGGTGGTGCGGACCGTCCAGCCGTGGGCGGCCAGGTTGTCCGCGATATGGCTGCCGACGAAGCCGGTGCCGCCGAAGATGATCGCGCGGTGGCCGGTCACCGCAGGCGCACCTCGGGGACGTAGTGGATCCAGCGGCCGCCTGCCGCGTGGAAGTCCTGTTCCTTGGCCATGATCTCCTCGGCGTGGTTCCAGGCGAACAGCAGCGCGTAGTCCGGATAGTACTCGGCGAAGGCCGAGACCGGGCGGACCGGGAGGTGCGCGCCGGGGGAGAGGCGGCCCTGTTTGGCCGGGGTGGTGTCGCAGATGTAGGCAACCAGATCCGTTGAGAGGCCGCAGAAGTTGGTGACTGTGGCGCTCTTGGCGGTGGCGCCGTAGCCGACCACGGTGTGGCCCTGCGCGCGCAGGTCGTGTAGCAGGGCGAGCAGGTTCTCCTTGGTGCGCGCCACGTTGGCCGCGAACCGGTGCAGGGTGGCGGGTTCGGCCAGGCCGCGGTGCTCTTCCTCGGCGAGTAGTTGTGCCACGGCGGGGGAGACGGGGCGGCGGCCGGGGCGGGCCAGGGTGTAGCGGAGTTCGCCGCCGTGCACCGGGAGGCGTTGCACGTCAACGAGTTCCAGGCCGGCGCGGTGGGCGAGGGCGTGCACCGAGCGGGCGGTGAAGTAGTAGAAGTGCTCGTCGTAGATCTGGTCGAAGGCGGTCCGGTCCAGGATGTCGCCCAGGTACGGGTCCTCGAAGACGAAGATGCCGCGCTCGGCCAGCAGGGTGTGCACGCCGCGTAGAACCGAGTCCAGGTAGGGGATGTGGCAGATGGTGTTGGCCGCGTAGATGACGTCGGCGGGGCCGTGGGACTCGCGGACAGCCGTCGCGGTGGCCTCCTCGAAGAAGTCGGTGCGGACCCGGATACCCTGGCTGGTGGCGATCGCGGCCACGCCGCCGGAGGGCTCGAAGCCCAGGTGCCGGACGCCTGCCGCGTGCACGGTGCGCAGCATGACACCGTCGTTGCAGCCCAGTTCGACCACGAACGGGTCGGGGCCGGTGAGTTCGGTCCTCAGCAGGTGCTGGGCGAGGCTGGTGAAGTGCGCGCGCATCACGGCCGAGCCGGAGGAGTGGTACGGGTAGGACTCGTGGAACATGCGTTCCCTGGGCACTTCTTCCATCAGCTGGGTCATGGTGCAGTCCGCGCACTGTCCTACCGCGAGGCGGTAGTAGAACTCCTCGCTGTCGTCCTCGGGGTGGCGGAAGGCGTCGGAGAGCGGATGCTGGCCCAGGTTCAGGAATTCGGTGACCGGGCCACGACAGATCCGGCATGGGACAGTCGGCAGCCCCGCGGTGGCGCCCGGCGTGATCATGGACGATTCCCTTCACTGCAACGGGATCTCTAAGCATGTGCCCCGGCAACTCGCCGGCGTGTTGGCCGTTGTCGTACCCAGTGTTGGCCGAACTGGTACGCCCGTGCGCCAACACACCGTCCACAACGGCCAACACACCGTCCACAACGGCCAACACACCGTCCACAACGGCCAACACACCGACCACAACGGCCAACACACCGTACGACGACTCTGTTGGCGAATCGGCGGCGTGATCCACACCCCGTACAACTTGGGCCAACTGGTACGCCCACTTGAGCCAAACCGGCGTACCAGTTGGCCCAACTCGCCGGAAGATCGGCACGCCAGGGCGAATTCGCCAACAGAGTCGTACGACAACGGCCAACTCACCGCCCATAACGGCCAACTCGGTGTACGACAACGGCCAACACGGTGGGGGTGGGTGCTTCTGGGTGGTTGCTTAGGTTTCTGTTGCCCTGCTTGGGCGACGCCGGAGCCGTGCTGGTCTCGCTAGGTTGGATGTGTTGCGGTTCCTCACTTTTCCGGGAGGATGACCATGACCATTCCCACCGAGACGATCGGCAGCATTCCGCGGCCGAAGTACCTGCAGGACGGACTGGCCGCGTTGGCAGCGGGGACGATTGACCAGGCTGGGCTTGACGTTCTGGTGGATCGGGCGCTGGCGGAGACCATCGAGCGGTTGGCGAAGACCGGCTCGCCGGTGCTGACCGATGGCGAGCAGGGCAAGCCGAGTTTCGCCACCTACCCGTTGCGGGGTGGGCTGGCGCTGGCCGCGGACGGGGCGATAATCCCGTTCGCGGACGGGCACACCCGGCAGCTGCCCCGGTTGACGGCCGGGCCGTTCAGGTATGGCGAGTTCGCGGTGTCCTACCTGAACAAGGCGCTCGGGCTGACCGAGCTGCCGGTGAAGCAGCCGGTGATCGCGCCCTCGGCGCTGAGCCTGCTCTACCCGGCGGACGGGATCGACGGCTATCCACGGGAGACCTTCCTGGCGGAGCTGGCCGATGAGGCGGAGCGGGACATCCGGCAGTGCCTGGACGCGGGCGCGGCCTCGGTGCAGCTGGACTTCACCGAGGGGCGGTTGTCGCTCAAACTGGATCCCTCCGGCGGGGTGCTGGCTGACTTCATCGGATTGAACAACCTGGTGCTGGACCGGTTCTCCGCCGAGGAGCGGGCCCGGATCGGCGTGCACACCTGTCCCGGTGGCGACCTGGATTCGGTGCACAGTCTGGACGTCGACTACGCCGGACTGCTGCCTAAGCTGTTCCAGCTGCACGCGGGCGCGTTCTACCTGCAACTGGCCAGCGAACCGGATCCGCGGCGGGTGCTGGAGATCGTGCGCGAGCACTCGCGGCCGGACCAACGGATCTTCGTCGGCGTGATCGATCCGATCGATCCGGTGGTGGAGAGCCCCGAACAGGTGCGGGACCGCGTGCTGATAGCGGCCGAGTACCTCCCGCTGGAGCGGTTGGGCACCTGTGACGACTGCGGGTTCGCGCCGTTCGCCGATGACACCTCGACCTCGCGGGAGACCGCCTTCGCCAAGATCGAGGCCCGCGTTCGGGGTACCCAGCTGGCAGCGGAGGTGCTTGGGGCGTAAGGGTTCTGGCTCGGGCCGGGGTCATCGCGACCCCGGCCCGGCCACCCTGGCCAGCTCGTGCACCGCGGTGTGCGCGGTGTGCACGGCGCCGTCCAGGTAGGGGTGGTTGGCCACGTCCACGCCCGCGATCCGGATCCGGCCGACGCCCTTTGCGAGGAGGTCGCCGGGGAGTGGGCCGTCCGGCCAGCGGTCGGCGTCGTGCGGCAGGGTCAGGTAGCGGGCGTAGCCGTGCGGCCAGGTGTTGACGGTCAGGGCGGCGATATCGCGGTCCGGGTCGAATCCGGCGGGGCCGAGGATGCGGGTCAGGGTGTCGAGCAGGCTGGTCTCCAGTTCGGCCGGGCCGTGGTTGATCAGCCAGTGGCGGCCCTGGGCGGCGCCGACCGCAGGGGGCACGCCGGGGTTGGTGAAGCAGCCGAAGAAGTTGGCCAGCACCGGGTTTTCCGGGCTGGAGCTGGGCTGGTGGTCGCCGATGCGGACCGGGAACTCCAGGGCGCCGCGCTGCCAGTGACCAGAGGGCAGGGTGAGGCGGTTGATGCCCAGGCGCTGCCAGGGTTTCCAGTCGCGCAGGGCGAGATTGGCGTAGGCCAAGGGATAGCGGCCGGTGGCGGCCGCGGCGGAGCGTTGGGCGGTGGACAGTTCCGGCACGATGGCGGGCAGGCCGGCGGTCCAGGAGGCCAGGATCACGGCTCTGGCGGTGACCCGGTGGTGGCCGCCGGGCGCGGTGTGCGCGATGGAGACCGCTGAGCGGGTGTTGTGGACCTCGACCACCTTGCTGTGCAAGCGGATCCGGACGTTCTGCTGTGGACTGTCCAATTGGGACTGATCCAGGGTGGCCGTGAGCAGCTCGTCGACGGTGCGCGCCGGGGTGAGCGCGGGGATCAGTGCGCGGGCCAGGGCGCGGGCGATGGTGGCGTTGCCGTCCGGGAAGCGGTAGATCGGCGCTTCTTCGCTGTACCAGAACTGCCTGCCGGTTTTACTTAAGCCGGGCCAGGGATCGCCGTCGTAGCCGATGCGCAGGCCGGACAGGCCGGGGAAGCCGATCAGCGCGGCGTCCAGGGCGGGATGCTGGTCGAAGTTCAGGCCGGAGTCGACCGCGGTGGAACGCAGCAGGAATCGGTGTACGGCGGGATGCAGGTCGGCGAAGTCGGTGAGCACCTGGGCGCAGGTGCGGACCCGCAGGGCGGCGAGTTTGGCCGCGCGGTCCCGGCCGCTGAGCCAGTCTGGGCAGCGGTCCAGGAGTTCGCCGAGCTGGCGGCGGGCCGCTGGGGGCATGGGCGCGTTGGCCAGGGCGTCTGTCCACTTGGTACCGGGTGGCAGCACCGCGAGGTGGTCGTGGTCCCAGTGTTCGCGGTGGAAGAACACGCCGAGGCCGCCCGCGCCGTGCCGACGGTAGTGCCTGGGATCGCAGGCTTGGTGGAAGCGGTCGGTGTTGATGCCCAGTTCGCGCAACAGGTCCCGGGCGCTGGCCGGGTAGGTGCTGGGCCGGGTGATCGCCTGCGAGCCGCCGGTGGCGAGCAGTCGGTGACCGTCCACTGTGTACTCATTCCGGGTGGCGTGCCCGCCGGGCTGGGAAGCCGGGTCCAGCAACAGGATCCGGGCGCCGGGCTGGATGTCGCGTTGCCAGAAGTAGGCGGCCGCGAGTCCGGCGATCCCGGCCCCGGCGACCACCAGGTCGTAGCTCTCCTCGGCGTCCGCGAACCCGGTCGCGGGTGCGGGGCCGTCGGCGATCCCGTCGACCACCAGTCGCGGTGTCAGCTCCCCGGCGCCCACCGGCTCACCCGGCGGCCGTGACCTGGTCGAGCACCTCGGCCACCTGATCGGCCTCGGCCGTGCTCAGCGTCAACGGCGGGAACAGCCCGATGCCGCCACTGGCCAGCAGCGGGTGCACCAGCAGACCGCGCAGGCGGCAGCCGATCACCGCGGTCATCACCTCCGGGATCGACGCCGGACCCTTGCCACCGCGCGGAGTCAGCTCGATCCCGATCATCAGGCCGCGGCCCCGCACATCCTGCACGGCCGGACGGGAGCGCAGTGGCTCCAGGCGGTTGAGCAGGTACTCGCCGACCACGCGGGAGTTCTCGACCAGTCCTTCGCGGTCGAGCACGTCCAGGGTGGCGATCGCGGCCGCACAGGCCGCCGGGTTGCCGCCCTGGGTTTCCCCGTGCAGCAACGGCAAACCGGCCCGCCGGAACGCGTCGAAGATCGGCTCGCTGAACAGTGCCGCGCCCAGTGGCAGGTAGCCGCTGTTGATGCCCTTGGACAGCACCAGCACATCCGGGCGCAGCTCGTAGTGCTCGCCGCCGAACATCCGGCCGGTCCGGCCGAAACCGGTGGCCACCTCGTCGGCGATGAGCAGGATCCCGTTGTCCCGGCACAGTTTGCTGACCTCGGCGACGTACTCCGGCGGCAGCGGGATCACCCCGCCGGAGGCCAGCACCGGTTCCAGGATGACCGCGGCGATCCGCCCGCGCTCGGCGTCGACCAGTTCGGCGAACGCGGTCAGCGCGGTCGCGCCGGGCGGATCGCCGGCGGTGCGCGGAGTGGGGATCTTGCGTACCCCGCTGAGATCGGCGCCGTAGGCCCGCTGTTCGATGTCCTCGCCGGTCACGCTCATGCTGCCGTAGAGCGTGCCGTGCCAGGAATAGCGGTCCAGCGACACGATCAGCCGTCGTTCGGGCTGTCCCACCAACCGGAAATACCGGCGCACCACCTTCATCGCCGTCTCCACCGCGCTCGCGCCGCCGGTGCTGAAGTGCACCCGGGTGAGTCCGGGCGGCGCGATCGACAGCAGCCGGCGGGCGAGGGTGGTGGCGGGCTCGTGGGAGAACAGGAACAACGTGCCATAGGAGAGTTTCTTCAGTTGAGTGGTGATGGCGTCCAGGATGTCGGGATGACCGAACCCGCAGGTCACATTCCACAGTCCGGCGGTCCCGCTGAGGTACTCGTTGCCTTGATCATCACGTACCCGGACACCCGAGCCCGATACGATCCGCACACCGTGCTCGGCCATGAACGAGTAGTCCGACATCGGGTTCCACACCGGATCCGCCGGAATCGACGGGACCGGGACTTCCGCGACTTCGCTGGACGCCTCACTCACTCGGTCAACTCCTCCACAAAGGTCACTTCATTGCCCTCGGGGTCGAAAATGGTGCTCGTCCTGACGATGCCCGGGTATTCCTCCACCGCACCAGGGGTGAATCCGGCCGACTCGACCGACTTGACCTGTGCGGCGAGATCGCGGACCCCGATCACCACCGAACTCTTGCCCGCCCGGTCCGGGTTCTCGGTGAGCTGCACCCAGGCATTCGGCGCGAGCTGCCATTCCGCGATTCCCTCGGTGGGCACGACGTCGGGCTCACGTCCGAAAAGCTTCGAGTACCAGGACTGCGCAGCTTCGAAATCAGCCACCGCAACGCCGGCGAGCACGCTGTCGATGTTCTGGTCTCCGGCCGTCAATTAACTGCCCTCCAGTGGATAGGAGTGAAACTTGGCGCGGCTCAACCTACACGAAACGGACATCCCGGTCGAGCATTGATCGGTCCTTCGCCGGATCGTGTGCGCATTGTTCAGGCTCTCTGTGTACACAATTTCTCCGCACGTCTCGGCCATTTACTCAGACAACTGGCCTATTGCTCACCCGCCTCGATCGTCGCCGCAACCTGGGCCACCCGCGCGGCGTCGGCGGCCTCCACCTCATCGGCCACCCGGTCGTCCCTGGCGTGCGTCGCGTCCAGGTCCACCGCCTCGAACTGGATCACGCCCATGTCCTCGAAGGCCCGCCGCACCTTCGGCCCGCACAGGCCGATGTCCTGCACCGCGGGCACGATCCGGGAGAACAGCTGGGACCGGAACCCGCGCATGAACGGCGAATGCTCCACGTGCTCCAGACAATCCCGCACCGGCAGCCCGAGCCGTTCGAAGACCTCCTCGCCCATCAGCCGGTCCCGCATCAGGTGGCAGGCCTCGACCACGAACTCCTCCCGCTCGGCGATCTCCCTGGCGGTCAGCTGCCGGTAGAGATCACGCAGGCCGATCCGGCCGAAGGCGACGTGCCGGGCCTCGTCCTGCATGACGTAGGCGTTGATGGTGCGGAACAGCGGGTGCGTGGTGGAGTCCCGGCCGAGTGCGAACGCGGCCAGCGCCAGGCCCTCGATGAGCACCTGCATGCCGAGCTGGACGATGTCCGGCCGCGGATCTTCTAGCACCGCGGTGAGCAGTTCCTTCATCGGCGCCGAGATCGGGTAGGCGAGTTCGATCTTCTCCCGGACCAGCCGGGAGAAGATCTCCACGTGCCGGGCCTCGTCCACCACCTGGGTCGCGGCGTAGAACTTGGCATCCAGCTCGGGCACGGTCTCCACCACCCGCGCCGCGCAGATCAGCGCGCCCTGTTCGCCGTGCAGGAACATGGAGTTGTTGAACGCGGTGACGTGGTGCCGGTACTCGTTCCGCTCCGCCTGGGTCATCCGCTCGAAGACCGGCGAGCCGAACAGCGGCAGGTAGTGGTCGGGCTCGTGCTCCGGCGAGGTCGGGTCGAACGGGATCGACCAGTCGATCCGCTCGTTGGCGTCCCACTGCTTGGCCTTGCCGCGTTCGTAGAGCCCGAGCAGCCGGTCCTGGCTGGGGTCGTAGTCCCAGTCGAAGACCACGGTGGAGCTGGTGGACAGCGACCACTTGGTCTGCTCAACGGGCAGTGCGTAACGCCTGGTGCTCACCGGATGCCTTCCTAAACCTTCTCGAAGACCGACACCGCGAGGAAACTGGCGCTGGTGAAGGGTTCCTGACTCCAGCCACCCCATCGCGCCCGCAGCCGCAGACCGGCCAGCCGCGCCATCAGGTCCAGTTCGGCGGGGGAGACCAGCCTGCCGCGGAAGGGCAGCACCCGGACCTGGTTGTCGGCCAGGATGATCTCCCTGGTGCTGAACCGCTGGGTGGCCGAGTTCGCCTCGGTGGCCCACAGCACCGCGCTGTTCTTGCCCATGTGGATGAGCACGATCCCGGAGCCCGCCCCGTTGGGATCGAGCTGCCCCAACGTTTCCAGCACCAGCACGCCGTCCTCGGTCAGGTGCTCGGCGGCGTTGGTGACGCACTGCAGCTGCTGTTCCTGGGTGCGCAACAGCAGCAGGGTGTTGTCCACGCAGGAGATCAGCCGGAACCGTTGCGCCAGTGGGATGTCCGGCAGCAACGCGGTGACCGTCCGGATGGCCGCGCCGCCGGGTTTGGCGGCCAGCGCGGCCAGCATCCGCGGTGAGTTGTCCAGACCGTGCACTTCGAGGCCGGCCTCGGCCAGCGGGATGGCCACCCGGCCGGTGCCGACGCCGAGTTCCAGCACGGGGCCCGGTCCGGCCAGCTCGGCGAGGGTGGCGATCTCGTCCTTGGGCGCGGTGCCGCCGTACACCGAGTCGAACACCTCGGCGAACACCTCGCCGTAGGTCTCGCTCTCCATCTGTGCCGCCTCTCCCTACGTGTGAACCGTCCAGTTGGCCAAAGTGGGACGTCCAGTTGGGCCAACCAGGTGTACGACTTGGGCCAACTCGGCGTCGGGTGGGAGGGCGGCACGGGGCAGGTTGGCACGCGCGAACCCGCCCTCCCGATCGATCGCGCGTCAGACCGGTCAGCTCGTCAGCTCCTCAGCCCGGCCGCCCCGCGATCTTCGGGCCGGCGGTGGCCCGATCTCGGTCACCGGTCAGGACGAGATGATCCCGGTGAGCGTGCTCGCGGTCGCCTCCTTCGTGGCGATCTCGTCGCCTTCCTCGCTGTAGAGCTTGACCACGCCCTGCTGGATGAACGCCTCACCGATCGGCGGCACCGAGGTCACCATGGCCCGCATGATCGCCGGACCGCGGTTGTGCAGGCGCCCGAACGGCGTCTCCACGACCAGGTTGACCTCGGAGACGCATGGCACCGGCACGGTGCCGAAGGTGACATCTGCCGGGACCAGGCAGTGGCCCAGCGTGGGCCGGATCATCGGGTCGACGCCGCGGCCCATCAGGATCCGGATCGGGGTGTCCGTGCCGAAGAGCACGGTGCTGACCCCGGTGGTGATGAAACGGTAGGTCTCCCAGTCGAACCGCAGGCTGCCGTCGCTGAGCAGCACGGGGTCCGGGATCGCGATTTCGCTCTCCAGGGAGGTGAGCTTGATCTGCTCGCGCGGGGCGGCGGGGTCGCTGCCGTCGCCGAGCACCACGTCGATGGTGGTCTCCACCGTGGTCCGGTAGCCGAGCTGGCCGTTGCCCAGCAGCACTCGCGGCTGCATGTGGGTCAGGGCTGCGGCGATCCGCTCGTCCACGCTCGTCGTGGTCCGCTCACGTAATCGTGTGACCATCGTTGTCCTCCATTGTCGGGTTGTGCGCACCTCCGCCTGATGGCGAAGTTTCGGGTGGGATTCCGTTTCGCTGGTAGGCGGCCACCGCCGTGTCCACGGCGGTGAGCAGCGCGGCGGGCACCGGCCGGGGCCGTGGCCGGTCGCCGTCCCTGGTGAACCAGGCCAGGCCCTGCCTGCCGCGGGCGACCGGCTGGCCGCCGCGCAGGTACTCGAAGAGCAGGGTGAGCCGGTGCTGGGTCACCTCGCCGACGCGCATCCGGATCAGCACCTCGTCGAAGGCGTGCAGTTCGGCGTAGTACTCGCAGGAGCAGTGCGTGGTGACCAGCAGGGTGCGCTCGCCGAGTTCGGCCAGCACCTCGGGCGCGCTGGTGCGCAGGAACAGTTCGCGGCATTGTCCTTGCCAGCGCAGGTAATGCGTGAAGTAGACGTTGCCGAGCGCGTTGGTCTCCTCGAAGGTCACCAGGTGCCGGTGCTCGAAGGCGGGGATGTCCATCACGGCGCCTCCGGTTCGAGCACCGCGCAGATCACCGGGTGGTCGAGCCCGCGCACCCGGAGCAGGGCGGTGGCGCAGCGGTGACCGTCCACAGTGAACAGTGCCCAGTCCTCGGCGGTGGACCGCAGGAGGGGAATGCCGGGTGTGCGACCGGCCTTGCGAGTGCATTCGAGCACGCACCAGAGCCGGGTGGCCGCGGTGTCCAGGTCTTCGGCGAGTTGTTCGGCCACCCGCAGCCGGTCCGGGCCGAGCAGGTCGGTCCAGGCTTGCCTGGTACGCGGGCGGACGGCTTCCAGGTCGCAGCCGAGTGGGTGGTCCGCGACCACCGCGAGGGTCAGTCCGCCTTGGTGGGCAAGGGAGATCTCGGTGCCGGGGGCGAGGGGTTTGCCGTCGGCGCGGTGGTGTAGTTCGAGGTTGTGACCGGCGGCGCGGGCGGCGGCGGCCAGGCCGGCGGGTTCGCGGTCGCCGGTGGCCACGCCGAGGCCGATCCGGCCCAGGCCGAGCAGGTCGTCCAGCCTGCGTTCCAGGTAGGGGCCGAGCAGGGCGGCGGGCCAAGGGGACTGGGTGTCGAGGGGGCCGATCGCGCGCAGGGACAGGCCGGTCCAGGTCTCACAGATCGCGCCGGAGCGTTCGCGCACCACCAGGTCGACGGTGATCGTGTCAGTGTCGCGACCGGTCTCCACCGCGTCCACGATCAGCCGTCCGGCCAGTGGGCGGTGGCGGGTGATCCGGTCGATCCGTTCGGGTAGGCAGCGCCGGTGTGGCACACAGGCTTGCAGGGCGTGGATGAAGGCGTCTCGCGCGCCCGGATCGCCGAGCAGCAGGTGCTGGGGCTGGTACTCGCCGAACCAGGTGTCGCCGGGGCGGGCGTCGATCTCCACCACGCATCGCCGCGCGCGCAGTTCCCGGTAGGCCCGGACCCGGCGCAGGTTGTCGTGGTGGAAGAGCAGCCGGTCGTAGACATCGCGGCCGAGATCGAGTTCGACGGGCGGCCCGGCGGTCGGTGCTGGTTCGAACCCTTGGTGTGGCTGGAGTTCGGGGGCCACGGTGAGGTGGGCGCGGAAGTGGTCGACGGCGTAGGCGGTGTCGTCGGCGCGGACCACGACCTCGATCCGGCCGTCCGGCTGGTCCAGGGCGGCCACCCGCAGCACCCGGCCGCCGTCGCTGGGCACGGTGACCGGCCGGGTCAGCTCGATGCCGGCGAACCCGGTGACCTCGCCGCCCCGCAGTCCGGTGGCCGCCTGGGCCATCGCCTCCAGGCCGAGAACGCCTGGCAGCAAACAGGTTCCGGCCAGTGCGTGATCGGCCAGGTACGGGTCGCTTGGCACGGTGAGATCGCTGTCGCAGACCAGTTCCACCGCCGGATAGTGCACCCGCGGCCGTTCCAGGAACCGGGTCAGCGGCAACTCGGGTGCGCCGGTGCTGACCGTGGGCGGGAAGCCGAACCGGCCGGTGACCACCACGCTGGTGGATTCCGCTGGTGTGGCAAGCAGTTCGCGCAGCACCCGGGTGGCGGTCTGCGGTGGCATCGCGTCCACTCCGGCAGTGGCCAGCGCGGCCACGCTGCCCAGTCGCGCACCCATGCCGATCTCGGACCAGACCGACCATTCGATGGTGCGGAACCGGCAGCCGGGCAGGCGTTCCGCGGCGGCGGCGATCTCCAGGCCGAGCCAGTCGTTGGCCAGCGCGTAGTCGGCCTGGCCGGCCATGCCGATCCGGCCGATGATCGAGCCGTAGCCGATCACCAGGCGCAGGCAGCCGGGTTCGACCGCGTCCAGGATGTTACGCAGGCCGTCCACCTTGGGCGCCAGGGTGGCGCTGACCGCGGCGGCGTCCAGTGTGGACAGTCCGCAGGGCCGGTTGGCGCCTGCCGCGTGCAGCACGGCGGTGACCGGGCCCAGGTCGGTGCCGATCTCGTCGATGGCGTGTTTGACCGCGTCCGCGTCGGTGACGTCGGCGCGCAGGTAGCGGACCCGCCGCCCGCCCGCGCGCAGCCGGTCCAGGGTGAGCGCGACCTCGGGCTGCTCGGCCGGGTCGGCGCGGCCGAGCACGGCGACCGCGGCGTCGTTGTCCGCGAGCAGCGCGAGGGCGCTTTCCGCGCCGATGCCGCGTCCGCCGCCGGGGACCAGCAGCACGTCGTTGCCGGTCAGCGGTGGGGCTTTGGGCGCGCGTCCAGCCGGGTGTGGGCGGAGCACGGGTTCGGTGAGGTGGCCTGCCTGGTCGATCCGGCGTTCGGCGAAACCGTGCCCCTGGGCGGCTTCGGCCTGGGCCAGGGCGAGCACCTGGGCGCTGGGCGCGGCCGGGATCTCGATCAGGCGGACCGGGCGGCCGGGCTGTTCCAGGGCCAGGGAGCGGCCGAGCCCACCGGCCTCGCCGTGGTGCAGGATGGCGATCCTGGCCGGGGTCTGGATGGCCTGCTGCACGGCGTGTACCAGCCAGTGCGCGGCTTCGTGGGTGCGGGCGCCCCTGGTGTGGATGAGGAAACCCGGGGTTCCTGCGGTGTTCGGGAAGGCGGTGGCGAGGGCTGGGGCGAGCAGGTCGCCGTCCTCGGCGAGCACGGTCCAGGCGATCTCCGGCACCCGGGTGGCCGCTGCGACGGAGTGCCAGTGCACGCCGAAGGTGCGGACCCAGGGCGCGACACCCGGTGGCGGGGTGTCCAGTTCGGTGTCGGCGGGTGGCTGCTGGGCGAGCACCTCGGCGAACTCGGCCAGGGAGGCATCGGCCAGGTCGGTGGGCACCGCGGGTGGGGCCACGCCGAGGGCTCGCGCGGCCAGACCGGCGAGTTCGGCCACGGTGATCGAGTTGAGCCGCAGGTCCGCCAGCATCCGGTGGGTGGGTTCCAGGGATTCCACCGGCAGTTCGACGTGTTTGGCGACCAGCGCGCGCACCACGGTGAACGGATCACCTTCAGTGTCCACAGTGGACTCTTTGGGTGCGGGTCGGGGCGTCGGCAGCAGGACCGGGGCGGACTCGCCGGGCAGGTCCGCGGCGACCAGTTCGCACGGGTTGGCCAGGAAACCGGGGCGGCGCAACGGATCGGCGGTCCGCTGCACCCGGCCCGCGGCGAGTCCGGCCAGGGTCACCTCGGCCCCGTGCACGTGCGCGGCGGCGACCGCGGTGAGGAAGCCGCGGATGTCCTCGCCGCCGCAGTCGGTGGCCACCACCGGGATGCTGACCTGCGCGGTGGCCAGTCCGGTGAGCAGTGCGCCGGGGCCCACCTCCAGGAGCAGGTCGCAGCGGTCGGCGAGCTGGTGCAGGGCCGCGCTGAACCGCACCGGCGAGGTGATCTGCCCGGCCAGGTAGGCGGCGAGGTTGGTGTCCGCGGGCAGTTCGCCGCCGAGCACGGTGGAGATCATGCCGGGCCGCACCGGATCGAAGGCGATACCCGCGAGGTCGGTGGCGAACCGCCGGGCCACCTCGGCTACCAGTGGGGAGTGGAAGGCGTGCGTGACCGGCAGCCGGGTGGCGCGGAATCCCCTGGCGCGGGCGCGGGTGCAGGCGGCCTCGATCGCCGGGGTGGCGCCCGCGAGCACGATCCGGTCCGGCGCGTTGAGGGCCGCGATGGTCACCGGCAGGTCGTCCACCAGCCGGGCCACCACATCCTCGTCGGCGACCAGTTCGGCCATCGCGCCACCGGTGGCGGAGTGCTCGGCGGTGGCGCGGCCGCGTACGGCGGCCAGGTCCACCGCGCTGTGCGGGGCGGTGGCGCCCGCCCAGCACAGCGCGGCCAGCTCGCCGATGCTGTGCCCCAGCACCGCGTCCGCGTGGATGCCCAGCTCTGTCAGGGCGGCGACCCCGGCCAGCGCGGCGCGCACGATCGAGGGCTGCGCGAGCGCGGTGTCCGTGCGGTCGCCCACGGCGGATCCCGGTGCGTCCGGGTACAGCTCGGCGAGTTGCTCGAAGCGGCGGCGCAGCACCCCGCCGCCGAGGTAGACCGGCGCGGCCTGGCCGGGGAAGAGGAAGCCGATGCGCGGGATCCGTTGGGGTTGCCCGAAAAACACTCCGGCGGCGACGTCGATCCGGGTGTGACCCGCGTCCAGCCAGGACCGCAGCCGAGCCAGTTGCCCGTCCAGCCGGAACGGTGTGTCGGCCACGATCGCCGCGCGCACCGGCTGCCCGGCCTTGGTGGTCGAGCAGCGCAGGATGGCCAGATCCCGCACCGAGCCGAAGCTGAGATGCTCGGTCTGCGCGCGCAGCCGGTCGATGTCCTCGGCCAGCGCACGGAGATCGGGGGCGGCGAACGGGATGATCTCGGCGCTCTGCGGGGTGCGGGCGAGCAGCCGCTGCCGGGCGATCGGCACGCTCCGCCGTGGCGCGGGGGTGCCTTCCAGGGTCAGGTGGGTGTTCACTCCGCCGAAGCCCATCGCGCTGATTCCCGCGCGTGGCAACAACTCCGGCGCCCACGCCTCGGGTTCGCGGAGCACCCGGAGCTTGGGGTCGGGGCCGGTGAGCAGGTCGTGCGGGGTGTCGCAGCCGGTGACCGGGGGCAGGGTGCGCTCGTGCACGGCCATGATCGCCTTGAGCAGTCCGGCGATTCCGGCGGCGGCCTTGGTGTGCCCGATGTTGGCCTTGATCGAGCCGATCACCGCGGGGGACGCGGCCGGATCGGCGCCGCGGCGGGCCTCGGTGAGGGTGGCCAGCTCGATCGCGTCGCCCACCGCGGTGCCGGTGCCGTGCCCCTCGAACAGGCCCACGGTGTCGCTGCCGTACCCGGCCCTGGCGTAGGCGCGCCGCACCGCCAGGGCCTGCCCGCGTTGCTCGGGGCGGGTGATGCTGCCGCGCCCGTCCGAGGACACGCCCCAGCCGCGCAGCACCGCGTATATCCTGGCGCCCCACCGGCGGGCGTCCTCTTCCCTTGCCAGTACGGCGAATCCGCAGCCCTCGCCGGGCCAGAAGCCCTCGGAATCCTTGTCATAGACCCGCATCAGCCGCGGGGCCAGTGCGCCGACCTTGGCGAAACCCACCAGCTCGAACGGATCCAGGCTCAGGTCGACGCCACCGGCGAGCATGATGTCCACGTCACCGCGGCTCAGCGTGTCGGCGGCGTTGATCACCGCGAGCAGTGAGGATGCGCAGGCCGCGTCCACCGTCCAGGCGCCGCCGTGCAGGTCGAAGGTGTTGCAGACCCGGCCGGCGATGGTGTTGGACAGCCCACCGGCCAGGGATTCCTCGCCAATCGGCTCGAACGGCGCCTTGTACTCGATCTCCAGCTCGCCCAGCAGGGTGGCGCGGGTATCGGCTGACCAGCCGCCGCGGCGGAGCACCGCGTCCACCCGCCCGCGCACGTACGGCCAGCGCAGCCGCAAGGCCGCGGTGCGGGAGAACTCGCCGGTGAGCGTATTGCCCACGACCACGCCCACCCGGTCCGGATGCACTGCCAGGTCAGTGAATCCCGCGTCGGTGAGCGCGCGTTCTGCCACGTCCACCGCGAGCCAGTGCGTGGTGTCCACCGCCCGGAAGGTCGCGCCGCTGACCCGGTGCCGCAGCCGGTCGAAGGCGTAGTCGGCCAGCACCGCGGCGTAGGGACTGTAGAACTGGTCCGGCGCGGTCGGATCGTTGTTGTGGTAGTCGGCCAGCGGCAACCGTTCCGGCGGGATGCGCCGGAAGGAACGGTGCTGGGCAAGGACGTTCTCCCACAGCTCCCGCGGACTGTCCGCGTCCGGATAGCGGCAGCCCAGCCCGATGACCGCGATCGACTCAGGCATCGGTCTTCTCCAGCGCCACCGCGCCCGCGCGGCCGTTGCGACTGGGCGCCTCCACCGCGACCAGCGGTTGGCTCGCCTTGGCCGTCGAGCGCGCGGACAGGTCCAGACTCCAGTGGTAGGCGCCGCGGATCGCGCACACGATCGCGATGCAGTAGAACAGCCCGAACACCACGCCGGAGCTGACCAGCACGCCGTAGACCGCGGCCGAGCCGAGCCCGAAGGCCACCTGCTGCCATTTACCGGTCGGGGAGGTGCCGGGGTCGGTGATCATGTAGTTGGTGAACAACAGGAACGCGGTGCCGGTCATCAGGCCAAGCCCGGACAGGATCGAGTTCTCTTCCGGGAACAGCAGTCCGCGCAACACCGCCTGGGCGGCCATGCCGAGTAGCCAGGCCGCGATCAGCGGGCCCCTGCGGGTGAGCTTGACGTTGAGCAGGGTGCCGAAGGCGACCAGGATCAGCGGGATGATCCAGTCCAGCGCGCCGGAGACGTGCGCGGTGAAGTGGTACATCGGCGCCGGGCCGATCACCGTGGGGAACACGGTCAGCGCCACCGCGATGGCCAGGTTGGACGGATTGAGGAAGTGCCGCAGCTTCCCGTTGATCCGCACACGCAGGATGTACTTGGACCCGATGGCCAGCGCCGCGGCGAAGGCGTAGGGCCACAGCAGGTTGCCCGCGTAGATCAGCAGCCCGAGGGAGAGCGCGGTGATGTGCGTGGGCAGCATGAAGTTGACGAATCCGATCACCCCGCCACCGAGGAAACGCGGCCGGAACCCGTTGGCCCACGCCTCCAGGGATTCCAGGCCGATTTCGAGGGCGTAGGCGGTGCCGAGCAGCACCGCGATCTGCGCGGCGGAGGCCTCGAAGCCGAGCCAGAGGTAGCCGAGGACGGTGAAGATGGTGATCGAGGTGGCGAACCGGCGCAGCGCCGAGATCCGCTTGTCCGGCGGCGGAATGATCGAGGCGATGGTCAGCAGGTGTCGGCGTAACGGCGGGATGGAGTCCCGGTCCCTCGGTGTGCTCACGACGCCCCCAGTAAGACGGTGTGGCGGCCGGGGCGCACCGTGACAGTGGCGCGCTGGACCGTTCCGGTGCGATCCCGCCAGGCCAGTTCGACCGGCAGCTCCGTGGTGTCGGGTAGGCCGCCGAGGCCGAAGTGCGGCACCGGACTGCTCACGCTGGCATGCCCGTTGCCGCCGTCGACCTCCTGCCGCAGCACCCGGCCGTCCGGCAGCCGCACGCTCGCCGTGGCGCCCGCGGCGGGGGAGCCGAGCTGACCGGGTTCGGTGGGCAGGACCTTGGCCGAACCCGAGGAAGCGTTGGGCGGCAACAACAGTCGCAGGGACAGTGTGCGGCCGCAGCTGGTGCACTTGTTGGTGTGCAGGTAACTTTCCGCGTACTGGTTGGCCACCGCGAAGTCCAGCCGTCCGTCGCCGTCCACGTCGCCGGTGGCGATGCCGCGGCTCGCGCCGGGTTCGTCGATGCCGAGCCGGGCGGACTCGTTGGTCCACTCGGCGCCGGGGCCGCGGACGAAGAAGGCGTTGTGCTCCCGGCCTGAAACGTCCGCGCCGGCGGGCAGGTTCGGCCACAGCCCCACGTGCCGCTGGATGAGGTCGTTGCCCATGGCCAGTTCCTGCACCTGCGGCCAGAGATTGGTCTCGCCGGTGACGAACCCGGTGGCCTGCACCAGTTCCCGGGTGCCGTCGCCGTCGAAGTCGCCGAACTTGGCGTCCCAGGACCAGCCGCTACGGGAGACCCGCAGCTGGTCGGCCTGGTCCTCGAACGGCGCGATTCCCCTTGGCGCGTCTTGGGACCAGCGCCCGGTGTTGATCCAGGCGAAGTGGGTTTCCAGCAGGCCGAAGGGGGCGGTGAGGTTGCTGACGAAGATGTCGGTGTGCCCGTCGCCGTTCATGTCGTCGAAGGCCACGCCCATGCCCTTGAACGAGTCGTTGCCGATCACCTTCGATTTGGGTGTGCCGAAGCCCTGTTCGCCGCGCAACACGGTGAAGCTGACCTGTCCCGGCCGGGAATCGTTGCGCAGCAGGTAATCCGGGCCGAAGTCGTTGGCGAAGTACAGCTCCGGCCGCTGGTCGCGGTCGAAGTCGTGCGCGCCGACGGCCAGGGTCCAGGAGCTGGCCTGCGGCAGCGCGGCCGAGTCGTCGGCGAACCGGACCGTCGGCGTGTCCCCGCCACTGGCCCCGGTCCAGCGCAGCAGCCGGTTACGACCGCCGTTGGCCGCGGCCGACATCGAGGAGTGCATCTCCATCTTCTCGTCCCGCGCCACCGTCGGGTCGAGCAGCCGGTTGCCGTCCGGCATGTAGTTGCCCACCACCAGGTCCAGGTGCCCGTCCGCGTCCACGTCGGTGGCCAGCACGGAACTGCTCGCCCAGCGTTCGGTCGAGCCGGGCAGCACCTCCACCGTGGTGAAGGCGGCCGGGCTCAGCTCGGTCTGGGATTGTTTGCGCAGGTGGGCGATTGGCGTGCGGCCCCAGTAGTAGGTCAGCAGATCGAGCCTGCCGTCCTCATTGAGATCCACCGGCAGGCAGCCCATCGGCGCGATCGTGCGGTCCCGGACCGGACCCGCTTCCAGGGTGAACGGCTGGAACCTCGGTGGTGTGCCAGGGGCGGGGGAGAGGGTGACGGTGTTGGTGCGGGGGTCGGTCAGGCAGACATCGCGTGCGGTGCCCGCGCCGTCCAGATCGGTCAGCGCGACCGCCGAGCCGGTGGCCGAGACCCACGCCTCGATCCGCTGGTAGTCCGGCTGCAGCTCGCGCACGAACCGAATACCGTCCACCGCCTTGGAGGTGAGCGCCTGCCGCTGGAAGTCGAACCGGCCGCGCAGTCCGGGATCATCGCCCGGCCCGCCGGCCATCGCCGCGGTCTGCACCGCCAGTGCCGCGACCACCACGGCCGCGACCAGTCCGGGAACCTGCCGTCGCTGGGGGAAAGTCATGGTGTGGCCCGCGCTTCTCGAACGGGCGCACCGCGGAACACGTCCTGCACACTGGCGCGCCATTGCTGGTAGGTCGGTGTCTCGCCGTGCCCGGACAGGGCGGCGAGGCGTTCGTGCAGCAGCTCGTGTGCCGCGGTGGCACTGCGTTCGGCCAGCACGGCGCAGGCGCGTTGGGCGCCCTCGGGGATCAGGCCCGCGGTGACCCGCGCGGTCGCCGCCGCACAGCAACCCTGGGCCAGTTCGGGGCGATACGGTCCGGCCAGCTCGACCAGCTGCCGGTACTCCTCGTCGCTGACCCCGCCCGCGTAGGTGGCGGCGAGTCCGGCGCCCGCCCACAGATCGGCGTGCCTGCCACCGGTGAACGCGCCGATCCGGCCCGCGACCCGGCGCACGTCCGCGCCCTCGACGAACCACAGTGCCCGGCCCACGCCCTGGTCGAACACCCGGCGCTGCTGCTCCCGCCAGCGCGGGCTCGGCCGGAGTTCGTGCACCTTGTGCGGGGCGGCGAAATAGGCCTGGTGGAAGCCGAAGCCGTCGAACATCAGCCAGGCCAGCAGGGTGTCGTCGGTGCGGTCCAGCCGGGGGTGCAGCCGCAGCCGGGCGAAGGCCCAGCCCGCACCGCAGTGCACCAGGTAGCGGTGCGGCCGCCCGGGTCCGGCCAGCAACGCGGCCAGCCGATCACCGCCGGGGGGCAGGGTGTCCAGGATGGTGTAAGACATGGCCGCGCCCTCGAAGGCGAAGCCCTGGTACGCGGCGGGCACGGCCGCGGTGATCAGCTCGGCCAGCCGGTGCGGATCGGGCTCGTCCACCCCGGCGTTGTAGCCGTGCACGAAGGACCGGCCGACGGTGTCCAGCACCTCGCGCTTGGCCTGCGTGGTCACCGCGAAGCCGCGGTGATCCAGGGTGGCCTCGCGTGGATCGAGGAGCAGCGCCCGCCGGCGCAGCCGCTTTCCCAGCCGAACCAGTGGCGATATTAATGTGCGCTCAGCATGCAACTGGACACCCCCAGGGCATAACACGCGCTGGCGACATGCTTCCGGACCGATCGAGATAATCAATATCCCGACGCACAATCAGTCGCATATAAGCGACGGGTCGCAATCTCCGGCGAGCATACCGGTCAAATCGGACGATCGTCAACAGCCGGTCTCATTGCGTCTGCGTTACCGGTATGCGGATCATAGACAATTGTCCTTGATCATTACGGTGTAGCTTAATTGCCGGTTGATTGCCGGAGCAAGCAAGGCTTGCGTCGTCTCGTCGCTGGTTGTAGCTTCGGGACGGCCGGGGTCTGGGGGCAAAGACCGTTCGGCAATTAATTTACACCCGCGTCGAGGGGACGCCCTGACATGCGTATTCTGTGCACTGCCCCACCGGCCTACGACCACATTCTGAGCCTCGCGCCGATTGCCGCCGCGGCTGCCCGGTGCGGGCACCAGGTCGCCATCTGTGCGCCGGAACGCTTCAGCAATCCGGTCATCTCCGAGCTGGGTTTGGAGTTCATCCCGGCTGGGCAGGACTGGGTCCGCGAGTTCATAGATTCCGCCGAAGAGACGGTGCTTCCTGACCAAATGGCGGATTTCACTACCCGCTTTATGGTGGAGATGTTCTGCGGCGAAGGCGCGGCGATCATGGCCCGCGAGGTGGCCGGGGTGATCCAGAAGTGGGAGGCGGACCTGGTGATCAGGGACGCCTGCGAGTTCGGCGGCTACCTGGCCGCGGAGAAGCTCGGCCTGCCGCACGTCTCGGTCGCGGTGCTGGACTACAACTACAAGTTCCTGGTCCCCGGGGTCACCGCCGCGCTCAACGACCTGCGCGCCCAGCTCGACCTGCCGCCGGACCCCGACGGCAGCCGCGCCTTCGCCCACCTGCACGTGGATCTGGCCCCGGCGGAGTTCCAGCCCGAGGAAAGCGCGATCCCGAACATCCGGCACTACCGGCCGGAGGCGGTCCGCCCCGGCCAGCACCTGCCGGACTGGATCACCGAGCTGGACCCGGACAAACCCCTGGTCTACGCCAGTTTCGGCACGGCGGCCGCCACGCTGCCCGAGTACGCGAAACCGCTGTCCACGGTGATCGCCGGACTCGGCGAGCTGGACTGCACCGCGATCGTCTCCACCGGCAAGGCGGCCGACTGGGAGACCGACGCCCCGGTCGCGCGGGACGCGGTGCCGCCCAACGTGCACCTGGCCGAATGGGTGCCGCAGGCGCTGCTGGTGCGCTGCGTGGACCTGGTGGTGACCCACTCCGGCCCGTCCACGGTGCGGATGGCGCTGGCCAACGGCGTGCCGATGGTGTCGGTGCCCCTGCTCTTCGACGCCTTCGACGTGGCCCAGCGCTGCACCGAGCTGGGCATCTCGATCAAGCTCGACTGGACCGCGCTGACCCCCGGCGAGGTCGCCGACGCCTGCCGGCGGGTGCTCACCGAACCCGGGTTCCGCCGCCGGGCCAAGGCGATCCAGCGCCGGGCACTGGCCCTGCCCCCGGTGGACGACACGCTGATCCGCGACCTGGAAAGCCTTATCGGATAAGGAGATCGCGGTGATCGCGGCCGGTTTGCAGCTGCGCGAGGACGGCAGGCTGGCCGCGCGGCTGGCCCGCTCCGCCGCGGTCACCGGCGAGGGCGCCTGCCTGCGCACCGAGGAGGTCAGCGGCTGGCTGCGGGCCAGGGTGCTGGCCAACCGGTACCGGGTCGGCGAGATCCCGTTCGCCGCCCTGGAAGGCTGGTCCTTCCAACCTGGTTCGGGCGACCTAAGCCACCGCAGCGGCCGGTTCTTCCGGGTCGCCGGACTGCACGTGCGCACCGAGCAGGAGCACTTCCCGGAGTGGCAGCAGCCGATCATCGACCAGCCGGAGATCGGCATCCTCGGCTTCCTGGTCAAGGAGTTCGACGGGGTGCTGCACTTCCTCACCCAGGCCAAGATGGAGCCGGGCAACCCGCACCTGGTGCAGCTGGCGCCGACCGTGCAGGCCACCCGCAGCAACTACACCCGGGTGCACCAGGGCGCGCCGGTGCGGTTCCTGGAGCACTTCCGGCAGCCGAGGGCGGGCACCGTGGTCACCGATGTGCTCCAGTCCGAGCACGGCGCCTGGTTCCTGCGCAAGGCCAACCAGAACGTGATCGTGGAGACCACCGCCGAAGTGCCGCCGCACCAGGACTTCCGCTGGCTGACCCTGGGCCAGCTCGGCGAGTTGTTGCGGCGGGACAACGTGGTCAACATGGACGCCCGCACCGTGCTCGGCTGCGCGCCGGTGCACTCCGGCAGCACCGCCCTGCACTCCGACGCCCAGGTGCGTTCCTGGTTCGGCCGCGAGCGGTCCCGGCACCAGGTCCGCACCGACCTGATCCCGCTGGCCAGGGTCGCGGGCTGGCGGCGGGACGCGCACGCGATCGAGCACGAGCACGGCCGCTACTTCCGGGTGAAGGCCTACGCGGTGGAGGCGAGCAACCGCGAGGTGCCCGCCTGGACCCAGCCGTTGCTGGAGCCGGTCGGGCAGGGCGTGGTCGCCTTCCTCACCCGGCGGCTGAGCGGGGTGCCGCACCTGTTGGCCAGGGCCAGGGTGGAGGGCGGATTCGCCACCACGGTCGAACTCGGCCCCACCGTGCAATGCATCCCGGCGAACTATCGGCACCTACCCCCTGGTGAACGGCCGGCATTTCTCGATATCGTCCAATCGGCGGAGCTGGGACAGGTCCGGTATGAGGCCGTGCACTCCGAGGAAGGTGGCCGGTTCCGCCATGCGGAGAGCAGGTATCTCGTGATCGACGCGGAGGTCGACGCACCACCCGGATTTTTCTGGGTAACTCCGGGGCAGCTCACCGCCTTGGCCCAGCATCCGCATTATGTGAACGTCTCGGCGCGCACCCTCCTCGCGGTCGTGAACAGCGCGGGAGTACAGCTCTGACCAGCGCGTCCGCCCGTCAGCACGAAGTCAATCGGGAGGATTGATGACGACCGTCTCACCCACCGCCGACACCCCGCGGCTCGACCCGGCCGCGTTCCGGGTGTCCTATCCGCGGCAGATCGCCATCATGGTCAAGCGCAGCGCGACCCACACCCGGCGCATGCCGGAGATGCTGATCGATGTCACCGCCCAGCCGATTGTCTTCGTGCTGTTGTTCGCCTTCGTCTTCGGCGCCTCCATCACGGTGCCGGGCGGATTCGACTACCGCGGCTGGATGCTGCCCGGAATCATTGCGCAGACAATCGCCTTCGCCGCGTTCATTGTCGCCACCGGCATCACCGGAGACATCGAGAAGGGCATCATCGACCGATTCCGCTCGCTGCCCATCGCCCGCTCGGCGGTGCTGGTCGGCCGTTCGGTCACCGGGCTGGCGCACGAGTCGATCGCGGTGGTCATCGTGGCGATCACCGGGCTGATCATCGGCTGGCGGGTCAACACCGATCCGTTGAGCGGGCTGGCCGGGTTCGCGCTGGTGCTGCTGTTCGGCTTCGCGATGGTGTGGGTGGGCATCCTGGTCGGCTCGGTGATGCGGACCGCGGAGTCGGTGGAGGGCCTGCTGTTCGCCTCGCTGTTCCCGTTCACCTTCCTGGCCAACTCCTTCGTGCCCACCGAGCCGATGCCGTCCTGGATCCGCGCCATCGCCGAGTGGAACCCGGTCTCCTCACTCGTCCAGTCGCTGCGCGAACTCTGGGGCAACGGCGCCGCCGCCCCCGCGGACGCCCAACTCCCGCTGCACTACCCGATCCTGTCCATCCTGCTCTGGTCCGCGCTGATCATCGCCGTCTTCGCACCGCTGTCGCTGCGCGCCTACTACCGCCGCACCGAGCGCTGACCCGGTCGAGTTGGCCCAACTGGGACGCCCGGTTGGGCCAACTCGGCGTACGACTTGGGCCAACTCGGCGCCGACAACGTCACTGCTCAGCCTGGGCGGCCACCGGTTCGGCGCGGTGGCCGGTCAGGCTGAGGAAGACGTCGTCCAGGGTGGGCCGGGCCAGCGCGATGTCGTCCACCGCGATGCCCTGTGCGGCCAGCGCGGTGGCCAGCCGGATGAGGTCGTCGATGCCCTCGGCGGGGGCGGTGAGCCTGCCGGTGCCCTCATCCCGGAACACCTCGCCGCGCTGGGTGCGGATCAGCTCCGCCGCCGCGGCCACATCACCCGGATTGGCCACGATCACCTCCAGCGCGGAACTCCCGGCCCGGTCCTTGAGCTGGAGCGGCGTGCCGGTGGCCACGATCCGGCCCTGGTCCATCACCACGATCTCGTCCGCGAGCCGGTCCACCTCCTCCAGGTACTGGGTGGTGAGCAGCAGCGTGGTGCCGCCGCGGACCAGTTCCCGCAGCACATCCCACAGTTCCAGGCGGCTGCGCGGGTCCAGTCCGGTGGTCGGCTCGTCCAGGAACAGCACCGGCGGCGAGGCGAGCAGGCCGGCGGCCAGGTCCAGCCGCCGCCGCATGCCGCCGGAGTAGGTCTTGACCGCGCGATCGGCCGCGTCGGTCAACAGGAACTGCGCCAGCAACGCGTCCACCTGGGCCGCCAGCCGTTTGCCGGTGATGCCGTACAGGCTGCCGATCATGCGCAGGTTCTCCCGGCCGGAGAGGATCTCGTCCACCGTGGTGGACTGCGCGATCACGCCCATCCGGCGGCGCACCTCATCCGGCTGGGTCAGCACGTCGTACCCGGCGATCCGCGCGGTGCCCGAAGTGGGCCGCAGCAACGTGGTCATCATCCGCACGGTGGTGGTCTTGCCCGCCCCGTTGGGCCCGAGCAGCCCGAGCACCCGGCCCGGCGGCACCGCGAAGCTCACCCCGTCCACGGCCCGTTTCCCGTCGAATTCCTTGACCAGATCCACTGCCTGGATCGCGGGCTGCTCCGCGGGTGCACGCATGGACCCACGCTAGCCAGACCCGGCGAAGGGATCAATCCCCCAAAACGGACGCTCATTTCCTTGCCGGAAAAACTATCCCGGCTATCGCATTTTTGCGCTCACAGCGAGCCGAGCACCGTCCGCAGTGCGCCGATCACCTTGTCCTGCAAGCCGGTGGGCAGGCAGGGGTACATCGGCAACGAGAAGATCTGCCCGGCCAGCCGCTCGGTCACTGGCAGGGATCCCTTGGCGTAGCCCAGATGCGCGAACCCGGACATGAGATGCACCGGCCACCGGTAACTCACGTTGAGCGCGATGTCCTGCTCCCGCAGGCGTTCCAGGATCGTCTCGCGTTGCGGGTGGCGGAGGACGTAGAGGTAGTACACGTGGTTGTTGCCGGGGGAGACGGCGGGCAGTTCCAGTCCACCCGGTGCGGCGAGGTCGGCGAGCGCTTCCTCGTACCGCCGGGCCACCCGTTGGCGGGCCGCGATGTAGTCGTCGAGGCGGCGTAGCTTGCGGCGCAGGATCTCCGCCTGCACCTCGTCCAGTCTGCTGTTGTGGCCAGGGACCTCGGTTACGTAGTAGCCGTGTTCCATGCCGTAGTACCGCAATCGGCGCAGGTTCCGGTCCGCCTCGGCGCTGCCGGTGAGCACCGCGCCGCCGTCCCCGTAGGCGCCGAGGACCTTGGTGGGGTAGAAGGAGAACGCCGCCGCGTCGCCGAGTGTGCCCGCGGGTTCGCCGTGGTGGCGGGCGCCGTGGGACTGGGCGCAGTCCTCCACGATCAGCAGGCCGTGCTCGGCGGCGAGTGCGCGCAGCGGGGCCAGGTCCACGCATTGGCCGTACAGGTGCACGGGCACGATTGCCTTGGTACGCGGTGTGATCGCCTCGGCCACCTGGGTGGTGTCCATCAGGTAGTCGGCGGGGCGGACGTCCACGAAGACCGGCGTCGCCCCGGCGCCGTCGATGGCCACGACCGTGGGGGCGGCGGTGTTGGCGACGGTGATCACCTCGTCGCCGGGGCCGACGCCGAGGGACTGGAGGGCGAGTGTGACCGCGTTGGTGCCGTTGTCCAGGGCCACGCAGTGTTTTATGCCATGGTAGGCGGCGAATTCCTGCTCGAAGCCGCGCACACTGGCGCCCAGGATCAGCTGGCCGGAGCGGAAGACGGTGTCGACCGCGTCGAGGATGTCGGCCCGTTCGCGCTCGAACTCCGGTAGGTAGTCCCAGACATGAGTGGTCATGAATCCCAGTGTGGCGCGGCGAATGCCCGCGGTGCACCGCCGACCGGACGGAGCCAGCCCCCATCCGTCCACTTAGGACAACGCCGTGTTGGCCGTTGTCGTACACGGTGTTGGCCGAACTGGTACGCCCACTCGGCCAACACACCGTAGGACGACGCTGTTGGCGAATCGGCGGCGTGATCCGCACCTCCGTACCACTTGGGCCAACTGGTACGCCCGCTTGGGCAAAACGGGCGTACCAGTTGGCCCAACTCGCCGGAAGATCGGCACGCCAGGGCGAACTCGCCACCAGCGCCGTACGACAACGGCCAACTCACCGTCCGGAACGGCCAACTCACCGTCCAGAACGGCCAACACGCCGACCGGAACGGCCAGCGCGGGGGTGGGTGTTGCTGGCTGGGTGCTTAGGCCGGATCGGGCCGGGTGTCCCGGCGGCCGCGGAAGGTTCGGCGGTAGGTGTCCGGTGCGACGCCGACCGTTTGGTTGAAGTGCCTGCGGAGCGTCGCCGCTGTGCCCATTCCGGTTCGCTGCGCGATCGCCTCCACGCTCGCGTCCGTCGTCTCCAGCAACTCCTGCGCCCGGTGCACGCGCTGGTTGTGCAGCCAGCGCAACGGGGTGCTGCCGGTGGTGGCGATGAAGTGGCGGGCCAGGTTGCGGGTGCTCATGCTGGCTCGGGTGGCCAGATCCTGGACGGTGAGGGGCTGGTCGAGGTGTTCGGTGGCCCAGCGCATCAGGTCCTGCAGGTGGGTGCCGTCGGGTGGGGCTGGGGCGGTGATGAACTGGGCCTGGCCGCCTGCCCGGTGCGGGGGCACGACCAGGCTGCGGGCCAGGGCGTTGGCGGTGCTCGCGCCGTAGTCGGTGCGGACGATGTGCAGGGACAGGTCCATGCAGGCGGCCTTGCCGGCGGAGGACAGGAACGGGTGGTCGTCGACGTAGAGGACCTCGGCGTCGACGGTGATCCGCGGGTAGCGCCGGGCGAGCTGGTCGGCGTGCGCCCAGTGGGTGGTGACCCGGCGGCCGTCGAGCAGGCCGGCGGCGGCGAGTACGAACGAGCCGGTGCACAGCGAGACGATGCGGGCGCCGCGGGCGTGCGCGGCCCGCAGGGCGTTGACGATGTCGGCGGGTGGGTCGCGGTCGATGTCGTGGTAGGCCGGGATGATCACCGTGTGCGCGGTGCGGACCGGGGCGAAGCCGGTGCTGCTGGGCACCCGGGCCACCGCGCCGAGCTGACCTGCTTTCGCGCCGCAGACGGTGAAGTCGTACCAGGGACTGGCCAGGGCGCCGTGGTCGACGCCGAAAACCTCGATCGCGGTGGCGGCCTCGAACAGCATGGCTCCCTCATAGAGGGCCAGTACGACGGAACGCATGTCCGAAAGTGTACGGATGTTGTCGAATCAGACACTCGTGCGCAGGCTGGCGGACGATCAGGATTGGTCCCGTGAGCACTGAGAACAAGCTGGTCGCGGTCATGGGGGCCTACGGGCACACCGCGAAGTTCGTCCTGACCCAGCTGAGCGAGCTGGGCTTTACCCCGATCCCGGTTGGCCGGGACCGGGAACGGTTGCTGGCGCTGGGACTCGATCAGCCGCCGCGGGTGGCCGACGTTGACGACCCGGACTCGCTGGACCGGGCCTTCGCCGGGGTGGCGGCGGTGGTCAACTGCGCCGGGCCGTTCATCGACACCGCCGTGCCGGTGGCCGAGGCCGCGATCCGGGCCTGCGCGCACTACGTCGACGTCGCCGCCGAGCAGGCGGTGACCCTGGATCTGCTGGCGCGCTTCGACGAACCGGCCCGGCGGGCCGGAGTCGCGGTGGTGCCGGCGATGGCCTTCTACGGCGGGCTCGGTGATCTGCTGGCCACCGCGGCCGCGGCGGACTGGACCGAGGCCGACGACGTGCAGGTCGCCATCGCGCTGGACAGCTGGCTGCCCACCGTGGGCAGCCGCCGCACCGGCGCCCGCAACGCGGGCAACCACGTGGTCTACGTCGACGGCCGGTTCGTCCCGCCACCCAGCGTCCGGAGCACGCTGAACTGGAAGTTCCCTGACCCGATCGGCGAGCAGCAGCTCACCGAGATGTCCAGCGCCGACCAGGTGACCATCGCGCACCACCTGCGCACGCCGCGGATCACCGTGCACATCAGCACCGGCGCGCTGGCCGACATCAAGGATCCGGCCACGCCGCCGCCGGTCCCGGTGGACGAACTGGGCCGGTCCGCGCAGACCTTCCAGGTGGACGTGGTGGTCAGCCGGGGTGGCGAACAACGCCGGGCGAGCGCGTCCGGGCGGGACATCTACGGGGTCAGCGGACCGCTGGCGGCCGGTGCGGTCGCCCGCCTGCTGGGTGCCGCGGTCACGCCGGTCGGCGCGGTCACCGCGGGGGAGTTGTTCGATGCCAGGGAGTTCCTGCGGTCGCTGGAGCCCGTGCACCTGTCCCGACCGATCGGTAGGTAGGGCTGCGCGCGCCGGGGCAGTCGGCCGACCGACCGGTTGGTAGGGCTGTCCCCACCCCGGAGACGGCAGTCTGCCGCAGCGACCGGCCGACTCCGGCCGCCTACCGTCGGTTCCGTTGACCGAGGCAGGGGAGTGGAACTGTTCATGCGTGGCAGGACGAAGTGGAGTGCGCTGGCGATCGCGGTGCTGATCGCGGCGCTGGCGGCCGGTCCGGCACTGGCCGCTGGGAATGGGCGGTCGGTGTTGCGGCCGGACCTGGACGCGATCCGGGACGCGGGTGCGGTCGGCGTGCAGGCCAGGGTGGTGTCGCCAACCGGTCGCTTCGCCGAGGCCAGTGGGACCGCGGTGCTGGGGCGGCGGGTGCCGGTGCCGGTGGACGGGCACTTCCGGATCGGTAGCAACACCAAGACCTTCGTCGCGGTCGTGCTGCTCCAGCTCGAAGCCGAGGGACGACTGTCCCTTGTAGACAGTGTGCAGAAGTGGTTGCCCGGCCTGGTGCAGGGCAACGGCAACGACGGGAACAAGATCAGTATCCGGCAGTTGTTGCAGCACACCAGCGGTCTCTACGACTACCCGCACCAGGTGGAACGGGAACTGACGACCGAGCAGGGGTTCCGGGCGCACCAGTTCCTGCGGCTGCCACCGGAGGAAGTGGTGGCCCGCGGTGTCCGGCACCCGCCGGTCTTCGAACCCGGCAAGGCATGGGGATACGCCAACGTGAACTACGTGCTGGCCGGGATGATCGTGCAGAAGGTCACCGGAGCGTCCTGGCGGACCGAGGTGCGGCGGCGGATCATCGAGCCGCTGGGGCTGCGGCACACCTCGCTGCCGGGGGACTCGCCGCACCTGCCGCGGCCGCACGCGGAGGGCTACACCAAGGACACCGGAACCGGGAACCTGTTCCGCAGCACCGAGATCAGCCTCGGCTGGGTCGGCGCGGCGGCGGAGATCGTCTCCACCACCGCGGACCTCGGCCGGTTCTGGCGGGCGCTGCTGGGTGCGCGACTGCTGCCGCCCGCCCAGCTGGCGGAGATGAAGACCACGGTCCCGGTGGGCAAGCCCGGGTACGAGTTCGGGCTGGGCATGGCGCGGCAGCGACTCGGCTGCGGTACCTGGGTCTGGTCGCACGCCGGGGGCACCTCCGGTTACCTCACCGGCAACGCGGTCACCGAGGACGGCCGGACCAGCGTGATCGTGTCCCGCTCGCTGGACGGCGGCACCCGGGCCGAGGACGCGGCCGCCGACCGACTGGTCGAGCACGCGATCTGCCGGAAGTGACTCCGGCTCCGGTCGCCGACGAGACCACGTCGGCGACCGGAGCCGGAGAACCGTTGGCGCTACAGCCGCAGCGACTTCTTGTTCATGAACTCCTCGATCCCGGCCGGGCCCAGCTCGCGACCCATGCCGGAACGCTTGATGCCGCCGAAGGGCAGGTCCGCCTGCGAGCCGCCCGCGCTGTTCAGGTAGACCATGCCGGCCTCGATCCGCTCCGCGACCCGGCGCAGTCGTACCGGATCGGTGCCCCACACACTCGCGCCCAGCCCGAACGGCGAGTCGTTGGCGATCGCGATCGCCTCCTCCTCGGTCTCGGCCTTGAACACCAGCACCACCGGCCCGAAGATCTCCTCCCGGTAGGCGTCCATCTCCGGCGTCACATCGGTGAGCACGGTCGCCTCCAGGAAGGCCCCCGGCCCCGGTACCCGGTGCCCACCGGCCCGCAGCGTCGCGCCCTGCTGGACCGCCTTCTCGATCTGTCCGGCCACCTCGTCCGCGGCCGCCGCCGAGGCCAGCGGCGGCAGTTTGGTCGCCGGGTCGGCCGGATCGCCGGGGAGGTAGAACTCGGCCACCCGCTTGCTGATCCGGTCCACGAAGTCGTCGTAGAGGTCGGCCAGCACGATCATGCGCTTGGGTGCGTTGCAGGACTGGCCGCAGTTGCGCATCCGGGCGGTCGCGGTGGCCCGCACGGTCTCGTCCAGGTCGGCGGAGTCCAGCACGATCAGCGGATCGGCGCCACCCAGCTCCAGCACCGCCTTCTTCAGGTTCCGCCCGGCCTCCGCGGCCACCGAGATCCCGGCCTGTTCGCTGCCGGTCAGCGACACGCCCTGGATCCGCGGATCGGCCAGGATCGCAGGCACCTGCCTGCTGGCGGCGAAGGTGTTCACGTAGACGTCGTCCGGAACGCCCGCGTCATGCAGGATCCGCTCGATGGCCACCGCGGACCGCGGGCAGATCGAGGCGTGCTTGAGCAGGATCGTGTTGCCCAGCACCAGGTTCGGCGCGACGAACCGCGCCACCTGGTAGCAGGGGAAGTTCCACGGCATCACGCCCAGCAGCGCGCCCAGCGGCTCCTTGGTGATCACCGCCTCGCCACCGCGGATGGCGAGGGGCTCATCCTCGATCAGTGTCGGCCCGTGTTCGCCGTAGTAGGTGAAGATGTCCACGACCACGCCGACCTCACCGAGGCCCTCGCCGACCCGCTTGCCCATCTCCAGCGTCATGATCGCGGCCAGTTCCTCGGCCCGCTCGGCGAAGAGTTCCGCCGCCCGCAGCACAATGCTGGCCCGCTCTTGCACCGGCCGCCGCCGCCACGCCGCGAAGCCCTGGTGGACCCGCTCGATGGCCGCCAGCACCTCCTCATCGGACGCGTTGGCAATCTGCTCGACCAGTTCACCCGTTGCCGGGTTGGTGACCGTGTACATGTGACGCCAGCCTCCGTTCGCCACGCTGTCAAAGCTAAACGTATACCGTATGCAGGCGTCTGTATACCGTGTCGCGAGTGGGTGGGGTCACCGGACCGCCGGTCTCGCCGGGCACGGGCTCTCACTCGTTCGATGAGTTACAACGAGCGTAAAACGCACCGAACACCGTCGCGGATAGTGCTCATGGGCGTACGGACAGTCATGCTGAGTTCCTTCTACCTGGAGGGGACAACAATGCGTCGCAGGAATCCCGTGCTGGCGTTGACCGCCGGTATGACCGTTGTGCTTGGTGTGCTGACTGCCCCGGTGGCCTCAGCGCAGGACTTCGTCTGCACCGTCAACGGTGTGGGCACCAACGGCGTCAGCGAGGCCGGTCGCGCGACGATCACCGGCACTGATGGCGCCGACATCATCAAGTGCCACATCACCGAAGACCAGGATGGCACCGAGCCCATCACTGTCAACGCCGGAGCGGGCGACGACGATGTGGAGTTCGGCGGGGTGGACCTCGTCGACGCCAAGATCGATGTGGTCAACCTCGGGCCGGGCAACGACAAGTTCAGTACCCATAACATCACCCGCACCGCCAACGAGGGTGACGTCTTCGGTGACGACGGCGACGACACTCTGCTCATCGGCGGCGACCCGCGTTTCCTCGACCGGGAACTATCCGGAAACAGCGGTGAGGTCCACGGCGGCAGCGGCAACGACACGATCATCGTCACCGGAGGCTGGGCCGGCGCTGACACCACCGGCGTGGTACCGGCGGGCAATACCGGCCGCGGTATCGTCACTGGCGGCGACGGGGACGACATCATCACCTTGACCGCTGGTCACAGTGGGACCGCGGCCTGTGGGGACAACGCCAACAACGGAGTGGTCCACGGTGGGGACGGCGCGGACACCATCACCCTCACCGGAGGGGACGCGCTGGAGATCGGCTGCGAGGACCTCGCGGGTGGTGCCGCCAACGGCCTCGACTACCCCGACATGGAGCACTCCGGGAGGGTCTACGGCGGCCGGGGCGTGGACAAGATCACCTTGACCGGTGGCCGGAACAGCGACAAGAGCAAGCAGGGCGACAGCAACTACAAGGAGAGCGTCGTGGACGGCGGCGGGGACGGAGCCATCTGCACCTTCAGCCCGGCTCCCGTTGGTCCCGTCAGCAATTGCAACCCGGCGTGAGAGTGCGCCCGCCGGCGGTCTAGCAGCGGCGGGCGGCCTTGCCAGGTCCGGACTCAGCGCCGGTAGGGCCACCCCCGGAACCGACAGGTGCTGCCGGGGCAGCACGTCGAGCCGTTACCCGCTCAGAGTTGGGTCAGCGCAGGCTTTCCGCGATCGTGGTGGCCAGCGCGGTCACCGCGGCGCAGCGCTGGGCCGAGGGCTGGGCACTGCGCCAGATGATCTCGATCCGCTCAAGCTGGTCGCGCCGAAAGGTGATCGAGGCCAGGCACTTGTTGTCCCCGGCGCCTTCCGGGAGCAGCACCACCTCACGACCGGCGATCGTGCGCACCTGGCCGTCCTCGGGTGGGTCGGTGCGGTAGAAGTTGACCTGCACCGCCGGGTCGGCGCCGGGCGCCGTCCAGAAGCAGCTCCAGCCGCCGAGGCCCGGTTCGCGGGTGATCTCGCTGGTGCCGAACGGACCGGTGAGCTTCGCGGTGGGCAGCAGGTCACAGGCGGTGCGCGCGGCCAGCGAGCCGGACTGCGTGACGCGGCGGGGCAGCGGGCCGCGGTGGTATGCCTTGAGCACACCCGGCACCAGGGCCTCGGCCAGCGAGCACAGTTCCGGCGGATGCTCGTTCTGCCAGGCCGAGATCACCACCCGGTATCCGCCCGGCAGGTACACGATCCGCCGGCACTGATCGCCGTCGCGATCCTCGCGCACCGGCAGCGGTTCGGTGGCGACCGCCACGGGTGGCCGTGGCACCTCGAAGGAGTCGGCGTCCGGACCGGTTTCCAGCCGGACGTACAGATCCACCTCCAGGTTCGGGCGCAGCTGGGTGTGCAGCTGGCAGGCGTTGAACGGCCCGCGCTCGGCCGCGAACCTGGTCGCGCCGAACCGGTCCAGCTCGCGGGGATCGATCAGCCCGCAGGCTTCGACGGTGCGCGGGTCGCCGACGAAGACCGCGCCCGAGGCCGGGAGGGTGGCACCCGCGGTGGTGGTGTTCCGTGGCACGGCGCCCCAGTCCGGCACCAGTCCGATGGCCGCCGCGGTGACTGCCACCAGGCCGATGCCGGCCGTGACCAGGAGTTTCCGGCGGCGGGGCAGGTCAGCGGCTGCCTTGCGGAACAGCTCCCTGGCCCGCGCGGCGGAGGGGCGGAGCCGCGGATCCGGGTTGGTCAACTCGGCCAGCACCTTGGTCAGCGCGCGGCCCGGACCGGTCGCGGGCAGCCCCTCGACCGCGGCGGACAGGGTCGCGCCGAGTGCGTACAGGTCGATCGCGGGGGTGGCGAACCCGCCCGCGAGCACCTCCGGGGCCAGGAATCCGTCCGTGCCTGCCACCTGGGCGCTGCCGGTGCGGGTGACCTGGGACCAGCTCGCGATGCCCAGATCGGTCAGCTTGGCCACGCCCTCGGCGGTGACCAGCACGTTCGCCGGGGTGATGTCGCGGTGCACCATGTTCCGCTCGTGCATGGCCACCAGCGCGTCCGCGATCTGCCCGCCGATCCCGGCCGCCGTGCGCGCGGACACCGGACCGTCCTCGTGCAGGATCTCGGCCAGGCTGCGGGAGGGCAGGTACTCCAGCACCAGCCAGCGCTGGCCATCCTGCTCGGCCACATCGTGCACGGCGATCACATTCGGATGCTGAAGCCCGGCCCCGATCCGGGCCTCCCGGCGCAACTGCTCGCTCTCACCGACCTTGAGCGCCACCTCCCGGCGCAACTCCAGATCGGTCGCCTGCCAGACCACCCCCATGCCACCCGCGCCGATGACGCGCTCCAGCCGATACCTGTTCGCGATCACCGTGCCGGGCTGCATGCGGGGATCCTAGGCCGCCTGGCTGCGCTTGTGGCCGGAATCCAGCGGGTCAGGGGCGGAGGTGGGAGGCTCCGTTGAGGTCGATGATGGTGCCGGAGGTCCAGGTTGATGCCGGGTCGGCGAGGTGGAGGACGGTGTGGGCGACTTCCTCGGGGGTGCCGACCCGGCCGAAGGGGCTTTCCTGGCGGAGGGCCTCGCCGGTGACAGCGGCGAGTTTGGGTTGCTGGCGTTCGGTGGCGATGAAGCCGGGGGCCACCGAGGTCACCGCGATGTGGTGCGGGGCGAGGGCGATGGCCAGGGATTGGCCGAGGGCGTGCAGGGCGGCCTTGGTCGCGGCGTAGGCGGGGTGGGTGGGTTCGCCGCGGTAGGCGCCGCGGGAGCCGATGTTGACGATGCTGCCGGGGGCGCCGCGGTCGATGAGGTGGCGGGTCACCGCCCAGGTGACGTTGGCGGCGCCGAGCAGGTTGACCTGGACCATGTGCTGCCAGGTGGCGACCCAGTCCGCGTAGGCGACTTCGGCTGGGGCGTGGCGATTGTCGGCGGTGGGGGCGACGCCGGCGTTGTTGACCAGGACGTCCACCTGGCCCAGGGCCGCGATGGCGTCGGCGGCGATCCGGGCGGCCGCGGCTGGGTCGGCCAGGTCGCCGGTGACCAGGGCGTGGCCGGAACCGGGGAGAGCGGCCAGGGTTGACTTGGCTTCGGCGTGCGGCCGGGTGCTGTGCACGGCGACCCGCTCGCCCGCGCGGGCGAAGGCCAGTGCGACCGCGCGGCCGATGCCCCGGGACGCCCCCGTCACCAGCACACCTCGTGGCTCGGTCACCGTGATCCCTCCCGGAACGGTTGCAGTGGATACGGCACGAACGTGCTCCGATTCTCGTCCACCCGCAGGGGTTTGCCGATCGGTGGGGACGAGCGTTGCGGGCACAGTGGGCGGTCGCAGGTCTGGCAGCCGGGGCCGATCGGGGTGGCCGCGTCCGCGTCGTCCAGGTCGGTGCCCGCCGAGTACACCAGGCGCCCCGCGTGCCGGATCTCGCAGCCCAGGCCGACCGCGAAGGACTTGCCGGGACTCGCGTAGCCGCCGCGGCTGCGGGAGACGGTACGCGCCACCCAGAAGTAGCGCTGGCCGTCCGGCATCGCGGCCACCTGGGTGATCACCCTGCCAGGCGCGGAGAAGGCGCTGTAGACACTCCACAGTGGACAGGTGCCGCCTGCCCTGGAGAAGTGGAAACCGGTGGCGGACTGGCGTTTGGACACGTTCCCGGCCCGGTCCACCCGCACGAAGGAGAACGGCACCCCGCGTGCGCCGGGCCGTTGCAGGGTGGTCAGCCGGTGGCAGATGGTCTCGAAGCCCATGGCGAAGTGGTCGGCCAGCAGTTCGATGTCGTAGCGCAGCCGTTCCGCGGTCTGGTGGAAGGCGCGGTAGGGCATGACCAGCGCGGCCGCGGCGTAGCGGGCCAGCCCGACCCGGATCAGCGAGCGGACCGGGCCCTCCGGCTCGGCGCTGTCCCGGACAATGGCGTCCAGGGCGTCGCCGAATTCCAGTAACGCGATTTGGGTGGCCATCCGGAATGCCTGCTGCCCCGGTCGCATGTTCAGCGAAAGACTCAGTGTCCGGGTGGCCGGATCGAAGTGGTGCAATTCACCAGCCGAACCCTTATGAGCTACATCACCCACCATGGTGCGCACGTGCACACCGTGCTTGTCGGCCAGTCTGGCGGTCAGCGCGGCCCGCACCTCGCCGGGCCGGATGCCGATCACCCCGGCCACCTGCTCGGCCGCGTCGTCCAGGCCGGGGAAGTGGTTGGCGTAGGTGTAGAAGAAGTCGCGGACCCGCTCGTGCGCGCCGATCACCGACTCCGCCGCGCGGTCCCCGGCGAGCAGGCCGAGCTGCTCGTCGAGGTGCTGGTTGCGCCGGTGCAACGCGATCACCGCCTTGGCCAGCTCGGGCCGGGCGGTGGCGAGTTCTCGCAGGTCATCTGCTGATACGTCGGTCGAGGACAGGGCCTCGCGTAGTTCGGCGAACAGCCGGGCGGAGTCCTGGGCGGCGAAGAAGGAGGCGTCCACGCCAAAGGTCTCGGTGATCTTGAGCAGCACCGGCACGGTCAGTGGCCGGGAGTCGTGCTCGATCTGGTTGAGGTAACTCGGCGAGATGCCCAGCGAGCGGGCCAGGTCGACCTGGTTCAGCCCGCGCTCCTCGCGGAGCCTGCGCACCCTGCCGCCGACGAAGGTCTTGGCCATCCCGCACCTCCCGTGATGACCACCCTAGGGCATTGTGGCTAATTCTCGAATTCGCAAGATTCGCAGAATCGCGGTTGAAGATTTTCAGAAATTGGCAGGTTGCGGGTCTCGACCGGTGCGGTGAATTCCTGCCAATGTCGAGAACATGTTGAGCGCGAAGCAGATTGCGGAGAACTGGGCCACCGACCCCCGCTGGGCCGGTATCGAGCGCACGCACACCGCCGAGGACGTGGTCCGGCTGCGCGGCAGCGTGGTCGAGGAGCACACCCTGGCCCGGCTGGGCGCGCAGCGGCTGTGGGAGCTGCTGCACACCGAGGACTACATCAACTCCCTCGGCGCGCTGACCGGCAACCAGGCGGTGCAGCAGGTCCGGGCCGGGCTCAAGGCCATCTACCTCTCCGGCTGGCAGGTCGCCGCCGATGCCAACCTGTCCGGCCAGACCTACCCGGACCAGAGCCTGTACCCGGCCAACTCGGTGCCGCAGGTGGTCCGCCGGATCAACAACGCGCTGCTGCGCGCCGACCAGATCAGCCACGCCGAGAACGAGCCGGGCGCGCCGCACTGGCTGGCGCCGATCGTGGCCGACGCCGAGGCCGGGTTCGGCGGCCCGCTCAACGCCTTCGAGCTGATGAAGGGCATGATCGCGGCCGGCGCGGCAGGCGTGCACTGGGAGGACCAGCTCGCCTCGGAGAAGAAGTGCGGCCACCTGGGCGGCAAGGTGCTCATCCCCACCGGCCAGCACGTGCGCACGCTGACCTCCGCCCGGCTGGCCGCCGACATCGCCGGCGTGCCCACGCTGGTGATCGCCCGCACCGACGCCGAGGCCGCCAACCTGATCACCAGTGACGTGGACGAGCGGGACCAGCCCTACGTCACCGGCGAGCGCACCGCGGAGGGTTTTTACCGGGTGCGCAACGGGATCGAGCCTTGCATCGCCCGCGGCCTGGCCTACGCCCCGCACGCCGACCTGCTGTGGATGGAGACCGGCACGCCGGACCTGGAGGTGGCCCGCCGCTTCGCCGAGGCGATCAAGTCGGAGTACCCGGACCAGCTGCTGGCCTACAACTGCTCGCCCTCGTTCAACTGGCGGCGGCACCTGGACGACGCCACCATCGCCAAGTTCCAGCGCGAACTCGGGCACATGGGCTTCAAGTTCCAGTTCATCACCCTGGCCGGCTTCCACGCGCTCAACCACTCCATGTTCGACCTGGCCAAGGGGTACGCGGCCACCGGCATGACCGCCTACGTGGAGCTGCAGGAGCGCGAGTTCGCCGCCGAGGCCGAGGGCTACACCGCGACCAAGCACCAGCGCGAGGTCGGCACCGGCTACTTCGACCTGGTCAGCACCGCGATCAACCCGGCGGCCTCGACCACCGCGCTGGCCGAGTCCACCGAAGCCGCCCAGTTCGCCTGAGTCCCCGTCCCAGCGACCGCAGAGGAGGCATCGTGCCCAGCAGAGTCCAGCTCACCGGCCCGCGCGGCGAGCGGTTCGAGGAGGTCCTGACACCGGAGGCGATCGAGTTCGTGGTGCGGCTGGACGACCGGTTCGCCGGCCGCCGCGCCGAACTGCTCGCCGCGCGGCGGGAACGGCGGGAGTTCTTCGCCGAGGGCGGGCTGCCCGACTTCCTGCCGGAGACCCGGGCCATCCGCGAGGATCCGACGTGGCGGGTGGCCCCGCCCGCGCCGGGCCTGCGCGACCGCCGGGTGGAGATCACCGGGCCGCCGGAGCGCAAGATGGCGATCAACGCGCTCAACTCCGGCGCGAAGGTGTGGATGGCCGATTTCGAGGACGCCACCGCACCCACCTGGTCCAACATCGTGACGGGCCAGCTGAACCTGATCGACGCGATCGAGCGGCGGATCGACTTCACCGCCGAGGGCGGCAAGCACTACGCACTCGGCGAGGAAGTGGCCACCATCGTGGTGCGGCCGCGCGGCTGGCACCTGGTGGACAAGCACGTGGTGGTGGAGGGCAGGCCGATCTCGGCCAGTCTGCTCGACTTCGGCCTCTACCTCTTCCACTGCGGCCAGCGGCAGATCGAGCGCGGGCACGGGCCGTACTTCTACCTGCCCAAGCTGGAGAACCACCTCGAAGCCCGGCTGTGGAACGACGTTTTCACCTACGCCCAACGGGAACTCGGCATCCCGCAAGGCACCATCCGGGCCACCGTGCTGATCGAGACCAGCACCGCCGCCTTCGAGATGGAAGAGATCCTCTACGAACTGCGCGAGCACAGCGCCGGGCTCAACGCGGGCCGCTGGGACTACATCTTCAGTGTCATCAAGAACTTCGGCCACCGCCCGGAGTTCGTGCTGCCCGACCGCGGCCAGGTGAGCATGACGGTGCCGTTCATGCGTGCCTACACCGAACTGCTGGTGCGCACCTGCCACCAGCGCGGCGCGCACGCCATCGGCGGCATGGCCGCGTTCATCCCCAGCCGGGACGCCGAATCCAACACCGTGGTCCTGGAAAAAGTGCGTGAGGACAAGGAACGTGAGGCAGGGGACGGCTTCGACGGCTCCTGGGTGGCCCACCCCGGCCTGGTCCCGGTGTGCGCGGCCGCGTTCACCCAACCCGACCAGCTGGACCGCCAGCGCCCGGACGTCACAGTCACCGCGACCGAGTTGCTGGCCGTGGACCACACGCCCGGCCGGGTCACCGAGGCCGGGTTGCGCGGCAACATCTCCGTTGCGGCGCAGTACTTCCAGGCCTGGCTGGACGGGACAGGGGCGGCCTCGATCGGCGGCCTGATGGAGGACGCGGCCACCGCCGAGATCGCCCGCTGCCAGGTGTGGCAGTGGCTGTACCACATCACCCCGCTGGCCGAGGGCGGGATGGTCAGCGAGGAATTGGTGCAGGCCATGCTGGACAAGGAATTGCTGGAGATCCGGCCGGAACGCCGGGACGCGGTGCGTGCCTTGTTCACCGCGAACGCGCTGGCCGAGCGGCCACCGTCGTTCTTCACCACCACGGCCTACGCTGCTCACCTGGCCGTGCGCGCGTCATGACCACCGCGACCACGCGGTGGGCCACCGCCGATCTGGCCGACCGGGAAGGCGACGCGGTGCGCAGCTGCGACACCCAGTTGCGCCAGTTCGGCGGCAGGCTGGTCTTCGCCGGACCGGTCCGCACGGTCTCCTGTCTGCAGGACAACGCCTTGCTCAAGGCGGTGCTGTCGGAACCGGGACAGGGCCGGGTGCTGGTGGTCGACGGTGGCGGGTCGCTGCACACCGCGCTGGTCGGCGACCTGATCGCGGAACTGGCCCGGCGCAACGGCTGGCGCGGCCTGGTCGTGCACGGCGCGGTCCGGGACGCCGCGGCGCTGCGCACCCTGGACCTCGGGATCAAGGCGCTCGGCACGAATCCCAGGCGCAGCGCCAAAACCGGGGCCGGGGCGGTGGACGTGCCGGTGGAGTTCGGCGGGATCACCTTCCGCCCTGGCGATTTCCTGGTCAGCGACCACGACGGCGTGGTCGTGCTTGATCACCCGCCCGTCTAGGGATCGGGCGGGTTCGCGGGTGGTGCGCGGGATGTCTCCCCCGCGCACCACCCGCGTTTCTCGTTATCAGCCCAGGGTTTCGCGGACCTTGCGGGCCGCGGTGACCAGGTGCCGCAGGGCGGGCTCGACCTCGGCGTAACCGCGGGTCTTCAGCCCGCAGTCCGGGTTGATCCACAGCCGCTTGGGCGGCACCGCGGCGGCCGCGGCGGCGACCAGGTCGATGACCTCGTCCTGGCTGGGCACCCGCGGGGAGTGGATGTCGTAGACGCCCGGACCGACGCCGCGGCTGAAACCGGTGGCGCGCAGGTCTTCCAGCACCTCCATCTTGGACCGGGCGGCCTCGATGGTGGTCACGTCCGCGCCGAGACCGTCGATGGCGTCGATGACCTCGCTGAACTCCGAGTAGCACAGGTGGGTGTGGATCTGGGTGCCCACCGCGGCCCCGGCGACCGCGAGCTGGAAGGAGCCCACCGACCACTCCAGGTACTCCGGCTGGTCGGCCGCGTGCAGTGGCAGCAGTTCGCGCAGCGCGGGCTCGTCGACCTGGATGATCCGGATGCCCGCGGCCTCCAGGTCGGCGATCTCCTCCCGCAGGGCCAGCGCCACCTGGTCGGCGGTCTGGCCCAGCGGCTGGTCGTCGCGGACGAAGGACCAGGCCAGGATGGTCACCGGGCCGGTCAGCATGCCCTTGACCGGCTTGCCGGTCAGCGACTGGGCGTAGCTGGCCCAGTCCACGGTGATCGGCCTGGGCCGGGTGACGTCGCCGTGGATGATCGGCGGCCGCACGCAGCGCGAGCCGTAGGACTGCACCCAGCCGAGTTCGGTGGTGGCGAAGCCGTCCAGGTGCTCGGCGAAGTACTGCACCATGTCGTTGCGCTCGGGCTCACCGTGCACCAGCACGTCCAGGCCGATGTCCTCCTGGAGCTTGATCACCCTGGCGATCTCGGCGCGCATCCGCTCCTCGTACTGCGCCTGGGTGAGGTCCCCGGTGCGCAGGCCGGCCCGCGCGGTGCGGATCTCGCCGGTCTGTGGGAAGGAACCAATGGTGGTGGTGGCCAGCGGGGGCAGGCCCAGCAACGCGTCCTGGGCGGCCGCGCGCTCGGCGTAGGGCGCGCGCAGGCGGTCCGCGGGCCGCAGGGCCGCCACCTTGGCGCGCACCGCGTCGTCGCGCCGCGGCTCGGCGGTGGCCTGCACGGCCTGCTCCGCCCACTCGCCGGTGGCGCCCTCGCGCAGTGCCCGGCCCAGCAGCACGACCTCGCGCACCTTCTGCCGGGCGAAGGCCAGCCGCGAGCGGACCTCGGGCGCCAGACCGGTCTCGGCGTCCAGGTCATAGGGCACGTGCAGCAGCGTGGACGAGGTGCCGACCACGACCTCCTTGGCGGCGCCTGCCAGGGAGACCGCCTTGGCCAGCGCCTGGCGCAGGTCCGCGCGCCACACGTTGCGGCCGTCGATCACCCCGGCGACCAGGGTCTTGTCCCGCAGCGCAGGCACGCTGGCGATGCCCTCGGTGCTCCCGGCCACCAGGTCGACCGCGATGGCCTCGACAGCGCTCCCGGCCAGCACCGGCAGTGCCGGGCCGAGTGACCCGTAGCAGCCGGTGACCAGCAGCTTCGGCCGGTTCGGCACCGCGGCGAGGCGGTCGTAGGCGCGGCCGAGCGCGGCCAGCTCCTCCTCGGTGCGGTCCGCGGCGAAGGCGGGTTCGTCGAACTGCACCCAGGACACCCCCTCGGTGGCCAGTGCGCCGAGCAGCTCGACGTAGACGGCAAGGAGGTCGTCCAGCCGGGCCAGTGGGTCAGCGCCCTTGGCCAGCAACAGGAAGGTGACCGGGCCGAGCAGCACCGGGCGGGTGTCCACGCCCAGCGCCCTGGCCTCCCGGTACTCCTCGATCGGCTTGCCGCCTGCCAGGAAGAACACGGTGTCCTGGTCGATCTCGGGCACCAGGTAGTGGTAGTTGGTGTCGAACCACTTCGTCATCTCCAGCGGCGGCACCTCGTCGGTGCCCCGCGCGGCGGCGAAGTAGGTGTCCAGGTCGTGGTCCTGGCGGAAGCGTGCCGGGACCGCGCCGACCAGGGCCGCGGTGTCCAGCACCTGGTCGTAGTAGGAGAACGTGTTGGAGGGGACCGAGTCCAGTCCCGCGTCGTGCAGTTCCAGCCAGGTGGAGGTGCGCAACTCCTTGGCGGTGGCGAGCAGGGCGTCCCGGCCGATGCGGCCCGCCCAGTACTGCTCCACCGCGCGCTTGAGTTCCCGGCGCGGACCGATCCGCGGATAGCCCAGGACGGTGGCGCCGATACCGCTGGTCACAAGCTCTCTCCTCGCGAGCGTGCGGGAGTCCGGATTGGTCCCAGGGCACGCCGGCGGGCGGCACGAAGCCGCGTCCGCACAAGCCCACCCGAGAGGCTTCCGGACCACCGTGAACCCGGCGGGCTCACGGACCAGTGGCAGGTCTTCGGACTCACGGGCGCCGTGCTCGCTCCTACCGGCCGTCGCTTCCCACGCTCGCGCGCAGTGCTTGATGACGGCTTTCGTTCCCGTTCACCGCTGCGGGGCAGTCCCGGATTCACACCGGGTTCCCTCTTGCCTCGCCAAGCCGTTCCACGGCCGGGCGAACCACCAGCCACGCGAGCGTAGCGCACCGCGGGAGCCTCGCTCAGGATCTGGGATTTTCCTTACGACCCACCGGCAGGACGGCGCAGCAGGTAGGAGTCCATGATCCACCCCTTGGCGTCGCGGGCGCGTTGCCTGCTGGCCACGATCTGTTCGGCGACCTCGGCCAGCGGCCCGGCGATCAGGATCTCGTCCGCGGTGCCCACGTAGGCGCCCCAGTGGATGGTGGCACCCGGTTCGTCCAGGTGTTTCAGGAAGGTGTTGCCCGCGTCCAGCATCACCAGCACGTCGTCGACGCCCTCGGGCCAGCCCGCGGCCAGCCGCCGTCCGGTGGTGATCTGCACCGCACCGGCGATCTGGTTGAAGGTGATCCGGTGCCGGGCGGCCAGCGCGGACAGGCTGCTGATGCCGGGCCGCACCCGCACCTCGAAGTCCGCGCCGCCGGCCAGCACGCCCTCGACCACCGCGATGATGCTGTCGTAGAGCGCGGGATCGCCCCAGACCAGGAACGCCCCGGTCTGCTCGGGACCGAGGTGCTCGGCGATCATCCGGGCGCACAGCTCGACCCGCCGCGCCCGCCAGTCCGCCACCGCTTCGACGTAACCGTCGTAGTCGCGTCGCCGTTGCGGATCGTCCACCCGCGCCACCCGGTACCCGCCGCCGGGCACGTGCGTGTCCAGGATGACCTGGCGCAGGTCCGAGAGTTCGCGCGCCTGCCCGGCCTTGTCCAGGAAGAACACCACATTGGCGCGCCGCAGCGCGTCCACCGCCTCCACCGTGATCTGCCCGGGATCGCCCGCCCCGATGCCGACCACCTCGACCACCCGCCGCACCCGTACCCCGTTCCTCGCCGTCCCAGTGCACCGATTGTCCGTCACAACGGATCTCGCAGTTCTCCCCGGAGTCGGCTCGATGGGGTGGCCCTCGGGGCAACTAGCCTTTTCAGGCCCTGGACCAGCCAATACTGGCCCAATGTCCTATCGCGACCTGACGGATGAGACGGCCTACGACCGGCAGCGGCTGGCGGGTCTGTCCCGCCGCGGACTGCTCCGGTTGACCGCCGGTCTGGGGGCCGCCGCGGCGTTGTCCGCGACCGCCGGACCGCTGGCCACCGCGGCCGATCGCCCGGCCACCATCGTCAAACCGTTGCCGCCCGAGCTGTTCATCCCGCACGGCACCAACGCCGAGATGCGCTGGGAAGCCATGCGTGGCCAGGGCCATCTGGTGCCCACCGACCGGTTCTTCGTGCGCAACCACACCGGCACCCCGCTGATCGACGCGCGCAGCTGGCGGCTGCGGCTGTTCGGCACCGGCCTGCACGGCGCGCCGGGCCGGGACCGGGCGGTCGAGTTCAGCTACGAGGACCTGCTCGGCATGCCCGCCGAGTCGAGCACCGCTTTCGTCGAGTGCGCGGGCAACGGCCGCAGCTTCTACGGCTCCCAGCAGGGCACTCCGGCCCCCGGCACCCCGTGGACGCTGGGCGGGGTCGGCGTGGCCCGCTGGCGCGGTGTGCGGCTGGCCACGGTGCTGGAGCGGGCCGGGCTGACCGGGGCCGCGGTGGACGTGCTGCCCAGCGGCCTGGACCCGGAGTTCGTGGACGGGCAGGTCAACCTGGGCCGGGTGCGCAGGCCGCTGCCGGTGGCCAAGGCGCTGCGGGACACCCTGCTGGCGTATGAGATGAACGGCGAACCGCTGCCGCCCGACCATGGATTCCCGGTGCGGCTGATCGTGCCGAACTGGACCGGGATCTCCAGCATCAAGTGGGTTGGCGAGATCGAGGTGGCGGACCGGCCGCTGTTCTCGCCGTGGAACACTCAGTTCTACCGCCTGTTCGGCCCGAGCTACCCGCAGGAGGGCAGCGCGCCGCTGACCAGCCAGGTCACCAAGAGCGCCTTCGAGCTGCCGCGCGAGGCCCGGCTGGCCGTGGGGCGGACGCGCCTGCTGACCGGGCGGTCCTGGTCGGGCGCAGGGCGAGTGCGCGGGGTCCGGATCAGCACCGACGGCGGCGCGAGCTGGCGACCCGCCCACCCCCGTCGCCTGAGCCGGGACCAGGCGTGGCTGCCGTGGACCTTCGCCTGGCGGCCGGAGCGGCCGGGCCCGTACACGCTGCTGGCCGAGGCCACCGACAGCACTGGCGCGACCCAGCCGAGGGAGGTGCCGTTCAACCGGTTCGGCTACCTCTTCGGCGCGGTGGTGCGGCACCCGGTGACGGTCGGCTGAAACCCGCTCGCTTCACCGGCCCTGCCCCGGGCACGCTGCCGGACGTGCCACCAGCGTTCATCCCGGGTGTGGAACTCGCCGCCCGCCTCTACCGGGAAGCCGTCCGCCCTTTGCTGGACCGGCATTTCCCCGGGCTGGCGCACAGCGCGGCGCTGATCGGCCCCGGCTCCGAGGTCCTCGGCTTCGACACCGCCCGCTCCACCGACCACGACTGGGGACCACGCCTGCAACTGTTCCTGCACCCGACTGACCTCGCCGAACACGGCGTGGAGGTGTCCGGACTGCTGGCCGAGCGGCTGCCCACCGCGATCGCCGGTTACCCGACCAACCTGGTCCCGACCGGCGAGCGGGGCACCCGGCACCTGCGCCCGACCAGCGGACCTGTCCAGCACGGGGTGGAGATCGCCGACCTCGGCGCCTGGCTGACCGGCCGGCTCGGCTTCGACCCACGAGACGGGATCAGCACCCGCGACTGGCTGGGCACGCCAACGCAGGCACTCGCCGAGGTCACCGCGGGCGCGGTCTGGCACGACGGCCTGGCCCAGCTCGAACCGGCCCGGCGCGCGCTGGCCTGGTACCCCGACGACGTGTGGCGCTACCTGCTGGCCTGCCAATGGCAACGCCTCAGCCAGGAAGAACCCTTCCCCGGCCGTTGCGCGGAGGTCGGCGACGATCTTGGTTCCGCGATTATCGCCGCCCGGCTGGCCCGCGACCTGATCCGGCTGTGCCTGCTGCTGAACCGGGTCTACCCGCCCTACGGCAAATGGCTCGGCAGCGCTTTCGCCCGCCTGCCCTGCGCCGCCCGGCTGACCCCACTGCTCACCGCCGCGATCGCCGCCACCGACTGGCCGGACCGCGAACAGCACCTCAGCGCAGCCAGCGCGATGGTGGCCGCCCTGCACAACGACGCCGCTCTCACCGACCCGGTCGATCCCAGCCCACGCCCGTTCCACGACCGCCCCTACCTCGTGCTGCACGCCGAGCGCTTCACCGCGGCCCTGCGCGCCACCATCCGCGATCCCGAGCTGCGCGAACTGCCCATGGATCGCGGATTTCACTGATCGGCTGTACCGCTGAGCCGATCATCGGTGCCACGGTGAGTGGTCAACATCGTCCGCGAAGGGAATCACCACCGTGACTACCGCCCTGACCTCCTTGTGACCCACGCCGCGCAGAGCTGGGCGACCCAGGACATCGCCGAGGACTACGACACCTGGGACGACGGGGCATGCTGGCTGCTCGGTTACCCGTTCGTGCCCGGCGAACTCGGTCTGCGGGCCGGGAACCGGTTGCTGGACCTGGGATGCGGGCCGGGCACGGTCACCAGGTGGTTCGCCGACCGGCACGCCATCTCGGTGGTGGCAACGGATTTCTCCGCGGCCATGCTGGAGATCGCGGCCAGGCAACCCCATCCGCGGATCGACTACCGGCTCAGCGAGGCCGATCTGCTGCCGTTGCCGGATGACTCGGTGGACGCGGCGATGTCCTGCTTCATGTTCATCTGCGTGCCCGAACTCGACCGGCTGCAGCGGATGGTCGCCGAGGTCAGCCGGGTGCTGCGGCCCGGCGGACGGTTCACCGTGCTCGGCCCGAATCCGGCGCAGGCCAACGGCGAGTTCAGCGGGTTCCGGCGCGGCGTGCCCGGCCACAGCTACGCGGCCGGTGAGCCGTTGCCGGTCCAGGTACAGCGCACCGACGGCAGCTGGATCGGCACGGTGGACGTGCACTGGCCGGAGTCGACCTACCTGGAGCTGTTGACCGGCGCGGGTTTCCGGGTCATGTCCCGGCGCACCCCGCGACTGGCGGACGCGGCCGGGGTAGCCGATCCCGGGCTGCTGCGCGCACGCAGCTGGACCGCCGAACGCGACCGCGCGCCGTTCCTGCTGATCACCGGCGAACTACCCGCCTAGGTCCAGCCCGCACCTCGCCGGCGTGTTGGCCGTTGTCGTACACGGTGTTGGCCGATCTGGTACGCCCTTCGGCCAACACACCGTCCACAACGGCCAACACACCGTACGACAACGGCCAACACGGTGGGGGCTTAGATCACCTCGAAGTTGGCCATCATGGCCATGTCCTCGTGTTCGGCGTTGTGGCAGTGGAAGACATAGCGTCCGCGATAGCCCTCGAAGCGGGTGATCACCTCCACCGCCTCGCCGGGGCTCAGGTCGACGGTGTCCTTGAGGCCGCCGTCGAAGGGCCCCGGCGGGCCGCTGCCGCGGGAGAGGATCTGGAATCCCACCAGATGCAGGTGCACCGGGTGGTGCACATCGGCGACGAACCGCCAGATCTCCACGTCGCCGAGCCGGGGCCGGGCGGACATCCGGTCCGGGGCAAAGGGTTCGCCGCCGACCACCCAGCCCGTCCGGCCGTGCACCTGGCCCGCGGTGAAGGAGAAGTCGCGGATCGTGCCGGCCTGTGATCGGTGCAGCGGGGCGATTTCGCTGAGCTGGGGCGGGATCCGGCTGTCCTCCCGCGCGCTTCGGGTGACGATGAACCGCATGACCAGCGCGGTCGAGCCGGTGCCGAGGCGGTTCACCAGGGTGACCCGGGCGCCGACCGGGTAGCGGCCGAAGTCCACGATGACGTCGTAGCGCTCGGCCGGGGCGATCGGGAGGTGGTCGTGTGCGCGTGGTGCGTCGAGGAGCCCCTGGTCGCTGCCGATCTGGACGAGGCCCGCGCCGCCGGGTGGTGGCGGGTCCAGGGCCAGGTCGTAGCGGCGGGCGTTGGAACCGTTGAGCAGGCGCAGCCGGTGCCGGGTCGCGGTCACCTCGTGCACCGGCCATGGCGCGCCGTTGACCAGGATGACGTCGCCGAAAACGCCTTCCACGTACTCGGGTTCGACGCCGGGCACGCTGCGCAGGCTCGGATCCAGGGCCGGGTAGGCGAAGGCGCCGTGCTCGTCGAAGGCGCGGTCGGCGATCAGCAGCGGCAGTTCCCGGTCGCCCGCGGGCAGGCCGAGGGCGTCTTCCTCATCGTCGCGGACCAGGTGGAAACCGGCCAGGCCCCGGTACACCGCGGGACCGGTGAAATCCATCCGGTGGTCGTGGTACCAGAGCGTCGCGGCCCGTTGGCGCAGCGGGAAAACGTAGTCGCGGGAGCCGCGGGTCACCCGGGCGCGGGCGTCGGCCATATCGTGGCCGTGCCCGCCGGACCAGCCGGTGACCGGCAGCACAAGATCGGTGGGGTAGCCGTCGGAGTCGGCGGGGGTGTGACCGCCGTGCAGGTGGACCACGGTGGGCACCGGAAGTTCGTTGCGGTGGTGGACGATCGTGGTCCGGTCCCGGCGGGATTCGATGGTGGGTCCGGGGAAAGTCCCGTCGTAGCCCCAGATCGGGGTCCGCACGCCGGGCAGGATCTCGGCCGTGGCCGCGCGCTGGGTGATGGTGTGGTGATCGGCGTCAGCTGTCCTTTGTGGACTGAGCACCCGGGGGATCGGTAGTGGGACCTGGAAAGGCTCCGGCAACGGGATCCGGGAGCGCAGCAGCTCGCCGGTGCCGGGGGCGTCCGCGCGCAGCAGTCTCGGGGCGACCAGTCCGGCGGTGAGCAGGACGCCCGCGCCACCGGCCAGGCCCAGGAAGGTGCGCCGGGGGAGTCGGCCGCTCATCGCGTGGTCCCGGGGTGCGGGCGCCACACGGCGATCGTGGTCAGCGCCATCGCGGTGACCAGGGCGACGCCCAGCGGCAGGTGCAGGTCCAGGGCACCGGCCATACCGGCGAAATACTGCCCGGTCTCCCCGAGGGCGATGAGCAGGCTGACCCAGAACAGCCAGCGCGGTCCACGGGCCAGCCACAGCACCAGCGCGGCCAGCAGCTGCGCGTAACCCAGGTAGGACACCGCGTCCGCGCCCCAGCGGTGCAGCCAGAGCATGTCGTAGTCCCCGGCCAGATAGCCACCGGCGAACACCGGCTGGCCGATGATCGCGACGGTGTGCGCGCTCACCAGCACCCGGCACACCAACAGCGTTGTCACGGTTGTGGTCACGGGACCGAACCTAGGATCGGCCGCCTTATGCTGTCCAAGACAAGATTGGTTATCTGTTCATAACAGACAAGGCATCAGCAGTGGATCTTCTGGCACTCCGCCACTTCCAGACCCTCGCCCGGCTGGAGCACGTCGGCCGGGCCGCTGACCAGCTGCGGATCGCGCAGCCCTCGCTGAGCCGGACGCTGACCCGGCTGGAGCAGGATCTCGGCGTGCCGCTGTTCGACCGGCACGGCCGCCGGATCCGGCTCAACCGCTTCGGCAGCGCGTTCCTGCGCCGGGTCGACCGGGTGCTGGCCGAGCTGGACGACGCCCGGCAGGAACTCGCCGACGCGGCCGGGCTGGCACGCGGCATCGTCGCGGTGGCCACCGAAACCCTGCTGCCGCTGACCGAGGTGCTGCGGACCTTCCTCGCCAGGCACCCGCTGGTGGACGTGCGGCTGTTCCAGTCCGCGGCCACCGGCATGGCCGACCAGCTGCGGACCGGCGAGGCCGACCTGTGTATCGGGTCGCAACCCTTGCCCGGCAAGGACATTCACACCCAGGTCCTGCTGGACGAACCGGTACTGCTGTGCGTGCCCACCGGACACCGGCTCGCCGGCCAAGGGCGGATCAGCGTGGCCGAGCTGACCGGCGAGCCGTTCATCACCACCCCGCCCGGCTACTGGCAGCGCACACTGGTCGAGCGGCTGTTCGCCACGGCGGGCGCGGATCTGCACGTGGTGTGCGAGGGCGAGGAACCCGAGGGTATCTTCCACCTCATCGGCGCCGGGTTCGGCATTGGGCTGGTGCCTGCTTTCGGCCGCCGGATCGGCCTGCCCGCGAACGTGGTCTGGCTGGAGGTGGCCGATCCAGGCTGCCACCGGGTGCTCAGTGTGGCCTGGCGGCAGGACAGCTACCTTTCCGTTGCCGCGCAACGTTTCCGCGACCACACGATCGAGCAGTTCAGCGCAGTGCTGCCCTGATGGTCTCGCGCAGCCAGCGCTGGGCCGGGCCGGCGTCCAGCCGGGCGTGCCAGCACAACCATTGTGGACTCAGCGGATCGCGGCGATGAGATTGGCCAGCTGTGGCTGGAAATTCGCCACCCGGGTGTAGTAGTCCGGGGCTGACGGCGAGGCGCTGGCCGACCAGGAGGCCACGCCCGCCAGCCTGCCGCCGACCACCACTGGGGAGCCGCTGTCGGTGGCGCGCAACCGGATCGCCCGGTCCGCGCCAACGCACAGGTAGGAATCGGGGTCGTAGCTCAGGCCCCACCAGCGCGGCGGCATGAAGCGGACGCTGTCCGCGGCCCGCCGCACGCATTCGGCGTCCTCGGCCACCGCGGTCGGGGCCTGCCACAGCAGGGGGTCGTCGGCGGGGGACATGCGCCAGCCGTACACGGTGGCGCTTTCCCCGCCCTTCGGCCCGGTGCCGGGATCGGCCAGTGGGAGCACCGGGGTGTCCAGGGGTTCGGCCAGGGTGATCAGGCCGATGTCGGCGGGCGCCAGCGCGACCTTGCCGAACACGCCGCCGAGGAAGGACTCCTCGGCGATTCCCTTGGGGTAGGCCGGATCCCGCCAGATGTTGGCCACCCGCACGATCCGGCCCGCGGTGCCGCGCAGGTCGTCCCGGCCGACGGTGACGGTCAACTCGGCCGGGCTGGCCTGACCCAGGCAGTGCGCGGCGGTGACCACGGCCCTGGGCGCGACCAGGGTGCCGACGCAGAGCTTGTTGCTCGGAGAGTCGGCGTAGGTGACCGGATTGCCGATCACCACCACCCACGGCACGGCCGAAGTGGACACCTGGGCGCTGCCCGGAATGGGATCGGGCTGCGGCCGGGTGTACTCCCAGCCCAGGAACGGCGCGTAGAGCAGGATCGGGACCAGCAGCACCAGGATCGGGCCCAGCACCCACCACCGGCGCCGCCGGGACCGGGTCTTCTTCTCGATCATCACGAGAGGATAGCGGCCGGGTGTTGTGCCCGCAGGAGAATCAGGACACGGCGGCGGTGAGCAGGGCGGCGGCCGCGGCCCTGGCCGCCGTGGTGGCACTGGAATCGCGGTCGGTGCGGGTGGCGTGGCCGGTGCCGTCGTAGAGCAGGTGCAGCTGGTGCGCCAGCGCCGCCGGGTCCCGGGCGCCCGCCTGCCCGGCGAGGTCGGCGAACAGCTCGCGGACCCAGGCGCGGTACTCCCTGGTGGCCTGCTCCACCCGGTCGCCGGGGTGGGATTCCGCGCTGGCCCGGTGGAAGGCGCAGCCGCGGAAACCGCTGTCGGCGTAGGCCTTGGCCTGCGCGTCGAAGATCGCCAGTATCCGCTCGCGCGGGGTCCCGGCGGCCTCGACCGCGGCCAGGATGCGCCCGGACATCTTGTCCTGCCTGCCCTTGAGGTAGGCGTGGATCAGCTCGTCCTTGCTGCCGAAAGTGTTGTACAGCGAGGCTTTCGCGACCCCGGCGTGCTCGATCACCCGGTCGATGCCCACCGAGCGCACGCCCTCGGCGTAGAACAGCTCGTCGGCCGCGGCCAGCAACCGCTCGCGGGCGGACACCTTGGCCGCCATCCCCACCACTTCCCTCGAATCCGGACCGGACAACCAGGCTACAACCGGGACAGCGCCGGTTCGGGATCACCCGCCGGTACCGGGGTGAACAGCCGCACCAGGGCCAGCAGCGCCAGTGCGATCAGCACCCCGCCGTAGATCAGCGTCGCGCCGACCAGACCCGGACCGTGCACCACCAGCACCCCGGCGGCCACCGCGGGCAGCCCGAAACCGAGGTAGGACACCACGAACAGCAGTGAGAGCACCCCGGCCCGCTGATGCGGCCGCGCCAACGGCACCGAGGTGCGCAGACCACCCTGGAACCCGGCGCCGAAACCGACCCCGGCGATCGCGGTGCCCAGGAAGAACAGCGACAGCGTGCCGATCTCCAGCGCGATCAGGGTCACCGCCACCCCGATGATCAGCGCGAACACCCCGGTGCGCATGGTGAGTTCGGGGGAGCGGTGACGCAGCACCACGGTGGTCAGCGCCGCGGTGCCGGCCATGGTGAACAGGGCCAGCCCACCCAGCAGCGGGGAGTCGCCCCCGCCGAGCTTGGCCACCAGGGCCGGGCCCAGCGCGCCGTAGAGCCCGGCCAGCGCCCACACCGCGAACAACACCGGCGCCGCGGTGAGCACCGGCGACCGGACCGCGGCGGGCAGCGTGATCTCCGGGCGCAGGCTGGCCAGCGCGCCCGGCGCCCGGCTGACCGTCTCCCGCATCAGCGCGATTCCCAGTCCCTGCACCAGGAACACCACCAGCAGCACCAGGTAGACCAGTTCGGTGGGTGCGGGCAGGTAGCGCACCAGCAGGGCGGAGAACAACGCGCCGACCGCGGTGCCGATCCCGGGCGCGACCGCGTTGGCCAGTTGCCCGCGCCGGGCGTCCAGGTCGAGCATGCCCGCACCCAGCGCGCCGAGCGCGGCCCCGGTGGCCAGCCCCTGCACCACCCTGGCGACCAGCAGCGCGCCCACCCCGTCCGCGGTGGCGAAGACCAGCATCGCCGCGGCCTGCACGACCAGCGCCACCAGCAGCACCGGCCGCCGGCCCAGGTGGTCGGACAGCTTGCCCAGCACCAGCAGCGCGGCCAGCACGGACACCGCGTACACGCCGAACACGACGGTGGTGGTGATCGGCGAGAAACCCCAGAGTTCCTGGTAGCGGGCGTACAGCGGGGTCGGTGCGCTGGAGGAGGCCAGCAACGAGACGACCAGCGAGGCCAGCAGGTACAGCGCCGCCGAGTCCGGCAGCCGGCCGACCCGGGGCAAGGTGTGGGCCATGCCCGAACCTCCGATTGAGTAGACAGGTCTGTTCAGTCCTGACCGACCATAGACAGGTCTGTCTACCTCGGCAAGTGGTGCTGCTGTGACGCGGATCGCGAAATGTTCGAAATCATCTTGTGGGGTGCGGCATTTTATGGAAACTCCGCTTTTGTGTGCCGTTTGATTAGCCAGTTCGGCGTATTTCCCGACCGAGGTCGTTCCCGATAGCGTCCCCGCCGTTCTTTTATTTTAGATCTGGCACTCATGAGGAGCGGATTAGATGAAAACCAGGTCCCGCTGGTCGAGAATGGCCACAATGCTCGCCTCGATCGCCGGAATGGTCGCTTTTGGTGGCATAATTGCCGTCGCGCCCGCCGCCGCCGAGCCGGTCAAGGCGCCGATCGCCGCGCCTGCCGGTCCGGCCTTCACCGGCTGGGTGTGCGCGGGCTCGCCGATCCCGGACGGGCACGTGATCACGATGCTCAACGCCAACGGGTGCAGCCGGGGCGGTTCCTGGTACCTGGAACCGGCCCGCAACGGGCAGTGGACCTGTCTGGGCTCGCCGCTGCCGGTGCCGTACGTGATCACCATGCTGAATCCGAACGGCTGTGGCGGCATGGGCCGTTACATCGAGCAGCCGCGTAACGGGCAGTGGACCTGCCTGGGCTCACCCATCCCGGACGGCTACGTGATCACCATGCTGAACCCCAACGGCTGCGGTGGCATGGGCCGCTACATCGAGCTGCCGCGAGACGGCCAGTGGATCTGCCTGGGCTCGCCGATCCCGCCCGGCTACGTCATCCAGCGCACCAACCCCAACGGGTGCGGTGGCATGGGCCAATACATCGTGCGCGCCCGCGCCGCCGCCTGACCGGAACCGACTCCACCCCGGGGTGGAGATCGCCGGGCCGGGTCCCACCCGTGCGCCGAGGCGACTCCACCCCGCTCGTCCCTAACGTCGTTGGCGCCCAACACCTTCACCCAGTGAGGCGCCGATGACACTCCCGATCCCGCGCAGCTGCCCGTTCGCCGAACCACCCGGGTACGCCCGGCTGCGCGCGGGCGCTGCCCCGCTGGAGCGACGGCGCCCGTTCCTGGACACCGATCCGCCCGAGCACGGGGATCCGGCTGAGCTGCCGTGCAAACCGGAAGCCATGGTCTTCGGCCTGGCCAGCCCGCCGGTGCGGTGGTGAGCCCGATGACCCGCCACCGGCTGACCTGGCTGCTGGGACTGGTGCTGGACCTCGGCCTGTCCCCGCTCACCTTCTACACCGGCCGCCTGCTCGGCTTTGACAACCTGGTGTGCCTGCTGGCAGGCGCCACCGCGGTGACCCTGCGGGCCGGTTACCTGCTGGGTGTGCGCCGCCGGGTCGACCTGCTGGTCGGCCTGATGCTGGCGACCAGCCTGCTCGGCCTCGCCGTCGCCCTGCTGACCAGCGATCCCCGGCTGGTGCTGCTGCGCGACCCACTGACCTCGGCGCTGATCGCGCTGGTCTTCCTGGCCACCTGCCTGACCACTCGCCCGGCCCTGTTCCACCTGGCGAAACGCCTGCGGGACAACGGAACCGAGGACTGGGACCGTCGGATCAGCACCGAAGCAGGGTTCCGCCGCCTGTTCCTGATGCTCACCGCGGGATGGGCAGGCGGACTGCTCGCCACCGCGGCGCTGCGGGCGGTGCTGATCTACCGGCTGCCGGTCGAGGTGATGGCGGGGCTGAGCCAGGTGATCGAACTGGCCACGATCGGGTCGCTGGTGGCCTGGACGGCGTGGTTCCGTCGCAGGCAGCGGCGAAGCCGTCCACAGTGGACGGAAACAGCGATGGCAAGGAGAGAGTTCTCCTTGCCCCCTTCAACTTATAGCTGACCGGGGGGCTTGCGGCAAGACCCGGGGGGTGCCGCACACTCACCCGCCGACAGGGAAGAACCAGCGGAAATGGGGAATCGCGAAGTGCGTGTCTTGTTGACGACGGTGGGATCGCGCGGGGATGTCGAGCCCTTGGCCGGGCTCGCGGTGGCGTTGCGGGAACTCGGCGCGGAGGTGCGGGTGTGCGCGCCGCCGGATGCGGACTTCGCCGCGCTGCTGGCGCGGACCGGGGTGCCCTTGGTGCCGCTGGGTCCGGAGGTGCGACCGGTGGTCGCCGGGGACAAGCCGCCGACCGCGGCGGACGCGTTCCGGTTCGCGGCCGAGCTGGTGGACGCCCGGTTCGACACGCTCAGCACCGCGGCGCGGGGATGTGATGTGCTGCTGGCGAGTGGATTGATGCCCGCCGGGGCGCGGGATGTGGCCGAGCAGCTGGGCATCCGCTACGTGTTCGCCTGCTTCCAGCTCTACGGACTGCCGTCGCGGCACTTCCGGCCGGGCGTGCGGCCGGGCACACCCTCCCCGGCGGCGGAGACCGACAACCGGGTGCTCTGGCAGCAGGACGCCGAGCGGGTGAACGACCTGTACGGCCCGGCGCTCAACCGCCGCCGGGCTGCGCTCGGCCTGCCGCCGGTGGACAACGTGCGTGACCACGTCTTCACCGACCGGCCGTTGCTGGCGGCGGATCCGACGCTGTGCCCGTCGGCGGGCCTGACCGATCTCGACCTGGTGCAGACCGGGGCGTGGCTGCTGCCTGATGACCGGCCGCTGCCCGCCGGGCTGGCGGAGTTCCTGGACGCCGGTGCGCCGCCGGTGTACGTGGGTTTCGGCAGCATCGCCGCCTACGTGCCCAAGGACATGGCCCAGGTGGCCATCGCGGCGGTCCGCGCGCAGGGCCGCCGGATCGTGCTCGCCCGCGGCTGGGCGGGCCTGGCCGCGGTCGACGACGCCGCGGACTGCTTCGTGGTCGGCGAGGTCAACCAGCAGGCGCTGTTCGGGCGGGTGGCCGCGGTCGTGCACCACGGCGGCGCTGGCACCACGACCACGGCCGCGCGCGCCGGTGCGCCGCAGGTGGTGGTCCCGCAGATCGCGGACCAGCCGTACTGGGCGAGCCGGGTGGCCGAACTGGGCATCGGGGTGGCGCACGCCGGACCGGCGCCGACCGTCGAGTCGCTGTCGGCCGCACTGGACACGGCCCTGACCGCCGGGGTCCGGGAGCGGGCGCGGGCGGTGGCGCGGGAGATCCGCCCGGACGGGGCGACGGTGGCGGCGAAACTGCTGCTCGGCTGAGTTCGCCCGGCCCGCCGATTTCCGGCGAGTTGGGCCAACTGGTACGCCGGTTTGGCTGAAGTGGGCGTGCCAGTTGGCCCAAGTGGTACCGGGCCGGGATTGTCGGTGGTGGGTGCGAGGATCCTGGTATGACCGCAGCCCGGAAGCTCCCGCCGACCGCCCTGGATCCGCTGACCGCCGTGCTCCAGGCGGTCGCCGTGCGCACCGCGCGGCAGTTCGAGGAACGCAACCTGACTATCCGCCGTTCCCGGGTGGTGCACGGGGTGGCGCCGAGTAAATGGATGGCCGGGGTGGAGTTACCCGGGCCTGCCTGTCACGTCGGGGTCGCCGGGTGGGCGCTGGAGGACATGCACCCCAGCACCCGGCCGGTGACCTGTCGACGGTGCCTGCGCGGCAGCGGGCAGCGGCTGGCGCCGCCGCTGCGGCTGGTGGACCAGCTCGCGCTGCCCCTGGACGGCCAGGGCTGAGTCAGTCCTGGCTGGTCAGGGCCTGGTAGAGCGGGCGGAGCAGGTCGGTGAGGCCGACACCGGCCACGGTGGTGGTCAGGGGCGGGAGTTCGTCGAGCACCGGGCCGGGTTGATCACCTCGGGTCGGGGCTGGGGCGGCGCCGTCCGGGGTGGGCCAGTCGAAGAAGTCGTCCAGGACCGCGGTCAGCGGTGGGGCGGCGGCCTTTGCCGGTTGTGGGCCGGTGACGCCCAGGCGGGAGCGGAGTTCGGTCAGCAGGGTGTCCCGGTCCCGGCCGCGCAGGGCGAACAGGCGGAATGGGTCGGCCCGCACGGCCCTGGCGAGCACGGCGAGGGTGGCGTGCAGGTGGCCGCACGGGGTGGCCGGGGCCGGGCAGGTGCAGTCCAGCGCGGCCTCCTGCGTGAAGTCCGGCAGCAGCGGGTGGCCGGTGTCGGCGCAGGCCGGTTCGACGGTCAGCGGGACCTCGCCGGTGAGCAGGGCAGTGGCCAGTCGGCTGTCCGTGGCCAGGGCCTGGGTGAGTGCGGCCCAGGCGGGTTTGCCGTGCACCGGGACGGCGATCCGGGTCTGGTGGCCGCGGGTGCGGGTGGCGCGTACCTGGGCGGTGACGACGCCCGCTCCGACGGTCAGGCCGCTGACCTTGTCGCACCAGAAGCCGGAGCTGGGGTCGGCCAGGAAAGTGTTGACGCCCAAGGGTTCCAGCGCCTGGCGCAGTCGTTCGTCCCAGTCCGCGGGGTCAGTCATCGGTGGCCTCCTCGCCCAGCTGGAACATCTCCCGCAGCGAGGTGTCGGACAGCTCGGTGAGCCAGTTCTCCCCTGGCACCGAGACCAGGTCGGCCAGGTCGCGTTTGCGGTTCATCAGGGCGTCGATGCGTTCCTCGATGGTGCCTGGGCAGAGGAATTTGCGGACCTGCACGGTGCGGTGCTGGCCGATCCGGAACGCCCGGTCGGTGGCCTGGGCCTCCACCGCCGGGTTCCACCAGCGGTCCAGGTGGAAGACGTGCGTGGCGGCGGTCAGGGTCAGGCCGGAACCACCCGCCTTGAGCGAGGCCAGCAGCACCGGCGGGCCCTCGCCGGACTGGAAGCGCTGGACCGTCTCGTCCCGGTGCCGGGCGGACTGGCCGCCGTGCAGGTGCGCGATCCCGGTGCGCAGGCGGTCGGCCAGGTGCGGGGTGAGCAGGCGGCCGAACTCGGTGAACTGGGTGAAGCACAGCACCCGGTCGCCCGCGGCCAGCACGTCGGCGAGCAGCTCTTCCAGGCGGGCGACCTTGCCGGAGCGGTGGCCCAGCGGGGAGCCGTCGTGCAGCAGGTGCGCTGGGTGGTTGCAGACCTGTTTGAGCTTGGTGATCGCGGCCAGCACGTTGCCCCGGCGGTTGATGCCGTGACTGTCCTGGATCCTGGTCATCATCTCCTCGACGATGGTCCGGTAGAGCGTGCCCTGCTCCCTGGTGAGGCGGTACTCCTCGGTGAGTTCGATCTTGGCCGGGAGTTCGGGGGCGATGGCCGGATCGGTTTTGAGCCTGCGCAGGACATACGGCCGGGTGAGGCGGCGCAGTTCGGCGGCGGCCACCGGGTCGCCGCGCAGTTCGATCGGGGTGGCGAAGCGTTCGCGGAAGTCCTCGCGGGACCCGAACCGGCCGGGGTTGAGCGCGTCCAGCAGCGCCCACAGCTCGGACACGCCGTTCTCCATCGGCGTGCCGGTGAGCGCGACCCGGTGCCGGGCGGTGAACCGGCGGATCGCCCTGGCCGCCCCGGTGCGCGGGTTCTTCACGGTCTGCGCCTCATCCAGCACCAGCCGGGCCCAGTCGACCTCGGACAGCGCGTCCACATCGCGGGAGGCGGTGGCGTAGGTAGTGACGACCAAGTCAGCCTGGCCGAGCAGGGCGGTCAGGTCGCGGGCCGGGCCGTGGTGCACCCGCACCCGCAGCCCCGGCGCGAATCGGGCGGCCTCGCGTGGCCACATGCCGAGCACCGCGACCGGGCAGAGCAGCAGCGTCGGCCCGTGCCCGCCCTTGGCGCGTTCGAGTGCTTCCAGGGCGAGCACCTGGATGGTCTTGCCCAGGCCCATGTCGTCGGCCAGGCACACGCCGATCCCGGCCTCGGCCATCAGCGCCAGCCAGGCCACGCCGCGGCGCTGGTAGTCCCGCAGCTCGCCGTGGAACTCCGGTGGCAGCTCGACCGGCCGCAGGGAGAGGGACAGCTTGCCCGCCAGGAGGTCGGCCAGCCAGCCCTCGGTGCTGATGCCGGTGATCGGCAGTGGCAGGCCGGGCAGTTCGGCGCCGTCGGGGCGGTGCAGCAGGGCGAGGACCTCGGCGACGGTCGGTACCCGGGGTTTGGCCCGGTGCGGGTCGCGGCGCACGTGCGCCAGGCCGAGGCGCAGGTGTTCGGCGTCCACGCTGACCCAGTGCCCGCGCAGCCGGACCAGGTTGGTCTTGGCGGCGACCAGGTCCCGCAGTTCGTCCTCGGTGAGCACCTCGTCGCCGACCGAGACCGACCAGCGCAGGGTGCCCAGTTCCTCCCGGCTCAGCCGCCGTTCACCGGCGATCCGGTCGGCCGGGGCGCTGTGCGCGGACAACCGCAGTCCGGCTCGCCGCCGTCCGCCCCAGGAGGCGGGCAGCTGGACCTCGAACCCGGCCTCGGTGAGCCGTTGCGCGCCGCTGACCAGAAACTCCTCGGCTTCGGCCACGGCGAGGTCGTAGCTGCCGGGCCGGGCCCCGGTGATCGCGGGGGCGAGCATGGGCAGCACGAGCGCGGCCCGGCCCAGTTCGGCGGCCAGGAGGCCCTCGGGGTCGGACAGGAACGGGTGCCCGCGGCCGGACCAGACCTCGGCCGCGGGCAGCAGCAGGCTGGGATCGGCGGCGGCACGCAGGTGGAAGGACAGCTGCCAGTGGGTGCCGTCGCCGGTCTGGTCGTCGGGGTCGCCGCCGGGTTCCGGGGCGGAGAGGGTGCGCAGTTCGGACAGGCGCACGCACACGGTGCCCTCGCCGAGGTCGGTGTTGGCCTCGGCGTCCCAGGCCCCGATGGCGTCGGCGACCACCTTGTGCGCGGCGGCGGGCAGGTCGGCCCGGCCGTCGGCGGCGCACAGTGCCCGCAGCCACACCTCGATCGGCCCGTCCCCGCCGGTCAGCGGCAGGTCCGCGTGCGCGAGCCGGTCCCGCACCGCGGCGTCCACCAGTGCGCCCAGGGCGTCCTCGACCAGCATCGCCGGGTCCGCGCCGTCGACTCGCTCGGACTGTTCGGCGCGGCCGATCGGGGGCAGGGCCTGGGCCAGGCGCTGGGCCGCGACGGCGTCCAGGCCACGCAGCACCGGCCGCCAGCGAGCGAGCGCGCCGTCCCCGGCGGGCACGATGGTGGGCAGCACCCGGCCCCGGTGCGCCAGGTCGAGGGCCAGGCGGTACACGGCCCGCAGGTGCTGCACCGAGGTGCCGTAGCGGATGCCCTCGGCCGGATCGTCGAGTTCGGACGGGTCGACCAGCAGCGCGGGCACCGACCAGGGCTGCAGGGTTACCGGTTGGTCGGTACGGGCGCGGTGCTCGCGCGCGAGATCCGGTGACGGCCGGGGCCCGTTGGGTCGGGAGGGCAGCAGCAGGGTGGCCGGGACGGGCTTGCCAGGGTGCAGCGCGATGAGTTCGGCGGTGGGCGCGGCGAACGGGTGCGGGCGTACCGACCAAGCGGTAGGGCGCATGGCGGTGGTGGCCGGGCGGCGCGGGCTCTCCGCCCACAGCAGCAGGCCCCGGCCCGGCGACCACAGGCCGTGCACGGCCAGGGGTGCGGGCGGGCCGGCCGGTGCGGTCATGTGGCCCAGTCTGCTCGGTCGCACTCAGCAACCGGTCAGCAGCCGGTCATCCTGCCGTTCAGCGATGCCTGAAACATGCTGGCCGAGCGGATTGGCCGGGTTACCGTGCCGACCGGCAGCTTCGATCCCAGCTCTGGGGGCACCATGGACCGTCGAACCATGCTTTCTCTCGGCGCCGCCACCGCGGCTCTCGCGATGACCGGTGAGGCCGCGGCCTCACCAGGACCGCGCGTACCGTCGGATGCCGCACTGGCCCGTTCGCTGGGCGGCAACTTCCGCAGCGCGCACGCCGAGGTCAACGGCACCCGCCTGCACTACGTCATCGGCGGCGCGGGCGCGCCGCTGGTGCTGCTGCCCGGCTGGCCGCAGACCTGGTGGGAGTTCCACAAGATCATGCCCGCGCTGGCCAAGCGGCACACCGTGATCGCGGTGGACCTGCGCGGCATGGGCGGCTCCGGCAAACCGGCAGGCGGCTACGACAAGAAGACCATGGCCACGGACATCCACGAGCTGATCCGCAAGCTCGGCCACCAGCGGGCCGATGTGGCCGGACACGACATCGGCGCCATGGTCGCGCAGAGCCTGGCCGCGTTTTTCCCCAGCACAGTAAGGAAACTGGCCCTCCTGGACGTCGCGCACCCGGATGAGGACCTGTACCAGCTGACCCTGATCCCACGTCCCGGCCAGCCGTTCTTCCCGTGGTGGTTCGCCTTCAACCAGGCACAGGGCCTGCCGGAACAGCTGATCGCCGGCCGCTCCCGGCTGCTCATCGACCACTTCTGCGACATGCTGCTGGTCAACCGCGCCGCCGTCAACGACCGCGACCGGGCGATCTACGCGCACGCCTACGCCACCCCGGAGGCGGTCCGCGCGGGCAACGGTTGGTACCAGGGCTTCGTCCAGGACATCGTGGACGAGAAAACCCACGGCAAGCTGGCCATGCCCGTACTCGGCCTGGGCGCGGGCCCCAACTACTGGTTCCTGGCCGATCACCTGCCGCGCAAGGCCACCGACGTGCGAGTGGTGGAGATCAAGGACTCCGGCCACTACGTCGCCGAGGAACAGCCCACCGCGGTAACCGCCGAACTCGACCGCTTCTTCGCCTAGCCCGCAACTCGCCGCCGTGTTGGCCGTTGTCGTACCCAGTCTTGGCCGAACTGGTACCACTTGGGCCAACTGGTACGCCCACTTGCGCCAACCCGGCGTACCAGTTGGGCCAACTCGCCGTCCGGAACGGCCAACTCGCCGTCCACAACGGCCAACAGTGAGGATGGGGTTGCATCCGTGAGGATGTACCCGGTGGTC